>PBOD01000008.1 GCA_002724215.1 Gemmatimonadota bacterium | reverse complement strand
AGATGGATATGGTGTCCTCGACCGTAGGTTGATCCACGAGAACTGTCTGGAACCGACGCTCCAGGGCGGCGTCCTTCTCAATGTTTTGACGGTACTCGTCCAAGGTCGTTGCCCCGATGCAACGCAGTTCNCCACGAGCNAGCATNGGCTTGAGCATATTGCCGGCATCGGCCGACCCCTCGGTCTTGCCGGCGCCGACGATAGTGTGCAGTTCGTCAATAAAGAGCAAGATCCGCCCCTCGCTATTGCGGATCTCGTCGAGTACGGCCTTGAGCCGCTCCTCGAATTCGCCGCGGTACTTNGCCCCGGCCATCAGCGCGCCCATATTGAGCGCGAATACCGCGCGGTCGCGCAACCACTCGGGCACATCGCCGCGCACAATACGCTGCGCCAGCCCCTCGACGATAGCGGTCTTGCCCACGCCGGGCTCGCCGATCAGCACCGGGTTGTTCTTGGTCTTACGCGAGAGAATNCGCACCACGCGGCGTATTTCCTCATCGCGGCCGATCACTGGGTCGAGCTTGTCGGCCCTGGCGCTGGCCACCAGGTCGGTCCCGTATTTTTCCAGCGCCTCGTACGCCNCCTCGGGCGTCGCGCTCTGCACCCGCTGGCTACCGCGCACAACGGACAATGCTTGCAAAAAGCGGTCGCGGGTGATGCCCGCCCGGTCCAGGGCGCCGCTGGAGGCGGTGTCCTGCCCCTCTGCGATAAGCGCCAGCGCCAGATGCTCAGCCGAAACGTATTCATCGTTCAGACTCGCCGCCTCCTCTTCGGCCTTGAGCAATACCTTCTGCAACCGCTGGGTCGCGTAGACTTCGGCGCCCGTTACTCGCGGTCGCCTGTCCATCTCGTGCTCGAGCGCCTGCCNCAGCGACTGCTCCGCCCCCTCAATGCGCCGCAGGATGCNCGGTAATACGCCCTCCGGCTGCTCCAGCAAGGCCAGCAGCAAATGCTCGCCGTCTACTTCGCCGTGCTGGCGCCGCAGTGCCTGGCTCTGGGCTTCTTGCAGGGCCTCCTGCGACTTCTGCGTGAGTTTGCTGGTATTCATATTGCCTTCCTCGCGTTAATTTGCACTGATATCCGCCGGGCGGGAAAATGCCCCCTGCAACCACACTCTACGCCCGACGACTGGCAGGCGCAGAAAATGTCCTCTCTACTCACATCCCGCGACACGACCAAAACCCGATAANANTCGACATCATCCATCGTCATATGCCCTAAACCCCATTCGCAAAACCCGTACCACTCCCNATTTACCCCCCCCTGAAATGCCCATATGACACCCCTCCCCCTGAATAAGTGACATTATATCACACTTATCCCAATCTCGCCGAGGGCACATTCTGTCAAGGCATTGCCTGTAGGTAGNTCGCCCGCTCCGGTCGGCCCTGTTTTTGCCTGTGGCCGCCCCCCGCACTGCAAGCCCCAGCACCGNACCAGAACGCAAAAAGGAACCGCGTTCAAACGGCTCCTTTTTTACACCTAAACTACTGTAATTACTAATTAAATGATACCCACAGGATCCTCCTCCTCACCCTGCGCCGACAGCGCCGCCATTTGCTCCTCGACAAAGGAATCAATCCCCTGCATCGTCAAATCAAAAGTCTCATCGATCTCCGCCTGCACCGCGGGGGAAATCTCGCCCAACCCCGCCAGCAGATCCTTCGCGCTGGCAAAACCCTCTTCAATCGCTCCCTTGATCAACTCGGCGAAACCGGAAATCTGCGCTGCGCCGTCCAAGNCGGCGTTATTTTGCTGGAAGGCACCGAAAAAGCTCAGCGAAAAATCGACGATGCGCTTGGCGGTGGCACCCGGCGAGAAGTCCATGCCGCTCTGCAGGAGACTATCGACCGTGGTGTCCATCCCGGCCGTGGCGAAGGCCGCATTGAGTTTGTCCTCCGTCGAATCCTGTAGGACCCGATTGGCAAATTCGCCGTCGATCTGGATATTGACCTCGACGGCATCGACCAGCAATGTGCGCGCGGCCGCACCATCGGGCGTCGAAAGCGTCTGCTGCATTTCCAGCGACGTCCTCGTCACGTCGATCGAGCCGATCAGGCCTTGGCTAGGGGAAGAACCGATATTCATGAACAGCTCCTTGAGTTAACCGCTCCCTGGGGGCGGAAAGAGTGAAAACCCGCTGTTCTACTATATCGGCGTCGATTCCAGTCCCTGAACCGATTTTTCACAAAAAAAGGCCGGCAAAGCCGGCCTTTTTTGCAACACCTGCACTTGCGTGCAGCTTAAATGAGGTCGATGCGGAAAATCATCAGCGAAATGGCGGTGCCCTTGGCAATGCCCGGAAAAAAGCCGCCNCGGGTGACCAGTGCGGTCTCCAGCAGGCTGATCTTGCAATGGGGCACGATAAAAGGACCAAAAGCGAAACCAATCGACGTGCCGCTGCTGCGCCCTCCCAATGACAGACCCAATCGGGCCGGGAACCAATCTACCAGGCGATATTCTACACCGCCGGAAAGCCGCGGCGTCGTGGTGACGCCGAAACCCTCGCTAAAGGCCTGATCCCAGTTGCCGACCACCGTCATCCGCGGCATCGCCTCGTAGGCCACGCCCAGTCGCAGCATCGCCGGCAGCGAACGCGANAAGCTGTCTTCGCTGATCAGCTTGTTGAAGTCGGNNTCACCGTCGCCGTCGAAGTCCGGGTTGTCGAGGACGTCGGCGATGTCCCGNGANTCCTCGTCGGCGAAGCGGGTGAGACGCAGATCGCTGGTCCCGACGAAAATCGANTCCNGNCGCNCACCAGTGCTCCAGGAAAAGGTNTCGAGGAGGTTCAGCACCCCCACGCTNACCGTGGCCTTGCGATTCTTGGTCACGCCCGCCAGGCCGAAATCGAGGCCAAANCCCGTGCCGAGCTCAGCGCTCTGGGCNACCAGCCAGGTATCGATCGCGGCGCCGCTGACCTGTGAGACCAATCCCGCACCGCCCGATTCGAGAATCTCGCCATAGACGCCCCCCGATATTTTCAAGGTCGCGCCGGCAGTAAATTCACTCAGATACGGCTTGAGCCCGGTCGGCATAAAGGCCTTGGCCACCGCCCAATTGAAGGTACCAACCCCCCAAGCCGAACCATCCCAGTCGCCGATGTCGTAGCCCCCGTTCTTGCCGGCGGCGAGGCGCGATTCTTCAAATTCATTGCCGAAGAGAAAGAGCTCGAAAATGTCCTTCGGGATCTCGCCCTCGAAACCGGTATTCAGCCCGATGGAGATAGCCGAACGAATATCGCCGATCGGAAAAGCCACCCCGCCATTTAACGGCACGCCGATAGCACCGAGCGGGGCGATGTCAAAATTCATCTTCATGCCCTCACCGGGGATATCGGCGAGGATCTTGTCCTTGTCGGCGGGACTGATGTAATACTTCGTACCATTGGGCGAAATATTGGTATTGGCGGCGGTGAAGTTGTCGTTGTAAGTGGTGACCGAGAAGCTGTTGTTCTCGGCGACTAGCATGGCACCGAGGCCGACCACATTCCATTCGAATTTGCGGCCCGACAGCGCTAAGTTGGCCGGATTCCAGAACGGCGCCTCCGGTCCCCGCGCCAGAGCGGTATAGGCCAACCCCAGGCCCATCGCGCGCGGGTTAGCGTCGCCGGGGACGGCGTCGACCTGGACAAAGGTGCCGCCTACAAGCAGCATCATCAATGCGATAAGTCCATTGCGTTTCATCGTCATACCCCTATTCGACCAGGTCTTCGTTGAGTTCCATGTAAATCTCAGCCCCGGCCACCACATTGACGAAATCGGTACCCAATAGCGCCACGTCGCCCGGTGTCTGGTCCAATTCGATCAACACCCCGGTGTAGATGCCGTCCTCGCGCAGGAAGACCAGCGCGTCATCGTCCGACAGGGTGATCCGCTGCCGACTGGTGGTGCTCTGGGTGACGCGCCCATTGGCATCGACTTGGCCGGCCCCTACTTCAAAGGCGCCGTCCTTGGGGATGCGCAAGTAGCCGTTGGCCTGATTGTTCTCGAACAGATCCTCGCTGCCGTAGACATCTTCGGCGTTGGGCGCTACCCGCAAGCTGACGCGGACACCGATAGGCAGGTGGTTCTCGATTTCGGTAACCACCGAAGCGCTGTCGAGATTGGCGCTGATCCGGTCGCGGGCTTCTGCGTCGGACTGCCGGCGGAAAATCGGATCGGGCTCGATGCGGGTGTCATTCTTGAGCCGGAATATGCCCTGCGTCACGAAGTTGACTTCGTCGATCTGTACCCAGTGGTCGGGCTCGATAACCTCGGTGCCCTCGCCATCGCCCATTTGCACCGTCGGCGTAACCGAGACTTCGGTGGGCAACAGGTTGAGAAAATCGGTCAGATCCTCCGATGATGGCGCCAGCGTCAACGCCACGGGGTTGTCGGGGTCGCCGCGCTGGAACACTTCGGAAATCAGCAGCGAACCCGTTTCGCCCTTGCTGTTGGTGCCCTGTATATCGAGGTCGATGCTGCCGCGGAACCCGATACCCGAGGTCAGGTTGACGGAGAGCGCGGTCGATTGCAACGCGACATTGTCAAGACCCGCCGGGAAGTCCACCGTCTGGGTCACGGAAGGCACCGGCAGGCTGACGCGGTTGAGGATCCCCTCTACCCGGCTGAAGACCAGATCCTCGGTCACAGCTTCGACCAGGACCTCGCCGGTGGAGAAAATCTGCACCGGCTCGCCCGAATCCTCGGTGCGCACCGCGTAGGAAATCCGCAATTCGAGCGGATCCTCCGGGGCGAATTCATTATCGTCGAGGTCGAAGGACACGGTGCTGACCTGGCCCGGCTCGAGGCCGGTGATGAGAAAGGTGTTGGTCGATCCATCGGCTTTGCGCAGGTCGTCCAGCCGCAGCTCGATCTCCATGATGATGTCGATCTCGTTGGTGACATTGAAGGTAAGACCGCCCTCGCTGATGACGGCGCGGGTGACCTGGATGCGGTCGTCGGGAAAGGCCAGCACCTGGCTGGCGGAAAATTCCTGCGGCGGGATCACCGCGAAGGCTCGTTCGACAGTCAGTTCACTAATCGACGCCGCAATGCTCAGCGCGGCGTCGGCGTCGATGACCACGTTCTGCCCCTCCTCGGTCTGGCCGGTAACCGATATGGCCAGTGCGCTGGAAATCTGACGCCCCGCCAGGCTGAAGGTGCCGGAAGCCGACGCGCCGCTCGCAACGGTGCCCAGATCGAGTTCGTCGATGGCACCGGCGGGAATGTCCAGCGAGCTGTCGCCCTGGTCGGTAAGTGCCATCCGCACGCTGGACAGCGTCAAGGGCAGGTTGTTGATCATGTCGATCTGGATCGAGCCTTCGCTAACGGTCAGCGAGCGCACACCGACTAGCACCGGCAACACTTCGTCTACCTCGAAACCACCGCCCGGAATCAGCGGCACCGTAGCGCCCGTTTCCAAATCCTGACCGAGAATGGCATTTAGCCCGACCGTGATATTTGGCAAATCCTGACCGGGAAGATTGATTGCGCCGATCGGCGTGCCGAAAGTGTTGGACGTCGGCGTGACCCGCAGGCGGTTGCCGACTTCCTCGCGCCGATTGAAGTCCGACGTGAAATCCACCGTCAGCAGCGACTCGTCGTCGATTTTGAGGAAGTCGCTGCGATCCGACACAACTTGCTCTATCGTCGTGCGGTCGTCGGCTACGGATATGCTCACAACCCAGTTGGTGCTGGGCACCTGGGGGGGCTTTACCGTGCAACCCGCCAACGCCCCGGCCACCAGGAGTGCGCCCAGCCAGCCGTACTTGCCGGCTCCTCTCACCGCATCCATGGTCGGTCTCCTTTCTTCCCTATAGTACCTTTTCAAGAATGTAGATTGTCAATCAGTAATATAATACGCCAAAGGTCGCCCGGCGATTTTTTCTCCTACTTGACCCCCGCCGCCCGGCGCAGCGCCCTGGCCTTGTCGGTCTTTTCCCACACGAACTCTCCGAGTTCGCGACCGAAGTGGCCGTAGTTGGTGGTCTTGCGGTAGATCGGACGCTTGAGCTTCAGCGTCTGGATGATGCCCTTGGGCGTCAATTTGAAGACCTCCTGCACTGCGGCGGCGATTGCCTCGTCGGACAGCGCGCCGGTGCCGTAGGTATCGACCAGCACCGATACCGGGTCAGCCACGCCGATGGCATAGGCCAACTGCACCTGGCAGCGCGAGGCCAGGCGAGCGGCGACCACGTTTTTAGCCACATAGCGCGCCATATAGTGGGCGCTGCGATCCACCTTGGACGGGTCCTTGCCCGAAAAGGCGCCGCCGCCGTGCGGACACATCCCGCCGTAGGTATCGACGATGATTTTGCGCCCGGTCAGCCCGCAGTCGCCGTGGGGACCGCCGACGACGAAACGGCCGGTGGGGTTGATGTGGTATTTGGTATCCGTGTCGAGCAACCGCGCCGGGATTACCTTCTTGACCACTTGCTGGATCATATCCCGCTCGATCCGCTTGTGCGTGGCCTTGGGGTGGTGCTGGGTGGAAATGACCACCGCATCGACCCGCTTGGGCTTGTCGTCGATGTATTCGACGGTGACCTGCGACTTGGCATCGGGGCGCAGGTAGGGGATCTTGTTGCCCTTGCGCAGCTTGGTCAGGCGCTGCAACAGCTTGTGCGACAGAGTGACCGGCAAGGGCATCAGCTGCGACGTCTCGCGGCAGGCGTAGCCAAACATCATGCCCTGATCGCCAGCGCCCTGCTCCTCGTGCAGCCCGGCGCCCTCGCTGACCCCCTGAGAAATATCTGGCGACTGCTGGTCGAGGGCGACCAGGACGCCGCACGAGCGATAGTCGAAACCCTGCTCGGGGTCGTTGTAACCGATATCGGCCACGACCTCGCGGACCAGGGCCTGTATATCGACATCGGCCTTGCTGGTGACTTCGCCAGCAACGACAACCTGACCGGTGGTGACCATGGTTTCGCAGGCGACCCGCGAGTTGGGATCCTGGGCGATCATCGCGTCGAGTACCGCGTCGGAAATCTGGTCGGCGACCTTGTCCGGGTGGCCCTCGGACACCGACTCGGAAGTAAACAGAAATTTGGACATTCGCTATCTGCTCCTTGTTGCAGCGATTGGTTATGTGGTTATCTCTGACATATCGCCGATATTGAGATGGCTCCATCGGCCCTTGAGCACGGCCTGGAAACCGACCAGCGAATCTTCTATGAGCGCGCCCTTTACATCAGCCTGTTCGCCGATAATGGCGTTGCGCACGATGGTATGGCGGACCCGAGCACCGGCGCCTATCGAGACGTGCGGACCAATGACCGAGTCGCGCACCTCAGCCAGCGGGTCAATATGGACCGGCGGTATGACGACGGTATCGGTGCAATGGGTGGGCAAGGGCGCGTCCTGTAACAGATGGCGATTGGTTTCGAGCATGGCCTCCTGGGTGCCACAATCGAACCAATCTGCTACCGGAAAGGTCCCTAGATGCGCGCCCTGCTCGACCATCAACTGCAGTGCATCGGTCAATTGGAATTCGCCCCGCTGCCGGAGATCGCGCTCCATGAGATCGGCCAGGCACGCGAACAGCTGCTCCGACGCGCGCACCAGATTGACGCCGACGATGGCTTGGTCGGAGACGAATTTCGCGGGTTTTTCCACCAACCGGGCGACGCGGCCGACCTCTTCTACTACCACCCCGAAGCGCCGTGGATCCTCCACTTTGCGGATACCCAGCAGACCGTCACCCGGCGCCGATAGCACCGGCCCCAGATCGGCGCGAAAGATCGTGTCGCCGTAGACCATCAGCATTGGGTCCGACCCGACGATCGGGCGAGTCAGGGCGATGGCGTGGCCCAGCCCCAGCAACTCCTTCTGTTCGACCCAGGCCACCTCCGCAAAATCGCTCCGCTGCTGCGCGTAGTCGGCAATCAATTCGCCCATATAGCCGACGACCAGCACTACGCGGCGTATGCCGGCCAGCGCCAACTGGTCGAGTATATGACCGATAATGGGCTGTCCGGCCACGTGCAACAGGGGTTTGGGCCGGGTGTGGGTATGGGGCCTGAGTCGCGAACCGGATCCGGCGACCGGTATGACTGCCCAGATTTTGTCGATATCGGCCATTAGTGGTGTCCGTGGTGCCAGAAGGGCAGGTATTTGCCGACGACATCTTCGAGGTGTTGGCGCACTTCCTTGCCGGTGCGCATCTCCAGGCACGCGACGGCGACTTCGCGCGCCTGCGCAGCGCTGATGGCGCGGATGACCTCCTTGACCTCCGGGATCAAGCCCGGACTCAAGCTCAGCCGCTCGAGCCCCAAGCCGATCAGCAGCGCGGTGGCCAGAGGATCTCCGGCCATCTCCCCGCAAATACTCACCGCCGTGCCGGCCCGACGGCCGCTGTCGCAGACCATTTTCGCCAACCGCAAGACCGCCGGGTGGTATGGCTCATAGAGACCGGCGACCTTGCTGGTGCCGCGATCGACGGCCAGCGTGTACTGGGTCAGGTCATTGGTACCGAGGCTGAGCAAGTCGACTTCACTGGCGAATCGGTCGGCCATCAGGGCCATCGACGGCACCTCGACCATGATGCCGAGCTTGCAGTCCTCGGCGAAAGACCGCCCCTCGGCCCGCAACTCGTATTTGGCCTCCTCGAGCAGTGCGCGAGCGCGCTGCAGTTCGTCGAGATTGGATATCATCGGCAGCAGGATCTGCACCTCGCCACACGCTCCGGCCCGCAGCAGGGCCCGCAGCTGCGTCTTAAATAGCTCGGGAGTGTCGAGGCAGATGCGGATGCCGCGCCAGCCCAAAAAGGGATTGGCCTCGGGTGGTGTGTCCAGAACGTGTGAGAGTTTGTCCCCACCTAAATCGAGGGTGCGAATCACTACTGGGTGCGGAGCCCACGACTCTACGATATCGGCGTAGACCTTGAACTGCTCCTCCTCGGACGGCAGCCGGTAGTTGAGGTAGAGGAATTCGGTGCGGTACATGCCGACGCCGCGTGCGCCGTAGTCCAACGCCAGTTGTACCTCCGTGGGGACATCGACATTGGCCATCAGGGTAATTTCGAGACCGTCGCGGGTGACGGCGGGCAGGTCGCGGCGCGCGTCCAGGTCGCGCACGCGCCGCAATTGGCGCCGCAGTTGCGAGCGGTAACGGCGCTCGGTTTCGTGATCCGGCCGCAGGTGGACCCGGCCTTCGTTGCCATCGACGACGACCAGATCGCCGCTGGATACCTGCCGCGAGCAATCGCCGACGCCGGTGACCGTGGGCAGCCGTAGTGAGCGCGCGATGATCGCCGCATGCGAGGTCGCGCCCCCGATGTCGAGGACCACGCCTTTGACCTGGCGCCGCTCGAGCCGCACCATTTCCGAGGGCAGCAAGTCGTGGGCGATGACGATGGTATTGGCGCGCAGTGCGTGCAGGGCCTGCACTTCAGCACCCGCCAGGCGCATCAGCACCTGGTTCTCGATGTCGTCGATATCGTGCACGCGCTCGCGCAAGTACGCATTCTCGATATTGCCGAAAGACGCTTTGAGCTCGGCCAGAGTCTGCGCATAGGCACGCTCTGCCGAATAGAGCTTGTCGCCAACCAGGGCCTCGGTCTTTTCCTTGATGCCCGGATCCTGGAGCATCGCCAACTGGGCGTCGAAGATCTGAGCCAGTTCCTCGCCCTGCTCGCTGGCGACCATGCGCCGGATGCGCCGGATCTCATCGCCGGCCTGGTGCAAGGTGTTGCGGAAGCGCTCGACCTCGACAGCCACCTGGTGCCCGGCGACGCGGCGCCGGGTGATCGCGGGCGTGCCCTTGCGATAGACGAAGGCCCGGCCAATGCCGATGCCCGGGGATACGCAGATTCCGGTGTAACCGCTTTGTGGTGTAGTCGTCGTCAAGACGGCTCCTCGAAACTGCTCTCCAACAGCGCGACCAGCGCCTCGACCGCCGCCGCCGCGTCCTCGCCCTCGGCCCGGACCGCAACCTCGGCGCCCTGCTCGGCCGCCAGCATCATCACCCCCATAATGCTCTTGCCGTTGACCCCCTCGACATCGCCTTTGGAAAAGTAGATATCGGCTTTAAACTGAGCCGCCGCCTGCACCAGCAGCGCGGCGGGTCGGGCGTGAATACCCAGGAGATTTTTGATGGTAGCTGTCTTCTCTGGCATTGCCAATCTCTCAGCGCTTGGTTCCGCGCCCTAACAGGCGCTGAAAAAAACCCGTCTTCGGCCTCCGGCGTCGCGACGACTTGCGGCGCGCCGCTTGCCGCAGCGACTCCTCGCCACGCAGCACATCGTCGCCGCTGAGCACGCAGGCCGGATTGTCGCGAAAGACCCGGGCGACTTCGGCCTCGCCGCACAAATCCGCAACCCGCTCCCGCGCCTCGACCAATAGCGACAGGGGCCGCTTCTCCAAATCGTGCGCGTCGCTGCCGATAAAATCGGTCCAGCCTTGTTCGACGATCATCTCGGCCGTGGCCTGAGCCCGGCGCCCGAACTTGCCGAGCAGGCTGCCGGCCTTGACCTGCAAGAGCAGGTCCTGCTGACGCAGGCGCTCGATCTGCTCGGGATGCCTGGATAGCTGGCGATGGCGCTCGGGATGGGCGAGTATGGGCTTGTAACCTTCCGAGCGCAGCTCAAAGTACGCCTGTTCAAGCCCGGGCGAAAGCGGCCCCGGTGGCAAATCGGTCAACACGTAGGCCGCATCGGCCAGATGCCCCGAAGGCCAGGCTGCGACTTCGGGCATATTGAAACGAAAGGCAATTTCCGACCCCAGATGCAAGTCGATCTCCAGACCAGCATCGCGCACGGCCTCCTGCAATTCGGCGAAACGCCCGCAGTGCTCCTCCTCCTTCTCGGGCCCATCGAAGGGACGCAGGTGCGGCGTCAGCACCATCGCCCCAACGCCCTGGCCGATGGCGACCTCCAACATCGCCAGCGACACCTCGACCGACGGCGAGCCGTCGTCGACTCCTGGCAGCACATGGCTGCGGATATCTACGTAACCGGCCATCATACCCCGCCGTGGACCGCCTCGCTGATTTCGCGCAAACGCCGGTGGTCGTCTTCGACGACGCTGCCGGTGACGACGAAGCTGGCGCCGGCCGCCACCTTGGCCCGCGCCGTCTCCGGGTCGCGGATGCCACCGCCGACGATGACCGGTACCGAGACACAGCCGACAACCGCGCGCACCATCTCGTCGGGTACGGAGGCGTCGGCCCCACTGCCCGTCTCCAGATAGACCAGCTTCATGCCCAGATACTCGGCCGCCAGGGCGTGCGCCATGGCGATATCGACCTTGGCGCGCGGGATCGGCCGGGTGTCGCTCATAAACTCCACCGAGGTCAGGGTGCCCGACTGCACCAGCATATAGCCGGTGGGGATGGCTTCAACCCCGTACTCGCGGAGCAGCGGCGCGGCTTTGACGTGCTCACCGATCAACAGCTCGGGGTTGCGACCACTGACCAGCGACAGAAAGAGAATCGCGTCGGCAGTCGGCACTACCTGGCTGGCGCTGCCGGGAAAGCTGATCACGGGGACATCGACCCGGGCCCTGACGCGCTCAAAGCACGCGGCGTTGCGCGCCGAAAACATCAGACTGGTGCCGATGAGAATGGCGTCGGCCCCGGCCTCGGCGCAGAGCGCGGCGCGCTCGTCGAGCTCGTCCGGATCCAGGCGATCTGGATCCAGCAGGGTGAGGTAGCCGGCGCCGCGGCGCCGGCGCACTGCCGATAAGTATTCGAATACGCTGCTCGTCACTTCGATCCCCCGGCCGGCTAGCCCGCCAGCTGCCTCCCGACGATATCCCCAACCGCCGCCAGCGCCTCGTCGATCTTGCCCGGGTCGCGCCCGCCGGCCTGGGCCAGGTGCGGTTTGCCGCCGCCCGAACCACCGGCTAGTTGCGCCACGTCGCGAACGATATCGCCGGCCTTCAGGCCGCGGCCTTGAATGAGGTCATCGGTGACCACGGCGATAAAGGACACCTTGCCCCCGATATCGGCGCCGAGCACGCCGACGCCCGACCCCATGCTCTCGCGCAACCCGTCGGCCATGGTGCGCAAGCTCGGCACGTCATCAACATCCGTCCGCTGCGCCACGACCTTGACTCCATCGACGTCGAGCGCCCCGCTCGACATATCGCCCGCCTCGAGCGCCGCGACCTTGCGCCGCAACTCATCGACGGCGCGCTCCAGCTCGCGATTGCGGCCCAGCAGCGCCGCGACCTTATCCTCCAGTTCCTCGGGCGCGGCGTTGAGCCGCGCACCTACGCTGGCCAGCAATTCGCGGCGCTGGCGCACCGCGCGCTCGGCGCCCAGGCCGGTCAGCGCCTCGCTGCGGCGGGTGCCGGCGGCGATGCCGTTTTCGGACAACAAGTCGAAGTGCCCGATTTCACCAGTCGACACAACGTGCGTGCCGCCACAGAGTTCGAGGCTAAATTCGCCGATCTTCACCACGCGGACGCGGTCGGCGTATTTTTCGCCGAACAGGGCCTGTGCCCCCATCTCCTTGGCCTTGGCCAAATCTTCTTCGAAGGTGCCCACCTCCAGGTCGGCGCGGATCTGCTCGTTGACCCGTTCCTCGATCTCGCGCAACTGCCCCGGCTCGACCGCCGCAAAATGCGAAAAGTCGAAGCGCAACCGGCCCGGCGCCACCAGCGAGCCCATCTGCCCGACGTGGTCGCCCAGGGTCTGTCTGAGCGACTCGTGCAAGAGATGCGTCGCGGTGTGATTGCGCGCCGCAGCGACTCTGGCTTGCCGGTCTACCTGTGCCCGCACTTTACCCGCGATCGCCCCCGCTTCGCCCGCGACCAGGTGACCGATGTGGACAATGCCGCCGCGCGCCTTCTGCACGTCTTCTACCGCGATGGCAAAACCGTCGCCTTCAATGCGACCGCGGTCGCCAACCTGGCCGCCCGATTCGGCGTAGAAGGGCGTGCGATCCAAAAAGAGCCGCACCTGGCCATCTTCGCCGCTTTCGATAGCCACCAGTTCGGCCGCAGTCTCCAATTCGCCGTAGCCGACAAAGAGCGAGTGCTCACCCTCCAGCGCGTCGCCGACGCCCTCGGTCGCCTGGAACTTACTGCCGGTGGCGGCACGGGCGCGGGTGCGCTGGGCGTCGAGCTCGGCGTCAAAAGCCTCGCGCTCGACCACGGGAATATCCTGCTCGCGGGCCATCAGCTCGGTCAGATCGAGCGGGAAGCCGTAGGTGTCGTAAAGCTGAAAGGCGTCGCTGCCGGTAATCTGGCCCTTGGCGGCTAATTTCGCGAAGATGTCGAGGCCGCGGTCGAGGGTTTTGCCGAAACCCTCTTCCTCGGCGCGAATCACCAGCTCGATGTGGTCCCTCTTAGCCACCACTTCCGGGAAGACGTGGCCCATCGTTTCGCCGAGCATGCCGACCAACTGGTAGATGAAAGGCTCGTGCTGATCGAGCTGACGCGCGTAGCGCGAGGCGCGGCGCAAAATGCGGCGCAGCACGTAACCGCGGCCCTCGTTGGAGGGCAGGGCGCCGTCGGCGACGGTGAACGACAGGGCGCGCACGTGGTCGGCGATGACCTGCATGGGCACGCGGTTGTCACCGCCGTATTCGCGACCCGACAACTCGGCGATGCGACCGATCAGCGGCTGAAAGACGTCGGTTTCGTAGTTGGTCTTGGCCCCCTGCAACAGGCTACAGACCCGCTCGAAGCCCATGCCGGTATCGACGTGCTTGGCCGGCAGCGGTTGCAGCGCGCCCGACTCCTCGCGATTGTACTGGATGAACACCAGATTCCAGATTTCGACCAGGTCGCCCGTGTCGTCGATGAGCATGCGGTCGCTCTGCGCGTCGAGGTCGTCGCCCAGGTAGTAGTGGATCTCCGAGCACGGGCCGCAGGGACCGGTTGCGCCCATTTCCCAGAAGTTCTCCTTGGCCGGCAGGCGCACTACCCGACCCGGCTTGAGGTCGGTGCCTTCGTACCAGAAGCTCTCGGCTTCCTCATCAGCGACGACGGCATCGTCGCCTTCGAAGACAGTGGCCCACAGCCGTTCCTTGTCCAAGCCGAAATGCTCGGTGACCAGTTCCCAACCCCACTCGATGGCTTCCTTCTTGAAATAGTCGCCGAAAGACCAGTTGCCCAGCATTTCAAAAAAGGTGTGATGCCAGGGGCTGTAGCCGACTTCCTCGAGGTCGTTGTGTTTGCCCGAGACCCGCATGACCTTCTGCGTATCAACCGCGCGCGTGTAGTCGCGGCTGCCCAGCCCCAGGAATACGTCCTTGAACTGGTTCATGCCGGCGTTGGTGAAATAGAGCGTGGGATCGTCCTGGGGCACCACCGGCGCCGACGGCACCCGGGCATGGCCCTTGCCCTCAAAAAAGCTGAGGTAGGTCTCCCTAATTTCCTTCGACTTCATCCGCTAACTCCTGCCATACTTGATCAACGGCCTTCCGGGCCATATCTGCGTCGTAGCCGCGCCGGGCTAGGAATCCCAGCATCCGGCGCTTGGCCTTGTCGCGCTCCAAACCGCGGTAGCGCCAGGCCTGCTTGCCCAGCAATTCCACCGCCCGCTCGTTCGAATCGAGTTCACCCGCAAACTCCTTCAGTATCCCATCGATGATCTCGGATCCGACGCCCTTGCGGCGCAAATCCTGCGCCAGCTTACGCGAGCCATTGGCCCGCGCCAGACGCGCCTCGACGAAGCGCCGGGCAAACTCGCAGTCGTCGAGAAAACGCTGTCGCTCAAGGTCGGCGATGACCTGCGCGACAATCTCCTCCGGGTAGTCCTTTTCCTCGAGCTTGTCGCGCACCTCCTTAACCGAGCGGGCGCGGAAGCTGAGATAGTGGTAGGCGGCGTCCTTGGCCTTTTGCAGTTCGTCGTCCACTATTTTTTGGTTTCTTCGTCCCCGCCGTCTTCTGTAGCCATTGGCGCGGCCAGACCCAACTCAGCGCGCAGCTTGCTCTCGATCTCGGCGCGCACCGCCTCGTTCTCTAGCAAAAAGGTCTTGGCGTTGTCGCGGCCCTGGCCCAGGCGCTCGCCATTGTAAGAGAACCAGGCGCCGCTCTTATCGACCAGGCCCTTATCGACGCCGATGTCGATGAGGTCGCCTTCGTAGGAGATCCCGATCTCGTCGCCGTGGAAGATCAGGTCGAACTCGGCCTCGCGGAAGGGCGGCGCGACCTTGTTCTTGACGATCTTAACCCGGGTGCGATTGCCGATATCGGTATCGCCATCCTTGATGCGGGCGATGCGGCGGATGTCGATGCGCACCGAGGAATAGAAGGGTAGCGCGCGGCCACCAGTGGTGGTCTCGGGACTGCCGAACATCACGCCGATCTTCATGCGCAACTGGTTGATAAAAATCAAGCAGGTGTGCGAGCGCGCAATCGAGCTGGTGAGCTTGCGCAGTGCCTGCGACATCAACCGCGCGTGCAGCCCCATGTGCGAATCGCCCATATCTCCCTCTAGCTCGGCCTGGGGCACCAGCGCCGCCACCGAGTCTACGACGATGATGTCGAAGGCGCCGCTGCGCACCAGGGTATCGACGATCTCCAGCGCCTGCTCGCCGGAGTCGGGCTGCGAAATAATGAGATTCTCGACATCGACGCCGATGCGCTTGGCGAATTGCACGTTGAGGGCGTGCTCGGCGTCGATAAAGGCCGCAGTGCCGCCCTGCTTCTGCGCCTCGCGCACGGTGTGCAGGGTGAGCATGGTCTTGCCCGCCCCTTCGGGACCGGCGATCTCGATGATCCGCCCTTTGGGCAGACCGCCGATGCCCAGCGCCGCATCGACGGCCAGCGAGCCCGTGGAGATGCATTCGATCTCCTGCACCCCGCCCTCGTCGCCGAGACGCATAATCGACCCCTTGCCGTACTGCTTCTCAATCTGCGACATCGCCAACTCCAGGGCTTTGGCCTTGTCGCCATCCTCTCCGCGTCCGTTTGCTTTCGCCATATATAGACCCTTGCCTCTCGTTAAAGTATGCCGCAATCCGCTATTGACCGCCCCAAAGTCCCGCCCCCTCGGCCAAATGCCACACCAGCCGGATGGCCAAATTGCCGTAAATCCCCGCGATCACATCATCGACGACGATGCCCCACCCCCCGGGTAAGGCCTCGAGTTGCCGCGCCGGCGGCGGTTTGAAGATATCAAACGCGCGAAATACAAAAAAACCCNCGATGGCCGTCCACGCGCCCGTGGGCAATAGTGCCACGGTGAAGAGAAAACCCACCCCCTCGTCGATGACGACCTGGCCGGGATCCTTGCCCCACTCTGGCGCCGCCCTATCGGCGGTGTAGACCCCGACGGCGAAGGCAATGGCGAGCACGACGCACCAACCGACGGTATCGAGCGGGGAGATCAACAGGAAGACCAGCCAGTAGAGCACGGCCACCACCGCCGTGCCGGCTGTGCCCGGGGCGATCGGGGCGTAGCCGGAATAGAAAAGCGTGGCGATCAATCTGGTCAGCGTAGCGTCGTCCTCTCCCCAGCGCTGGAAAACGTGGCGCGGAACAGATAGTGACAACCCGACAGCAAGGTCAAAAGCAGCACCCCGGCCAACAGCGCATTGGCCAGGACCTGGATCAGCCTTTCATCGAAGAAGAAGGTTTCGCCCCCGGCGAAGCGGCCCACGGTCTCCTCCAGGCCGATGACGAACAGGATGAAGAGGACGGTAAAGAGTTGGACCGCAGTTTTCCACTTGGCCAGGCGCGAGGTCTGCATCTGCCGGCCCCGCGAGATGCCGTAGAGGCGCATGCCGGTAATGAGTATATCGCGCCCGACGATGGGTACGACCAGCCAGACGTTGANCATCCGGTTCAGGGCCAGCGCGATGAGCGCGGAGGTCACCAGGATCTTGTCGGCCAGCGGGTCGAGGAAGCGGCCCAGCGCCGTCTCCTGGTTGCCCTTCCGCGCCAGTTGGCCGTCGTAGAAATCGGTCAGCGACGCGGCGCTGAAGACCACGAAGGCCAGGCTCTTCCAGTACCAGGTATCGGCGNAGAGCAGCAGCAGGAACACCGGCGTCAANACGATCCTGAGCGCGGTGAGAAAGTTGGGCAGGTTGAATACGTCGCGCCGGTCCATTGCGTTCAGCTCACAGCGACAAGCGGCCCGCGAAGGCGTGCGAGAGGGTGACGCGATCGGCCAGGTCGAGATCGGCGCCCACCGGCAGCCCGCGCGCCAGCCCGGACACCTTGGTCAGCGGCATCAACTGATGCGAGATGTAGTGGGCGGTGGCGTCGCCCTCGGCGCTGGCGTTGAGCGCCAGCACCACCTCGCGCACCTGGNGTTCCCGCACGCGNTCGATCAAAGCGTCAATCTTGAGATCTTCGGGCAGNACGCCATCCTGCGGCGAAAGCACCCCGCCGAGCACGTGATAGGCCCCACCGTGGACCTGGCTCAACTCCAGGGCCAGCACATCGCTGGCCTCGGCCACCACGCAGAGCAACTGCTGGTCGCGGCGGGGGTCCTGGCAGATGGTGCACAAATCATCGCCCTGCTGGGTGAAATTATGGCAGGTGGCGCAGTGGGCTATCTGGTCTTTGGCGGCNATCAGCGCGTTGGCCAGCAGTTCGGCCTCCTCGCGCGGCCTCTTGACCACGTAGAGCGCCAGGCGCTGCGCGGTCNCCCGGCCGATACCGGGCAACTTGGCGAANGCGACAATCAAATCCTCTAAGGCGAGAGGTCCCATAAAGCCTCGTCTAAGCGNCGACCGGCGTCAGACCAACTCGCCGTCGAAAGTGTCGAGCACCGAGCGAACGGTAGGNTCGGATTCGGGCGGCGCCTCTTNTTTTTGCTCGGCGGTCTCGCCACCCTGCTGTACCACNCCTTCCAACCGCACGCGCTGACCCANTNTCTCNGCGCAGATCNGCTCGATATTGTCGCGATTCTTGATCACCTGGGTCATCGCGAAGCGGTCGTCCGCCCCGAAACCCAGTTTCAACACGTGCCCCTCCAGAGAAATCAGGGTCGCCCCGCTGAGAAAGAGCGCCAGCGATGGCTTGGCATCGCGCACGGCCTGGACCAGGCCGTCCCAGTTCTCGCGCACCGCGGCGAANCTCAGGCCATCTGTTGATCTCNCCTCGCCCCCNCCGCCCGCCGGATTCTCTCCCACCGGCGACTCCTCCCCAGACGCACCTTCCGCACGAGCAGTTGACGGCGCCTGTTGCAGTGGCGCATGCTGCACTGCGGCGGGCGGCGGCTCTGCGGAGCCAATGGGCGGTGACGCCTGCTGCGCTGCGGCGGGCGGCGGCTCTGCGGAGCCAATGGGCGGTGGCGCCTGCTGCGCTGCGGCGGGCGAATCTTGTCGTCGCGGCGGCGCGGTCGGCGCCGCGGCTCNCTCGAGCGTCTGGAGCCGGAGCAAGAGCTGGGCCACATCGACGGCGCGGCCCATNAGNGCCAGGTGCACCAGCGCGATCTCGACGCGAAACCGGGGCTGCACCGACCGCTTCATGTCTGCCTCGAGGTCCAGAAGCGACTGCATCATCCGCAGCACGTCTTCNTCGGCGAAGGCGGCGGCGAGTTCGGCGTAGCGGGCGCGGTCCTCTTCGGCAACATCGAGCTCGGCGGTGCCGCCCCGGATCAGGGCGAAGAGCAGATGGCGCAGCAGTTCGACCAACCCGTGGACGAATTCCTCGACGTCGGCACCGGCATCGAAGGCGCGGGCGACAATGTCCAGTACGCGCTCGGGCGCAGCCGCGGCGATGGCAGCGAGCAATTCGAAATAGAGGACGCGATCGACCAGGCCCAACACCTGCTCCGCCGACTGCTGCGATACCTCACTGCCGAAGGAGGCCACCTGGTCGAGCAGGCTCTCGGCATCGCGCAACGCCCCGTCGGCGCGGCTGGCCAGAAGGTGCAGGGCCACCGGTTCGGCGGCGATGCCCTCGGCCTCGGCGATAGCGGCGAGATGGGCAGCGATCTGCCCGGTCGGGATGCGACGGAAGTTGAAGCGTTGGCAGCGCGAGAGGATGGTTTCGGGGACCGACTGCACCTCGGTGGTGGCAAAGATAAAAACTACGTGCTCGGGCGGCTCTTCCAAAGTCTTCAACAGGGCGTTGAAGGCCGCCGTCGAGAGCATGTGCACCTCGTCGATGATGTAAATCTTATAGGTGCCTTCAGTCGCGGCATAGCGCACGACCTCGCGCAACTCGCGGATGTCATCGACGCTATTGTTGGAGGCGCCATCTATCTCCAGCACATTCATGCTGGTGGCGGCGGCAATGCTCTTGCAGGAGTCGCAGACCTCACAGGGGTCAGCGCCCTGGCGGTCGGCACAGTTTAGCGCCTTGGCCAGGATGCGGGCGGTAGTCGTCTTGCCGACGCCGCGGGGGCCGCAGAACAAATAGCACTGGGCGATGCGACCGGAGTCAATCGCGTTTTTCAGCGTAGCGCTGATGTGGTCTTGCCCAACCACCTCGTCAAACCGGCGGGGACGCCATTTGCGCGCTGTAACCTGGTAGGCCATGGCCTTTCGTCGTTTGCGGTTACTGCAGGGGAATATCAAAAAGGCCGTGCACCCGTCTTCGATCCCGCCCTTAAACCCATCCGAAGCCAGCCAGCTCCAACCGGACGGCTCTGCGGCACACCAAGAGACATTCCTACCGCTGCTACCTTCCGGTCCTGACGGAGTTCAGAAGCTCTTGGTTGCGCAGAATCCGGTCTTCAGCACTGCTTTGCTCCGGTCGAGCGATGAGGTGCGAGGACCTCTAGACGGGAATTCGACCCCGCTATAGCGGATTGCGGGTACAGGGCACCGCTATCTCCCCGTCTAGCACGACCTATATTTCCATCCGGAAAAGAAATGGTGGAGCAGATGGGGATCGAACCCACGACCTCCAGATTGCGAACCTGGCGCTCTCCCAACTGAGCTACTGCCCCATCCGGATTCAATTATATGGCGGAGAGAGTGGGATTCGAACCCACGGTAGGGGGTTACCCTACACACGATTTCCAGTCGTGCACCTTCGACCACTCGGTCATCTCTCCACAATCGCTACTGCATATAGATGGCGGAGAGGGTGGGATTCGAACCCACGGTGACCGTACAGCCACACTGGTTTTCGAGACCAGCCCGTTCGACCACTCCGGCACCTCTCCCCATTCTATTTGTCCGACCGCAAGGCAGCGAAAAAACCCTTGAGCAAATCGGCACATTCCCGATCGCGCACCCCGCCGCGCACCTGACAACGGTGATTGAGACGGGGATCGGCCACGACATTGCGCAACGAGCCGCAGGCGCCGGCCTTGGGATCTAAAGCCCCGAAGACCAGGCGCGGCACCCGCGCCAAAACGATCGCGCCTGCACACATCGCGCAGGGTTCCAGTGTCGCGTAGAGCGTCGCATCNAGNAAACGCCGCGAGCCCAGCGNGGCGCAGGCCTGGCGCAGGGCCAGCATCTCGGCGTGGGCCGTGGCGTCCNGCAGGGCTTCNGTGGCGTTGCCGCCCCGCCCTACGATTCTACCGTCNATGACGATTACGGCCCCGATCGGCACTTCGCCGCACCGACCGGCGGCCTCGGCGTCGGAGAGGGCTNCGCCCATCCAATGCCGATCCTCATCACCGCCAGAACGGTCCTTGCAGTACTCTAAATCAATTTCTCTAAGTTCTTCCGTAGATGTAAATTGAGTATCAATTGGGCCCATTGCAACGGGTTACCCAAGGAGGTGTAAATATAACCGCTGCCCAAAACAAGAGCAAGGCCTAAGGACCCCGCTCAGAACTGTCTGAGATAGTGCTCGCGCGACAGCAGGGGCTGCTCCCGGCGCTGCCAGTAGCTATCCTGGTCGGGAGCGAGTTTGCGGTCGAGGGGATCGCGGCCGCAAAGCCGCATAGCGAGCCCGATAAACGTGAAAAGCGTGTAAAATACCAGGNCCAGCAGGAGGTGAGTATTGATAAAGGCCAGAATCCGCGCCAACCACATCCAAGGAAAGTAAATCGGCGTCAGCAGCACCGGCAGGACCAAGCCGACGGCGAGAAATGCCACTGAGACCCCGTGCACGACCTGGGCGGNCCCGACGGCGTCCCTGTACCACAGGTAGCCGCCGATCAGCGCCAGCACCACCGCCATCACCACGCCGAATTTGCGCAGTTCCCCGCGCTGGGGGACGGGTACGCCCCAGTAGCTTTTGGTCGCCTCAGTCAAGCTCGAATTCCTCGCGCCAGTCCTTTTCNTCCTGCCACTGCGGCTGGTCCTTCTTGTCNAGCAGATAGGAGCCCAGGACCAGGAAATCCATCTCGGTGCGCATAAAGCAGCGGTAGGCGTCCTCCGGACTCTGGACGATGGGCTCGCCGCGGACGTTGAAGGAGGTATTGACCACCACCGGATAGCCGGTCAGGCTCTGGAAGGCCTTGATCACATCGTAATAGCGGGGGTTGTCTTCGCGGCGCACCGTCTGCACCCGCGCCGAGTAATCGACGTGGGTAATGGCCGGNATATCCGAGCGCGGCACGTTGAGCTTCTCTATGCCGAAGAGATTTTGCTGCTCGTCGCTCATCGCGATCTGCCGCTCCTCTTTGACCGGGGCCACCTGCAGCATATAGGGCGAGTCGGCGTCGAGCTCAAAATACTCGTGCACGTGCTCGCGCAAGACCGTCGGTGCGAAGGGCCGGAAGCTCTCACGAAATTTGATCTTCAGATTCATCACCGACTGCGTCTCGGTCGAGCGCGGATCGCCGAGAATCGACCGCGCGCCCAGCGCCCGCGGTCCGAATTCCATCCGCCCCTGGAAAAAACCCACGACCTTGCCAGCGGCCAACTGCTCGGCTACCCGGATTGGGAATTCGTCGGCCGTCAGCCTATCCCCTATGCCCCCCTGCTCTTCGATAANGCGGCCGACCGCCTCGTCGTCGTATTCCGGCCCGAGCAGCGAGGCGCGCATCGCATCGCGTTGGCCCNCGGCCGTGCGCGGATTGTCCAAATGGTGATACCACAGCGCCAGCGCCACCCCCAGCGCCCCGCCGGCGTCGCCGGCGGCCGGCTGGATCCACATATTCTCGAAGGGCCCCTCGCGCAAGATGCGGCCATTGCCGACGCAGTTGAGCGCCACGCCACCGGCCATGCACAGATTCTTGNACCCGGTCTCCTTGTGCGCGGTGCGGGCAATGCGCAGCATGACCTCCTCGGTGACGACCTGGCACGAGCGCGCGAGATCCATCTCGCTCTGGGTCAACAGTGCCTCGGGCTGGCGCGGCGGCCCGTCGAAGAGCTCGTCCATCGCCGGGCTGGTCATCGTCAGGCCGGAGATGTAGTTGAAATAACGGGTGTTGAGTTTGAAGGAGCCGTCGTCCTTGAGGTCGAGGAGATTGTCGAGGATACGGTCGACGTATTTGGGCTCGCCATAGGGGGCCAATCCCATCAACTTGTATTCGCCGGAGTTGACCTTGAAGCCCGTGAAATACGTGAAAGCCGAGTAGAGCAAGCCCAGCGAGTGCGGGAACTTGATATCAGCGAGGGTGTGAATTTCGGACCCGCGGCCGTAGCCATAGCTGGTGGTGGTCCACTCGCCGACCCCGTCGAGGGTCATGATCGCCGCTTCCTCGTAGGGCGAGGGATAAAAGGCCGACGCCGCGTGCGACTCGTGGTGGTCGCCGAAGAGCACCGGCACCTCGCAGTCGAGCTCGCTCTGGATCAGCTGCGGGATCCACAGCTTCTTCTTGAGCCAGACCACCATGCTCTTCCAGTAGAGGCGAATGCCCAGCGGGGCCGTGCCCAGATGGGTTTCGAGCAGGCGTTCGAAAGTCAGCAGTGGCTTGTCGTAAAAGCCGATACAGTGGAGGTCTTTGGCCTCGATGCCCGCCTCTTGCAGGCAGTAGCGGACGGCGTTGGCGGGAAAATTGGGATCGTGTTTTACACGCGTAAAGCGCTCTTCCTGCGCNGCNGCGACAATTTCTCCATCGCGGACCAGGCAAGCGGCGCTATCGTGGTAAAACGCGGAAAGGCCGAGAATATAAGTACTCATGGTAATCTTGACATGGCAGGGCGAGTTAGCGATAATCTAAGGTCCCAATAAACTATAACTTATGTTGAAAAATATCAAGTTGGAGTCCACTGTGGAACAGCTTTCATTTCTCTCTGCAGAGCAGGTATTAGCCGTGCAGAGCCAATTCGGCACCCCCGCCTTCGTTTACGACCAGAACACCCTCCAAGACCAGGCCCGACAAGCCCTGGCCTTCCCCAACGCCTTCGGCCTGACCGCCCGCTACGCGATGAAGGCCTGCCCCTCGGCGGCCGTCATCCGCATCCTCAACCGCGCTGGTCTGCACATCGACGCCAGCAGCGGCTACGAGGCCCTGCGCGCCCTGCGCACCGGCGTACCCGCCGACCAGATCCAGATCACCGCGCAGCAGCTGCCCGACAACCTCGCAGAATTGGTAGCGCAGGGCGTGCTCTTCAACGCCTGTTCGTTGCGGCAATTGTCCGCCTACGGCGAACTTTTTCCCGGCAGTGAAGTTTCGGTGCGCATCAACCCGGGCCTGGGTTCGGGTCACAGCAACCGCACCAATGTCGGCGGCCCGTCGTCGAGCTTCGGCATCTGGCACGAATACCTCGACCAGGTCCTGGCCACTGCCGCGGCGCACGACGTGCGCATCACCGGACTGCACAGCCATATCGGATCGGGCAGCGACCCGGCCGTCTGGCAGCGCTGCGCCGAACTGGTACTACAGGTCGTGGCCAAAATGCCCGACATCGCGCGCGTGAGCATGGGCGGCGGCTTCAAAGTCGGACGGATGGAGGGCGAAGCGTCCACCGACTTACAGGTCGCCGGCCAACCCGTAGCCGAGGCATTCGAGAACTTCGCCCGCAAGCATGGGCGCCAGTTGCACATGGAGGTGGAGCCGGGAACCTTCTTCGTCGCCAACGCCGGGGCGCTGATCTGCAGCGTGATTGACGTGGTCGATACCGGCACAGCGGGGCACAAATTCATAAAGATCGACAGCGGCATGACCGAGGTTTTGCGCCCCAGCATGTACGGCGCCCAGCACCCCATCGTCGTCGTCCCCGCCCAAGAGGGCGACCGCGGCCAGGGCGAATACCTGGTCGCCGGCCACTGCTGCGAAAGCGGTGATATCCTCACCCCCGAATCCGACAATCCCGAGGGCCTGACTACCCGCACGCTATGCGAGCCGCAGATCGGTGACGCGGTCTTTATCGGCGGCAGCGGCGCCTATTGCGCGGGCATGGCGGCCAAAAACTACAACTCCTTCCCCGAGGCGCCAGAAGTACTGCTCGACAGCGATGGCGAAATGCACCTGGTGCGTCGGCGCCAATCCCTCGACCAAGTCCTGGCCAACGAAGAGCTGCCTGCTTTTCTCGCCTAGCCGTCGGCTCCCCTGAGCTTCGGATCAAGCGCATCGCGCAACCCGTCGCCCAGCAGATTGTACAGCGTCACGGTCGCGAAAATCGCCAGCCCCGGCATCACCACCAGCCACCACGCCGCGGCATTGCTGCGCGCGCCAGCCAATAGCGCCCCCCAGGTGATGACCTCCGCCGGCACTCCCCCCCCCAAAAAGCTCAGCCCCGACTCGGCCAGGATCGCCCCAGCCACGCCGAAAGCCACCGGAATCAGAATCGGCCCAATGGCGTTGGGAAGAATGTGGCGGGACATGATCCGCGCGTTCGAATAACCCAGGCTGCGGGCGGCGGCCACATAGTCGTAGCTGCGCACCTGCAGAAACTGCGAGCGCGTCAGCCGCGCGATATTGACCCAGCTGGTCAGGCCGATGATGATCATCACGAAAAATAGGCTCGGCGGAAAAAAAGCCGCCGCGGTAAGGATCAGGAAAAAGCTGGGGATCGCGGCCCACAACTCGAAAAGCCGCGATAGCGCCAGGTCGGTCCAGCCGCCGAAATAACCCGCCAGAGCCCCGAGCACCAAACCGATCGCCAGCGAAATGCCGACGGCGACCAGCCCGATGGTCAGCGCATAGCGCGTGCCGTGGATCAGGCCCGACAATACGTCGCGGCCCAGGCGGTCGGTGCCGAGCCAGTGCTCGCCGCCGGGGGGCTGGTACCTATCGCGCAGGCGGATCTCGCCAGGCGCGTAGGGCACCGGCGGGTAGATCGCCGCATCGACCTTGAGCTTTTTAAAATTGCGGCGGCGCTTCAGTTCCTTGGGCCAGTCCACCACCCCTAGATAGACGCCGTACTGGCGGAAGGCGGGAAAATAGGTATTGCCCTTGTATTCCATATAATAGGGCTTGTCGCCGGCCAATAAGTCGGCGCCGAGGGCCACCAGCGCCAGCAGCGCGATGCCCCACAAACTCCACAGCGCCGGGGTGTTCTTCTTGAACTGCCCCCAGACAATGCGCGAGTAGGACTTGCCCTCGGCCGATTCCGCAGTTTCCGCCGTCGCCTGCCTGTCGATCGCGGCCTCGCTCATCCCCGCATCCCCGCGAAATCGATGCGCGGGTCCACCGCCTTGAGCAGGATGTCCGCGACCAGAATGCCCGCCAGCGATAGCGCACCACCGATGGTGAATAGCGCCATGGCCATCGGATAGTCGCGCACGATCACCGACTGAAAAGCCAAAAAGCCCATGCCCGGTATGGTGAAAATCGTCTCGATAAAGACCGAACCGGCAATCATCCCCGGCAGCAATCCGGCCATCAGCGTCACGATCGGAATCAGCGAGTTGCGCAGCACGTGGCGCAGCACCACCACCCGGTAGCGCAGCCCCTTGGCCTGGGCCGTGCGCACGTAATCGAGCCGCAAATTCTCCAGCATGCTGGTGCGCATATAGCGCGAAATCCCGGCAAAACTGGCATAGGTCGAGGCCAGCACCGGCAACGCCATGTGGTGAGCGTGGTCGGCAAAGAGCCGCCACCAGCTCCAGTCATCGCTGGCGTGGAGAGATTGTATTCCCGAAGCGGGAAACCAGTAGAAAAATTCCTTGTTGCAGAAAAAGAGGATCAGCAACATGCCGACCCAGAACGACGGCATCGACCACAGCATAAAGGTCGCGGTGCCCGCCAGGCGGTCAGTGAAAGAATTCTGCTTGACCGAGAGCAAGATGCCCAATGGCACGCCGATCAGATAGGCGAAAACCAGGCTGATGAGATTGATCTCCAGCGTGATCGGCAACCGGTCGAGGATGTGGTCGATCACCGGCTCGTGGTCCTTGAAAGAGCGTCCCAGGTTGAGCGTGATCCACCGCGTCTGACCCGTCTGCAAAAGCTCGATCCCCGCTCCCCCGTACTCGTAATTCTGCTCCGCCGAGAACAGCCGGCTCTGCCAGAACGGCGATTTGACGAGATCATCGACGCGCCCGGGCCGCGCTTTGCGAAAATGCTCGAGGAACCGCGTCTTGCGCGCCGTGCCCTCAAGAGCTGCCAACTCCGCCCGCTCGGCGACCTTCAAACCGCCGAGCACCTCGTCGGCCAATAGCGCCCCCCGCTCATACGCGTCCAGATCCTCGACCCGCAACAGCAGATTCGACAACCAGCTCAGATACTGGATATGCAGCGGTTGGTCCAACCCCAATTGCCGCCGCAAGTCGCGCCGCGTCTTTTCCATATCCGCCTGCCGGTCCGTGGAGATACCCTCACCCCCGGCAACACCGCCCAAAAAGAGATCGACCGGATCCCCGGGTGCCAACCGCATGATCAAGAAGCTCAGCAGCGTGATCCCGAGCAGGGTCGGTATGGCGAGTAAGACGCGCTGTATTGTGTATTGAATCATAGACCCACAAAGATAACAAACCCCACACCGTACGGAGCGTGGGGCTCTATTCTTTTTCTATATACCGTCATGCGCAAAATGACCGGAGGGCTGTCGCAGGATATTCACGTAGCGATTGTGCCCCAGATTTCACAGGATTGTGAAATCTGGATAGGCACCCCTCGGAGCCCGAGCAGGATGGGAAGGCCAGAATGAGCGGAGAGAATGCCCTGCGACAGCCCGTCCTACGCTATTGCCCCAACGCCTCCTCTTTCGCATACGCCGCCTTGCTCTCCTCCAACATACCCTCCAGCGCATAAATCCGCCCCAACTCCCGCCATACCGAGGCATTGTCCGGCGTCCGCTCGCTCAACTGCAGTAAGAGCGGCATCGCCGCTTCCATATCTTCCAGCGCCAGATGGGTGATCGCCAGATTGTAAAGCGCGTCGTCGTCGTCTGGCGCCAGTGCCAAAGTCTGCTCGTAGACCTTGCGCGCCGCGGTGTAACTCTTTTGCTGCCAGTA
Organism: Gemmatimonadota bacterium; assembly: GCA_002724215.1. Classification (GTDB taxonomy): domain Bacteria; phylum Latescibacterota; class UBA2968; order UBA8231; family UBA8231. The sequence goes on along the minus strand of PBOD01000008.1, from coordinate 27,759 downwards.
CAGGTTACCGAGATTGTAGTGGGCGCTGTGCCGGGTCGGGTCAATGGCGATGGCCTTCAGGTAGTTTTCCTCGGCTCCCTCAAGATCCTCGAGGCGGACCTGGGCGACGGCGAGGTTGATATGCCCGTCGTAGTGGTCGGGGGCGATCCTGGACAGTTGCGTCAACACCTGCTCCGCCTCCTGATAGCGATCCTGACTGATATAGAGTACGCCGAGGCTGTAAAGAGAATTGGCATCTACACTATCTGCCGCAACGATCCGCTGATAGGTGGCAATCGCGCGATCGTACTGGTCGAGCTGGTAGTAGACATAGGCCAGGTTGCGCCAGGCCTCTAAACGCCCCGCCCTTATGAGAGTGGCATTCTTGAATCGGGTCAGCGCGCGGTCAAAATCGACCTCTTCGCCCTGAGCGGCTTTTACACCAGCATTGTATTCGCGAGCCCAGTAAAAATCGCGTACCTGATCTATCTCGCTCTCAAATTTGGGACTCAAATCCGCTGCGCGGGCAAAGGAAGCATCCATTGCGGCATAGTCGCCCTCGCCGCTGTAGATTTTTCCCAGCAGAAAGTGGGCCTCTGCATTTTGCGGTTCGGTTTCAAGGGCCAGCACGAGTTGGTCTTTGGCCTTTTGCGGTTCTTCCTGCTGGAGGTAAAGCTTGGCCGCCGTCAGGGCCGAACTCTGGCAACCCAATGCCAGAGGGATCAGGACCAGGCTCAGCAACTGAGCATATTGCATAAGGGGCTCCTAATGGTAGACCGAATCACGGGTCATAGATGCTGTATCAAAAGGTATTTAGCACAGCGGAAAAGTCAACGGGAGTCAGCACCGCTGACGATAACTAATGAAGAAACGCCAGACGTGCTGCGGGCGGTTGATGAGATATAGTAAAGGACCGAACGATGAGGACCAAGTTCTTGTAAATAATGCCTCTACATAGTTTCTAAAGATAAACCCATCGCGGTATCGGCAGACCAACCCCTTTTCTATTTATCTTTTTTACATAAGTTTATGCCGCGTGGATTCGGCTTGTAAGCGCAGTAACGAGAAGTTCAGATAGAGCATTCCTGGCATAAGATCGCATCTGGTATTTTAAAGTCTCCTTTTCTGTTTCAGCCCTGGCTAGATGAGCAACTAACCCTACGTGGATAAATACGATGGCTAAACTTCTGACAATACTGATGGTGGTGGGAGTATGGACCGGGTGTGGTGGAGATAGTCCCACCGGGGATGGTAAGGAAAAGTTGTTGGTATGGACAACCGAATACGATGACGGAAGTGTGAAAGAGGAATACCAATACTACCTAAACCCCGAAAACAACGAGATAGTAAAAGATGGATGGTATAAATCTTATTATCGAAATGAGGAGCCTTGGGAAGTTGGGACCTACTCTGAGGATAAGAGGAGTGGAGAGTGGAGTTTTTATACGAATGTCGGTAAGGAGACAAAAGGTATTTATGAAAATGGCGAAAGGCTTAGCGGTGAATTCTGGCTCCATGTGAAAGCCGACGCAACATTGGGATGGGTAGCAACCGATGAAGCCTTGCGGGAGACGGAAGGCGATCAACCGGATGTCTATTTGGGACGGTTCACCTACGCGGATGGTACGTGGAATGGTTTAGGCATTATATATTGGCAAAATGGGAGGAAGAGAGCGGAGGGTCTGTATAAAGACGGTAGGCAAGATGGCTATTACAAGAGATACTACGAAAGGGGAGGGATAGCCTGGAAGGGAAACTACGTAAAGGGAGTCCTAGATGGAGAGAGAGTCGCGTATTACGAGAATGGAGATATATGGGCGGTCGATAATTTCAAAAATGGCAAATTGCACGGTCGCAGTGTCATTTATCACGAGAACGGAACGATAGGGATTGAGGAGCACTACGCCGAAGGCAAACTAGATGGGAAACGCACAGAGTATTACGTAGATGGTGACGTGTTTGACGAGGACATCTACGAAAACGGGGTTTGTGTTGAAATGTGTGAGGGGGATGAGAGCGAATAGGGCACTTCTCGATCACATAAGACACAGGGAAGTAGCAGACACATCTGACTAAGAAATGAAAAAGGGGAGCGTTTCCAAATCTTGGAAACCGCTCCCCTTTTTCATTAAATGTCAAGCTCGCTTGCCCAGGAAAATTCCCTGGGGAAAGCTCTGCCTATAAGGAATGCGTCAGACGCAGATACATGTACCGACCGAGAAAATCGTAAGTCCTGGCATCCGACGTACCCAGGAACCCATTGAAAATAACGGCCGGAGCCTGATCGAGAATATTGTTTATGCCGAGCGTAACAACAGAATTGCCGAAACCCGACCCCAATTCGTACGACCCTTGTAGGCTGAAAATGCTATTGGCTTCGATTGCCCGGACTTTGGGTGCATCGACGTCAGAGCGATAAATGCCCTTGCAATCATCATCTTCACACTCTTCAAAACCACCGATGTATCGCCAGTTCAACCCGACATTATACTTGCTCTTATTGAGCCCCAGCGAAGCGGTGTGGCGCCACGAGGGAAAAGCCCCCAGATCGTAATAGCCCTGACCTTGGATCAATTCAGGTCCATTTGCCGAGGGGAGGGTTTTGTCGTAATTGAGCAACATGTTGCTCTCTATCTGCCCTGAAATTACGCCAAAAGAGGAGTCAGTGACATAATTTACGCCAATGTCAATACCACTGGTTTCGGTTTTTCCCACATTGGTATTGGTTGCCAGAATGTTGGTGATCAGATTGTTCGAATCGCGTACTATCTGATCGCAATTGGAAGGCGAATCCTGAGAATAACAGTTGCTCAGAATGACAGCTGCAGGTAGCGTCCCAATCTCATCCTCCACCGTCGTAGTGTAATAATCCACACTCACGTCGAGACCATCCACCATCTGCGGCGCATACACCAAGCCGGCAGTAAGCATGTTTGCTTTTTCCGGATCGATATCGGTGGAACCACCCAACTTCGCTCGTAGCTGTGCCCGCGAATCTTCGAAATCAGCTGGGATGCCCGCATTGGCACAGTTTTTCAGTTGCTGTGAAGAAAGTTCACGAGCGTCACCGGCCTCATCGACCGTGCTGCACGGATCACTGACCAGCGGGAAACTATCGGTGTTGCCCAGAAACATTTCGGCAATGCTCGGAGCACGGAATGCATTCGAAGCAGTAGCGCGCACAGCGGCCCCCTGTGGCAACTCAATACGCGTACCAGCCTCATAGGTAAAACCCGAACCGAAGGTATCGTAATTGAAAACGCGCCCAGCCGCCGTCAGATTCATGCCGAAATTATCATCCTTGTACAATGGCAGAATGGTCTCAGCGTACAGGGCACCGACCGAATATTCGCCGGCTGTGGGCTCCTCTTTATTGCCGGTGGTGTTGCCCGAAGCGGTAACCGGATCGGGAATGCTGGCTCCGGCTTCCCACCGATACGACAATCCCGACGCGATCGCAACCGGACCCGCGGGTAGCGTGGCCACGTCACCCGTCGAGTTCCACTGCAGGATTTTCTGCTGAGAATGCCCACGGGCTATACCGGTGTACTGAATGTATTTAAGCATTTCCGGCGTAATTGTGCCCGCGCCGTGGAGGATGTCGAGGGGAACGCATGGCGCCGTGCATCCCGAGTCCGGACCCAGGGCCCGCTCGACGTTGCTGCGAATAAAGCGGCCCTCATTGACATTCGTTCCCTCGGTTCGCCCATAGGAAAAGGACACGTCGTGATCGAACCCACCAAGAACGAATTTCTGGCCCAAAACGGTGCGATAGGTATCGAGATCCTGAAGGAAATTGCGATTTGACGCTTCCACAAAACGGCGGCGAACGTCAATAAAGTCACGACCGAATTCGTTGTACTTGTTTTCAGCAGATACGCTGATCCCCTCAGAAATAATAAACAGGGGCGTTGGCGCTAATTTCTGATCTGATTGGCGATTGGTGTACGAAACCTCGAAATAGACACGAGACTTATCGAGATCGTAACTACCCGTCAAAAAAGAACTGTAGCGCTTTTGAGGGGTATATAGATAGTTGGCCGGTTGGTAGTTGTAGGTGTCTCCACTACCGTCCGAAGAAATGCCGCTCCAATTGAACGGGCGCCACCCGGTCTTGGGATCGCGGTGGTAATCACCGGCATTTTCCCCGGCGGCCGCAACAATTGCCTGCCAGGCGTCATTACCCTCCTCGCCCAGCCGATCGATAATATGGCCTTCCGGGGTTGCCGAACTACCATTTTTCGAGTAGGAATCGCCATCATTTTTTTCCCAGTCGTAACTTTTGTCGGTTACACTGAAATCGCGATCTCCCGTCCATACCGGTTTGCGCTCGTGATATCCGGCCGAAAACAAGATGCGGCCTTTGCCGCTGGAAAAGCCGGTCGTAACGCTGATATCCTGCACTTCGCCGTCGCCAGCACCTGCCATTCCATTGTAAAGATCAACCACCACACCTTCCATTTCCGACCGCGTGATGATATTCACAACGCCACCGACAGCATCGGAACCGTATACCGCTGAGGCACCGTCTTTGAGCACTTCGATGCGTTCAATGACAGAGGCTGGAATAGAATTCAAATCAACCGAAGAATTGGCACCCGTGCCGCCTGGAACGAATCGGCGCCCATTTACCAAGACCAGTGTACGCGAACTGCCAAGCCCGCGCAGACTAATCCGAGTCGAACCGTCTCCGCCGTTATTTGACTGCGTATTTATCGCATTCGATTGGACGTTCAGAGTCTGCAGAACATCGCCAATCGCTGCCATGCCTTGAGACTTGATGTCCTCAATCGATAAAACCACGATCGGAGATGGTGAGGAGCTTTCGGCACTGTTGATGCGAGTACCAGTAATTGTAACCGGCGCCATCTCATATATTGTGTCAGCATCGTCAGCGGATTGATGATCATCCGCATGAAGAACACCTTGCGGTGCAACGAGAAATCCGGCCAGCAGCAAATGCTGTAAGTATCTCGATATTTTAGCCATAATCGCCTACCTCACATAGGTTGGGAAAGTGGATATCTGCTCTATAACTCCAGTCTACTGCGTTCGAATGAATTTGTCAATAAATATTCTATATTGGCGCACACCCGCGTTCGATAAAAACCGCATAGACCGAGGGGAAGACGGGGACGCATTTGAGGAGCGTGTGGTTGAGCGAGTGTCCCACTCTTGCTGTTATTACTGCAGAGCGACGGAACTCCCCCACGCGAAATTAAGCTGGTGTATGGGCGCCTCGCCTCTTGCGCCCGATCCGATCACATCAGGTGCAACCAATCCTCCAGCAGAAAACGGACCCGACCAATCAAGAGTGAGATCCGCGCCATCACCGTGTAGCCGAANGAGGCACCAAAAGANACCATCAGAAACCAGATCCCGATCCGCGAGACCCNTCCCGCNACCCCGGTATGCTCGACAGAAAAGAAGAAGTAGACCAGGACTCCGATCACTCCCACCAAAATTACCAGCAGATTGAGTCCGTCCCAGCTCAGACTCAGTGGTTGTATGGTCGGCTCGATCTGCGCGAGAATGAAGGAGGAGGTATAGCGGGGAATCGTCAGCCCGGCACCCAGGCCCACGAAAAAAGCAAAGGAATAGCGNCTCAGCCAGGCCAGACGCGACGAGAAACGCGTCAGCATCAGGANACCCAAAAGCGTGGGTGCCAAAAGCCACCAATTGGCCGCTTCGCCCGNCTCGAGCTCGGTCCACTCAGCGATGATCTCCCCGTAGATCGTCGGGTACCAGTACTGGCCAAAGACATAAGCCGCAGCCACGCCCACGAAAACATGCTCCGCGAACTTGAATAGCGGATTGTCCTTGTAGAGAAAGCTATACAGCGCCAGTGTCATCCCCGCCGCAGTGATGACCCCCAATCCCGTCCAATCTGAGCTGATCGCACCATCGGCAACCAGAACGACATTGACGACGGCGAAGGCCATCAGGAAACCCACGAAGACGTAGCGATCGGCCATGGCCTCAACTCCCCTGACGGCGCGAGACGAAGAAGGCCGCATTACCGATCAGTACAAAGAGGACNATGATCAGATGTGCGAAGGACTGCGCACTCATGCCCTTAGTNGCCTGNCCGCNNCGATCGACCAGAGTCTCGTATTCAGCNGCGCCNGCCAGACCGCCGAGCAGACCTTTGAGCTGTCCCGAGTCGAGAAAGGGATAGAGGTCGGGGGCCATCACCGCGGTGCAGCCGCCGGCGAAGGCAAAGCCGAATTTCTCCTGCCCGTAGGGTATCCACCAGAATTCCATCGAATCGCCGGCGGCGAAGTCGAAGACGAAGTCGAAGTCGCGCAGCGTGCGCAGGCCGCGCGTCAGCTCGAGATCGCCGGTAGCGGCGCCCCAGTTGTCCTGCGGGAAGGCACTGTGAAAGTCCTGCCCCATGTTGAGAATTACGGCGAAATTGCCCGGCTTGTAGCCCATAAAGGCATAGTCGACGCCGTACTCGAGATCGAATTCCGCAGCCATCTCGTCCAGTACCTGCTGCGTTATGCCCGGTGCCTCGGGCCACAAGCAGATGGCGACCACTTTGATGTCGCGNCTGAAGGCGTGACTCAATACCGCCCGCGCCATCGGTAGCATTTCCGGCACGGTGCTGGCGCCAAAGGAGAAGGACATCAGCGCGATGTCTCCCGCCTCGAGCTTTTCGATCTGGTCGTAGGCGTCCTGCACTTCGTCGGTCGGCGTGATCGGCAGGTAAATCCCGGCCAACAGCGGTACTGCCACCCCGAGAAATACCAGCACAAAGATGATCCGGCGGTCGATGTCGAGCAGCTTCTGTATCATTCATCGCCTCCGCCNAGATACGATCTCTCAATGCCGAAAATAATCCTCAGCGANGTCGCGATCGCGCCCAGCGACACTCCGAGCAAAATACCGCGCTTGGCGGCGAGGTTGGGCACGTTTAAAAGCCAGTCCGTGGCCAGCGGGAAAAACTCCGAAATCTCGCGTCCGATCGGCACCCGGCCGAGCATCACGATCACCGCCGCTATCAGCAACAGNGCCGCCTCNGGCGTNCGNGCGCGGAAGGTCCGGTANGCCGCCGAGGCGATGAAGAAGGCCAGGATNGANAACATNGTCGANGCNCAGGGCACGTGGACGTAGTCGAAGAGCCACTTGTAGCCGCCNGCCTCGGCCTGGGCNGCGAAGGGACCNTTGCCGTCGTTGTAGACNACGNAAACCATCATCANCGCNAAGCTGGCGATCGCCACCAAGCTGTAGCCCCAGCCGGCGACGTGCNGGCGAATCCGCTGCCANTGCAGATTGAGCAGGCTGTAGAGCCCCAGCAGGTAGGCAAACGCAGCGACGATGCGCACCCACAGCGCCATTTCCCGCTCCAGGCTCTGCGCTGCGCCATGCGGTATGTAGAAGGTGGCAATGCCGATCAGCCCGAAGACAAAGGCGAAGACGAGCGGCAGCGTTCGGCTCAAGAAAAGCATCGCGCGCTCCTAATAGGGGGTGAAAAGTTGCTCCAACTGCGGCATGCCCAGCGTCGAGAGTATCGTGCCCAGAACTAGCACTGCCAGCAGAATGACCTTGCCCCCGTCCTGGCCCTTGAGGCTGCCCAGCATCCGCGGCTCACCCGAAAGGTAGGCGCTGGCCGCGTAGAGCTCTTCGCCGAGCAGGGTGTAGTCGCAGGTGGTGACGAAGAAGGGCAGTTGGGTAAAGGCGTCGGTGCCGGCGATCTGGATCGCCCCGGTCGTCGATCCCGTCTCGGCCAACAGCAGCGACTCGGCGTAGAAATAACCCATCATAATATGCGCCGCCGGTCGGTCGCGAACCATAATGCCCTCGACCGCCGCCGCATAGCTGAATTGTTCAGTACTGGCGACAAAGACGTGATCGGGGTTAAACGCATCCGGGCGACCCGCCTCGATATAGGAAGCCTTGACCGTCTCCTGGCTGACCGACATCACCACCGGATCCGGAGCCACAACCCGAAGCGCGGTGTCGTACTCGGCCGTCCGGCGCGCCACTCGCCCGAGTATGTTGACCGCGGCGATGGTCGGGATCTGACTCATATCGCGCAGGCCATGGATAAAGAGCACCGGCTTGCCCATCTCGGTCGCCCGCCCCAGCGCTTCATCGAGCGCCTCGAGCCCGGCGATGCGACGGATTTTGAGCTCCCGCCGCCGCGCAATGCCGATGTAGCCCAGGATCAAAAGCGAAAAGACCGTACCGAGGATAAAGTTATTGAGCTTGGCCTTGTTGAAGAGATTGCCCTTGGCACTGGCCTCGACGATCACCTCGCCGCGAATCGTACCCCCCGCCGAGCGCACATCGATGTGAAAGTAATACGTCTTGTCGTTTTCCAACGCGACCTTGCCGCCCGGGCCCGCGAATTCCTCGACGTTCACATAGTGAAAATCGACCAGTTCGTCTCCATGCCCGAACAAGGCCGGCGCCTCCGCCATAGAATTACCCGCTGCCGCGACCTCCGCCACCACCCGAAACGGCCCGTTGCCCGACTCGGCGACCGTAATCTGGTAGATCGTATTCTCATGCGCCCGCGGATCCCGCGGCCAGGTCAGCGTTATGCTCCCGCCCGCGTCGTTGGGCGTATCGAAGGCCTCGACCGCTGTCGGCGGTTGCACCGGTTCGAGCAGGGCATCGAGCCCCGAACTCTCCGCTTGTGCTGCGGCAACGGCAACCATCGACAACGAGTACAGCAGCGCGATCAACAGACTTTTTCGCATGTCGCATACCCATCGATGACATTCATCCTGCGCATATAGTGATATTCCGCACGTCAGCCGCAGCATGAGACGCACTCCTATTCCTCGATCAACTCTACGTTCGCGCGCGGTACCACCACCTTCTCCCCCCCCTCAAACTCCACTTCCAGCACCCTGACCATCGCTCCCGACTCCACCGCTTGCAACTCCGCCGGCAACCCGCTCACCCGCCCGATCCGCCCAAAATAAGGCATCCGAATCACCCGCAACACATCCCCCACCTGCACTCCCCCCGATTCGCGCTCCTTTTCTTGCTCCTCGACCCCGGCGGCTTCTGGCACGATAATCTCCGGCCGCAATACGCCAGCGCGAATCTGGGTCGCCCCCGAGATAGAGGCCGTCATACCGCAACAGCTCTGCATAACATCAAAAGTCTTGCGCGCCATCGCGATCGCGCCGAAGCCCTCGGTTACAATCACCGTCAGCCCGATATCTTCCGTCCCGGTGATAGCCACGCCCAGATCGTAACCAAGCAAATCGCGCAAATCCTGGTCGCGCATACCGCCGCCGATCAAACCCACCGCCCCAGCGCGGCGTGCCTGTTCGACCATCTCCCGGGTAATCAGGCTGCCTACCACCGCGATTTTGCCCTCGACCTCCGCGCCGAGCGAAGGAGTATCAGCGTCGGGAGCATCGACCGCCATATGCAGTTCGCCCCAGCACTCGCCGCCCACGCCGAAGATACCCTGAATATATGCACCCTGCGCCGCAATGCGCACGCCCTCGCCCGCATAGACCTCATCAACGACTCCGTCTACATAGGCGAGGACCTCGACAGGACGCGGAGCTTGGCGCAGGATGACCTGACCCGTCACCGTTGAAATGCTCTCAATCGTAGCGTCCACCGGCGATTCGACGATGGTTTTGAACCATTTGATCAGAGGCCTGGTTGCGGCCAGCGCTTCGCCCGCCACAACCGGGTCGCCCTCTTTCTTGAGCATATATCCGGACAACTCCTGCGGGGTGGTGCCGAGGCGATTGACCAAATTGAGCGTCGCCACCTCGCCGGGCAATTCGGTACGGGCGACGACCTGGGCGCGCCGCACGTGCTCGCCGACCGCGACGACGACCTCCCCCTTGAGGGGCAGACGCCGCTCCTTGTGGACAATCGCGTGCTGCGTCACGCGCAGCCCGGGAGTATAGGCATGGGCCATGGTCTATTGCTCGCCGTAGAGGTTCAATGCCCCTTGCCAGGCAGCCATCTGGCGGAGGCGATCGTCCGGAGCAAGTTCGATCGGGCGACCACGGCCGTCGAGTACCAGTCCCACCGCGCCGCCGTGCACGACCGCATTTATCGCCTGCCCCGGTCCGGCACCGGCATCCCACCGACGCCCGGGCCTGAGCGACATCTGAGCAGTCTCGCCGTCTTCGAGCGGCAGCAAGACCAGCTCGCCGATCCGCAACTCACCCTCGCGACGCCCGCCGGCCAGGTCCACCGCATACTCAGCGCAAACTTCGCCGAACTTGCCCTCTCCAACCGGTGCCGCGCAGGTGCCCAGATATATCAGGCAATCGCGCTCGAACACCTCGGTGGCCGCCTGCTCATCGACGGTGGACAACACCCCCAGATGCGGCATCATGAAGATGCTATCGACGGCGAGACGGGTGATGCCCTCGGGTTGGAAGGCATCGATCAGCATTGCACAGCTCTGCTGCCTATTCGGCGCGTGCGACAATACGCCGCCACTGCCTACCAGCAGGTCGAGCTCCATCATCTGGATCAAGCTCTCGCCCGTTGCGCCTTGCTCGAAGACATCGGCCAGGGTGCGCTCGCTCTGCACGCCTTTGAGGCCCACCGCCAGTTCGCGGTGTTGCACGAACGCCAGGCGCAGCGCCTCGCGGGCGATAGCCTGCTCGATCTGCAGTTCCTGCAGCAACTGCGGAATGGTGGTGGGACGAATCATCTTGTTCTTGATGCGGTCGCGCAGATCGGCTTCCTCGAGGTCGAAGGCGACCCAGCGCATGATCGCATCCAGACCGGCTTCGGCCAGCACGTTGGAAATACTGTAGGACATGCCGAGATTGGCGCTAACGGTGCGATTGAAGATCTCACCGAAGACGCTGAACACATCGGTGGTCGCCCCACCGATATCAACGCCGACCACATTGATGCCCTGCTGCCGGGCAATGGTCTGCATAATCTGGCCGACGGCCCCCGGCGTCGGCATGATCGGCGCCCCGGCCCAGCCCATCAGCTTGCGGTAGCCCGGCGCCTGCGCCATCACGTGCTCGAGGAATAAATCGTGGATCACGTGCCGAGCCGGGCCGAGGTTTTCCGCCTCCATCGTCGGGCGGATATTCTCGGTGACCGTCAGCGCGGTTTTCTCGCCCAGCACCTTATCGACCTTTTCCCGCGCGTCCGCATTGCCCGCGTAGATGACCGGCAGTTGGAAGCCCGTGCCGAAGCGCGGCTTGGGGTCGGCGGCGGCGATGTCCTCTGCCAGTTCGACCACGTGGCTTACGGTGCCACCGTCGGTACCGCCTGCCAATAGGACCATATCGGGGCGCAACTGGCGGATGCGCTCGATCTTCTCATGCGGCAGGCGACCGTCGTTGGCAGCTAGGGCGTCCATCACGATCGCCCCTGCGCCCAGCGCGCAGCGCTGCGCGCTCTCGCTAGTCATCGCCTGCACCACCCCGGCCACCATCATCTGCAGGCCACCGCCGGCGCTACTGGTAGAAATGTAGATATCGACGCCGACGTTGCCCGCGGCCGGGGTAATAATCGTCTCGCCGTCGAGAATTCTGCGCCCCGACAGCTCCTCTACCTCCTGAATGGCGTTGAGCACACCGCGAGTGACATCCTCGAAAGGCGCCTCGACCGTGGTCGGGGCCTCGCCGCGAAAGGTCTGGCGATAGCCTTCGTCCTTTTTCTCGATCAGAATCGCCTTGGTCGTCGTACTGCCGCAATCGGTGGCGATGACGACGTGCAAATTATCCATCGATCTCACTTTCGCACCGGGCGATGGCCTCCAGCAACAGATCCACGCTGCGGCGCCGTTCCAGTATCCGCGTAAAGCGGTCGTATTCTGCAGCGGAAAAAACCAGGGTGGCGAATGGGGCCAGAAAGGTCAATGCCTGGCTGCCGAGAAAATTGAACGGCCGGCCCGCCTCGAGCGCCATCAGCGCCGCCGCGCCCAGGCGCCGCCGCACTATAAAGCCGGCCAACCGTTCGACGAGCTCGCGGTCTTCCCGCGACCAGTCGCCCTCCGGGCTTGCGACGGCGAAGGCGTGCCGCCACCGCGCTTTGATCTCATCAATTCTCGACATGGCGCCGGACGAAATATACAACTTCCTCGCGGTTCTGGTGGCATCGAAGGAAGACGCCACGGAAGGCGTCGAGGCGCCGGGGTCGCGCGAACGGGCTCAAGAACAAACCGTCGGCGCGCTCATCGACGCGGCGAAATTCATCCCAGCGCCGCGAGCGGCCTAGACCCAGATGGTGGCTGGCGACGCCGGCACCGTCGAGTTGGTAGTGCGTCGGGAAGAAATAGCGCGATACCGAGAGCGTCAGTACCGCNAGCGAGAACGCGCCGTAGAACCAATGCCCGAAACCAACGGCNGCCGCCACCGCCGAAGCGGCGATCAGCCCGGCTAACGCCGCCGACCTGGCCGGGCTCTCGCTCCGCAGGGGATGATCCTCCCAGCGCAGGACGTCCGCCACCGCACCCGCCCTACTGGTACATCTGCTCTTCCTGCGCGACCCACCAGTCCTGCAGACGGATACCGGGGGGATACCAGTTGACGCCGCGGAAGCGCCGGCTGTAGGCCTGGGCCGAGCGCCCCTTCCACATGAAGGTATAGGGCTGCTCTTCGTGCAAGATCTCCTGGAAGCGGCGGTAGAGCGCGATGCGCTTGTCCATATCAAACTCGCGGCGGTAGTCCTCGAGGATCTCGTCGACCTCCTCATTGATGAAGCTGACGTGGTTNGAGCCGCGATCGACCGCCTGTGTCGAATGCCAGATCTGGTAGCCGTCGGGNGCGAAGCGCAGACTACCGGTCCAACCCAGCACCATTGCGTCGTAGTCCTTGCCCTTGACCTTGTCGAGGAAGATCGACCAGTCCAGNTCGCGTACCTTGCAATCGATGCCGATATCCTGTAGTTCGTATTGCAGAGTCAGNGCGATGTCCTTGCGGATCTGGTTGCCCGAATTGACCAGGATCTCGAAGCGGAACGGCACCAACGCGCCGTCGATCGNCTTGTCCATGATCCCGTCCTCATCGGCGTCGCCCCAACCCGCCTCTTCTAGCAGGTCGAGCGCGCGATCGGGATCGTAGGCATAGGGCTCGAGATCGTGGTTGTATTCCGGGCGAAACTTGTTGATCGGCCCCTCCACCGTCTCGGCCAGGCCGAACATAATATTCTCGACCATACCCTCGCGGTCGGTCAGATAGGTCATCGCCTGGCGCACGAGCTTGTCGCCGAAGATCGGATGATTGTTGTTCCAACCGATATACATNTAGCCGCTAGAGTAGTTGACGCCCTTGAGAAAGCGCTTGTTGAAATCTTCGGACCAGCTCTTCTCCTTGAATTCCAATGGACGCAAAGAGTGCACATCGAGGTTGCCATTGGTCAGNTCGATAAAAGCCGCGTCGGTGTTGTTGATGATGTTGAATACGATCTTATCGACGTAGCCCGGCGCCATCAGGCCTGCGACGCCCTGNCCCCAGTAGTTTTTGTCGCGCGTCAATACCACCTTCTGCTGGGTGACGATATCCCGCTCGGGATCCGCAATCAGGTAGGGGCCCGAGCCCAGCGCCACGCGGTTGAAATTCTGGTTGAATTGCTCGCCGAAGCGCTCGATCCGCTCCTTGTGCGGGCCCTGCTCCCACGAACCNTCGATTAGGTTGGCAACCTCGACGGGGTCCATCAGTCCCTCCGGGTCGTAGAAGTGCCGCGGGAGGATATTGAATCCGCCCAGTATCAGGTCGTTGCGGAAGTAGGGCTGGTCGCAGAGNAAGCTGATCTTGTTGCCATCCTCCACCTGCACATCTTTGACCGCGGCGTAGTAATTGCGCAGGTGCGGCGCTAGAACGACGGGATTGTGGATGACCTTCATGCTAAAGACCACGTCCTCCGCCGTCAGCGGCTTNCCATCGGAGAAGTGGACGCCATCGCGGAGTTCGAAGGTGTAGGTGAGCCTGTCATCGGAGATCTCTGGATAGTCCTTGGCCACCCAACCCCGCAGCTTGTAGGGCGGGTCGTACTCGGGGTTGAGCAACGACTCAAAGACATTTTCGAGAACCTGACTGGCCCCGGCGTCGCTAGAAGTGACTGGATTGAGTTTCTCCGGGTCCGCGAGCATAAAGCGAACCATCCAGTCGCCATAATCGGGCATAGCCCCCGCCTCGGTCCGCAGCGGTGCCTTCTCGATCCCGTCGAGCACCACGATATCTTTGGTCCCCATCAGGATCTCCTGCACCGTCTCCCACGCCGCCTCCTCGGCGCCAGCGGGGCCAAAGCCGCAAACCAATATTCCCAGTGCCAGCAGGATAGCTCTGGCTTTCAACATCGTCATTCTCCTTTAGCTAAAGCGCGATGCCGGTCTCGGATACGCTTCTAAACAAAGGTCAGCCACCCGTGCCGGTCATCCACCTCCGCACGAATCACTTTGAAAAAGGCCTCCTGAATCTGCCCGGTAATCAGCCCGCGCTCCCCGCTGCCGATCTGCACCTGATCGATTGCGCGGATCGGCGTAATTTCAGCCGCTGTTCCGGTGAAAAAGACCTCATCGGCTACATAGAGAAATTCGCGCGGAATACCGCGCTGCTCGACATGCATGCCGAGATCACGGATTAGNGTAATTGCTGTGTGACGGGTAATACCCGGCANGATACCATAGTGCGATTCGGGGGTAACAATGGAACCGTTCTTAATTGCGAAGATATTCTCGCCGCTGCCCTCGCTGACCAACCCGTCGGTGCCCAACACGATACCCTCGTCGTAGCCGTTGATATTGGCCTCCATGCGCACCAACTGCGAGTTGAGNTAATTGCCGCCGGCCTTGGCCAGGAAGGGCATGGTGTTCGGGGCCGGGCGGTTCCACGACGAGGTGCAGACCGACACGCCGTTCTTGAGCGCCGCCTCGCCCAGGTACTCGCCCCACTCCCACACCGCGATCACCACATCGACCGGGCAATCCAGCGGATCGACGCCCAGCGTCTCGTAGCCGCGGAAGACCACCGGGCGAATATAGCACGCCTCCAGCTTGTTGCTGCGGATCGTCTCGAGAATGGCCGTCGAGATCTCCTCGTGGCTAAAGGNAATTTCCATGCGATATATTTTGGCCGAGTCGAAGAGGCGGCTGACGTGCTCGTCGAGGCGGAATACGGCTGAGCCCTTAGCGGTCTTGTAGCAACGAATGCCTTCNAAGACACTGGAGCCGTAGTGGACAACATGAGAGAGCACGTGGATCTTGGCGTCGTCCCAATCGACCAGCTCCCCGTTAAACCAGATTTTATCGCATTTTGGCAAAGGCATGTAAAANATCTCCTAATAGTCGGGTCATCGCCGATGTAGACTAGATAAGATAAGGTACCGGGAGCCGTTCCAAAAACCCCAGCGGCGGTTCTCACAGGGATCGCGTATAGGTCGCGTTGAAACTGTCGAAAGTACCGCTGCGCTGGCGCGAGCGGCTGCCCCGCAGCGTCATCTTGTTGGCNCTATCCGGGGGATTCCAGTTGAAATTCACGCCCAACGTCCGGTGCCGGTTACGGCGGTTGAGCACACGCGTTTCAGTAAAATTGGCGTACTCGTGCTGCCACTCGCGATCCAACCGGTAGGCGTAGCTGACGCTGGTCGAATAATCCTTGCTCGGCGTGTAGGTCATCCCGAAGTTGACGCTGTGGTTGCCATTATCCTCTTCGACCACCTGGGCGCCGTTTTCGACGATGAGCGTACCGAAGTCATCGGCGGTGTAGGAGTAACGGGTGTTGAACGAGAGGCGGTCGAAGAGTTTGCGCCGGAGGGAGTGGTTCATGCTCCAGCCGCGGCGAATATTGCTCTTGCGCGCGGCCTCACGGCGGTTGACCTGGCGATCGAAATCGAAAATCGTGCGCTTGGCCGAAATGCTAAACCGATGCGAAACCGACATGTCGAATCGCTCGTAGCTGGTGTTGGCATTGAGCGAAAGGTCGCGGTTGCGGGCGTTGTCGCCAGAGCGCGAAGCGTGCAAGTTGACCCGGTGCAGAAAGCTGTTTTTGANATCNANGCTAATCCGGGCGCCCGAGGGCAGAGTGCCGTCGTAGCTAAGGGTAACACTANTATTGAAGGTGTCGCGATCCTGNTCAGACGCACCCGGATTCTCGGCCCGCTTGATNTCGCCGAAGGTCGCCAGCCGCACGGTGTGGTTCTCGGCNAGGGACCAGTTGAGCGAGCCGTTGAGGAAGAGGTTGCGGTTGGTCAGATCGGAACTGGGNTCGCGGCAGGTGCCGTCGATCGAGCGCACAAAGTGGCTGGCGCAGCGGCTGGTGTCGAGCACCTGCACGGCAAGGTTGCGCTGGTCGCTGCCCTGGAAGCGAAACTTGGCGTTGAGCAGCAGCTGCTCTACCAGTTTGCCCGANAGCTCGGCGTTCCAATTGAAGCCCTCNCTCCTGCGGTCGGTGCCGAAAAAGCGATTGCCGCGGTCCTGAGCAGCGCTGGCGGTATTGGTGCGCTCGCCCTTACTGTAGGAGGCGCTATTCTGGATCTTGAAGCGCCCCAGGTTAAAGTTGAGGCTAGAGGAGAGCCCGGTACTCTGGTTCTCCGAGAGCTCGACCCCCACCGTGGTATCGCGCCGTACCCCTTCACCAACCAACTCCTCGTTGACCACCGACCGCGTAATGCCCTGCTGCGANCGCGATCCAGACAGGCTGAAATTGGCACGCACGTCGCCCGGAAAGGTGTAGCCGAGGCTGCCGTTGAAGCTCTCGCTGCGGTTCTTGTTGTTGGTCAGGGTGTTGTCGCGCTTGGAAAACGATAGCGAGTTGCTCAGCTTCTTGCCAGCGACNTTGAGGTTCGGCGAGACCCGCAGCGAGGCATTGTACTGGATCCCGGTCTCCTCGATGGTGCTGTCGAGATTGGCGCGGCTCTCGCGCGTGGCGGTGATCAGGCCCGGGGTCAGATTCGCCGAAAGATCCTTGAAGATGCCGCCGGTCAGCGGCTTGGACTGGAAGCGAAAATTAAACGACTGGTTGCGCCGCTTCTGCTTGCGCAGAGTGGCGTTGCTGACGCTGGCGCTGGAACTCAGGCCGATGGTGGCCTTGGGCCCGAGGATCGGATAGTTGACCGACGAGCTGATCGAGGCATTGTCTTGCCAGGCCTTGCCNCTGCTGCGGTCGTCGAGGGTGAAGCCCATGCGCGCCGATGCGTTGATCGTCAGCTTCGACGTCGAGTCGCCGACCGCCGAGAACCGCACCGGCGTCGAGTAATTCCAACTGGGCAGACGGTGGTTCCAGGAGGTGCGCGTGCTCGAACGGCTGAAGTTGAGCGAGTACTGTTGCGCGGCGACCGGCGCGCAGCAAGCCAGGACCCACAGGACCAGCCACCTCACGGTCATATGGTCACCTCGCCGCTGGCGTCGCTCAACCGCACGAACTCCTCGACAGACAACTCCTCCGGGCGCCGCGTCAACTCGATTTCCGCGCAGCGACCCAATTCGGCCAGCCAGGCTTTNCCGCCCTGGGGATTGAGGCCCAATAGCGAATTGCGCAACATTTTGCGCCGCTGGCCGAAAGCCCGTCGCACCAGTCGCTCAAAACACGCCATATCCCTTACCGCATATCGCGGTCTGTCGGCGAAGCGCAGTTCCACCACAGCCGAATCGACACCAGGCACCGGGCGGAAACTGCGGCGATCCACCTGCAATCGCAAGTCGGTCTCGGCGCGCATCGCCACCAGTACCGTCAACAAGCTGTAGTCCTTGGACCCGGGACTGGCAACCAGGCGCCGCGCCACTTCGCGCTGGACCATCACTACCGCTCGGTCAATGCAGTCGGCGTGATCCAGACAGTGGAAGAGTAGCGGGGCGGTGATATTGTAGGGCAGGTTGCCGACGACGAGCAGGCGCTCGCCGCCCTCNTCGCGCAGCACTTGCCCCAGATCGACTTCCAGCGCGTCCCCCTCGATGAGGTGTAGCCCCTCAGNGCCGTGGCGCTCGCGCAGCATCGCCGCCAGATCGCGGTCGATCTCTACCGCCACCAAGCGCTGCAACCGCGCCACCAGCGCATCGGTGAGCGCACCCTTGCCCGGGCCGATCTCGACGACGATCTCGCCCTCGGCCGGGTGCACCAGATCGACAATGGAGCCGATGGCCCCGCGATCCACGAGGAAGTGCTGGGCAAAGCGCCGCCGTGGACGGTGTCCGCTCACCGCCGCGCCGCCAAACGGGCCTCGGGCGGCACGGCGAACGCCGTGCCCCCGCGGCGCAAACTGCGCCAGAGATCGGTCAATACCAGTTGCGGGCTGGTGTTGTGCGCCAGCGTCTCAGCCGCCCGGTCNATTTCTAGAGCCGCGCGGGCGGCGTCGATGGTCTCCAGCGCGGGGTCGAGCCAGGCGCGGCGATCCACCTGGACCACAGACCCTTCCCGACCGTATGCCAGCAGGAAAAGATCGCGCAGATACAACCCACAAACGTGCAAAAAGCGCTCGAGTTGCCCGCGGTCGCCGCCCAACTCGTCGAGGGTTCGCCAGTAGACCTCGTCCTGTCGCTCGGCCCCACCGACGAGGAATTCCTCGACCAGGCGCCGCGTTTCGTCGTAGTCCCCGGCGGCGACTTCGCGGGCCCGCTCTAACGAACCCGCCCCCATGCGCATCGCCAACTCCAGCCGCTCGCCCACCACGTCCTCATCCATTAGCGCACGGCGCAAATCGCCCTCGCCTAAAGCGCCCAGGGCCAAGCGCTGGCAGCGCGAAAGCACGGTGGGCAACAGGCGTTCGGGTGCAGCCGATACCAGCAAGAATACGACCCGCGGCGGCGGTTCTTCGAGTATTTTGAGCAGCGAATTGGCGCCAGCCGGGTGCATGCGCTCGGCGGCGAAGATCAAGCCGACCTTGCGCGGGGATTCGGTCGGCGCGTAGGCCAGCTCGCGTTGCAACTGGCGCAGATGTTCGATGGCGATATTGGCGTTGCCAGGCGGGCTCTGGCCCCCGGCCAGCGCGTATTCGGCCACGGCTTCGCGCAGGGCCTCGGGCGAGGCTTCGCGCTTGCCCCGTCGCGGGGGCAGGGGCAAAACGGCATGGAGGTCGGGGTGCTGGAGCGCGGCGGCGCGACGGCAAGAAGAACAGATGTCGCAAGAATAGGGACCGGGCTCGACGCAGAGCAGAGCCTTGGCCAACTCGAGGGCGAAGCGCCGCTTGCCGGTCCCCCCGGCTCCACAGATCAGGATTGCGTGCGGAACGCGGCCCGACTCCAGCCAGGCGGCGGCGACGGCTCTGGCCCGATCCTGTCCGGCCAGATCGCTAAGTGACACTGTAATACTCCCCGGGCGTGGGGGACGCCGCCCGCGCTGTGTAATCCAAAGCCTATCTCTGCAACAGGCTCTTTTCGCTGCCGCTATCGAAGAAGTGCGCTTTGTCGATCTCGACGGCCAGCTTGACCGTCTGGTCGATCTGCGGCATGTGCAGTGGATCGACGCGGGCGACGAAGGCGGTCTTGCCGGTAGTCAGATTGAGGAAGACCTCGTTGCCCATCGGCTCGACCACTTCGACCTTGGCCTCAATCTCGACGGTCTCGACATTGCGGCCGATGGTATCGGGGTCGTGGATGTCCTCGGGACGGATGCCGAGCGTGACTTCCTGGTCCGCGTGGCCGCCCAGTTGGTCGCCGTGGCCAGCGGGGAGGGCGATCTGCACGTTGCCCTCGTCGAAAACCATACCACTACCGTTGGACGACAGCGTGCCGCGGATAAAATTCATCGAGGGGCTGCCGATAAAGCCAGCGACGAACTGGTTGACGGGCTTGTTGTAGAGGTTGAGCGGCTCGTCGATCTGCTGGATCAGGCCATCCTTCATGACCACGATGCGGTCGCCCATGGTCATCGCCTCGACCTGATCGTGAGTGACGTAGACCATCGTCGCCTCGAGGCGGGTGTGCAGCTTGCTGATTTCGGTGCGCATCTGCACGCGCAGCTTGGCGTCGAGGTTGGACAGCGGCTCGTCAAAGAGAAAGACCTTGGGCTTGCGAACAATGGCACGCCCCACCGCCACCCGCTGGCGCTGACCGCCCGAAAGAGCCTTGGGCTTGCGCTCAAGCAGTTCCTGAATGCCGAGAATCTCCGCCGCCTCCTGCACTCGCGCGTCGATCTCGTCCTTGGGGTACTTCCGCAACTTGAGACCGAAAGCCATGTTCTGGTAGACGGTCATGTGGGGGTAGAGCGCGTAGTTCTGAAAAACCATGGCGATATCGCGATCTTTGGGCGGGACGTCGTTGACTACCGTTCCATCGATCGAAATTTCACCGCCAGTGATCTCCTCTAGCCCGGCGATCATCCGCAAGGTCGTCGATTTGCCGCAACCCGAGGGGCCGACGAGGACGACGAATTCCTTGTCTTTGATCTCGATATTGGCGTCGTCGACCGCCACCACATCTTTGTCGTATACTTTGCGGACATTTTTTAGGATTACTTCGGCCATCGGTCCCTCGGTATTGGATTGCGTGCGGTTATTGGTTACGAGAGCATAAGTATAAGAAATAAATCACAAAATCTCTATTTCCATTATGACGCCGTCATCGGGCGGATCTTCGTAGTAGCCCGCCCGACGCTCCATCTGGCGAAACCCCGCCCTGGCGTACAGCCGTAGCGCGGCCCCGTTGGTCGCGCGCACCTCCAGGGTACAGCGAGTCGCGCCCTGGTCGGCCGCCCAGCGCAATACCCGTTGCAGTAGCGTCCAGGCCACCCCCTGGCGGCGGCGTTCGGGAACCACCGCCAAACTCGTCAGGTGGAAGCTTTGGTCCCGACGGTAGCCCAACGCATAGGCGACGAGTCCATCGGCTTCCGCCCACCCCAGACACAATGCCCCTGTAAACCCGAACCAATAGAGAAAATCTCCTTCCCGCCACGGACTCGCGAACGAACGCCGCTCGATCTCCATCAGGCGCGGCAGGTGGTCGGGGCCCAGGTCGACCAACTGGCCCCCGTCACTCACGCGCGCGACGGGGGCTTGGCGTCGGGGGCGCGCAGGTATTCGGGTTCCAGCGCAGCCAGATCGGCCGTCGCTCCCTCCGCCAATTTGGATAGCGCCAGCCAGCCGAGGGTTCCCGCGTCGGGACGAGCGCAGAACGCAGGGGCCAACAGGGCGTCTTCGCTCCAGAGATCGCGATAGGCCTCGGCGCCATCGCCGGTGTAGAGCGTCTGCTGCCCCGCCCGCTCCTCGGCCAGCAGCGCCGGGTCCACCGCCCGCGGCGCTGCCAACTCGACCGGCACACCGGACGCCGTATCGTAGAGCGCGGCGTAGACTTCCTTCTTGCGCGCGTCGAGCACCGCGCAGACCGGCAGCCGCGCGAAGGGCAACCGCGCCGCCAACGTCTCCAATGTCGAAACCGCCACCAGCGGCTTATCGGCGGCCAGGCATAGGCCCTTGGCCGCGCCCAGGCCGATGCGCAGACCGGTAAACGACCCCGGCCCGATCGAGATGGCTACCGCCGCCAGTTCGCCGACCACNGTCCCCGCGACCTCCAGCGCCGCCTCNATCTCGACAAAGAGCCGCTGCGAGTGCTGCAGACCGACATCGAAATAGCGGCTGACCACCAGNCCNTCCGCCGCGCACAGCGCCACGCTNCCGACCGGCGTCGCCGTATCCAGCGCCAGGATCAAACGGCCCTCCTCATAGAAGCCCCAACTGATCTCCCCCCGGACCTTCGGGCGGCTCGATTCCCAGGCGTTCCCACGCGCGCGGCATGGCGACACGNCCCTTGGGCGTGCGTTTGATAAAACCCTCNTTNATCAGGTAGGGNTCCACCACCTCTTCAATGGTCTCGGCTTCCTCNCCGATAACCGCCGCCAAGTTGCTGAGGCCGACCGGCCCGCCGTTGAATTTCTCGATAATCGCCCGCAGCAGCATGATGTCGAGTTCATCGAGGCCCATTTCATCGACGCTGTGGATGCTCAGCGCCTGCTGCACCACNCCGGCGTCGATCTCGGCAACATCCTCAACCTGGGCAAAATCACGCGCCCGGCGCAACCAGCGCTTGGCGATCCGCGCNGTGCCGCGCGAGCGCCTGGCAATCTCCATCGCACCCGACTCCGAGACCTGGAAATCCAGCAGGCGGGCATCGCGCTTGACAATTTCGGCAAGCTCGGCGACGGTGTAGTAGTCAAGATGCGAATTGAGCCCGAAGCGCGCGCGCATCGGCGAAGTCAGCAAGCCCTGGCGCGTGGTAGCGCCGACCAGAGTAAAGGGATCGAGCGGAATGCTGACCGAGCGGGCCGCCGGNCCCTGGTCGATCATGATGTCGATCTTGAAGTCTTCCATCGCCGAGTAGAGGTACTCCTCGACCACGCGATTGACGCGGTGGATCTCGTCGATAAAAAGCACGTCGCGCAACCCCATGGTGGTAAGCATCCCAGCCAGGTCACTCGGCCGCTCGAGTAGCGGGCCCGAGGTGGGATAAATTTCGACGCCCAGTTCCNTGGCGATCACATACGACAATGTCGTTTTGCCCAGACCCGGTGGACCGTAGAGCAACACGTGATCCATGGCCTCGCCGCGCTGCTTGGCCGCCTCAATNGCGATGCCCAACTGTTGTTTGGTCTTCTCCTGGCCCAGCATCTCGGCCAGCGAATTGGGACGCAGGGTGTGGTCAAATTCGCGATCCTCGGCGCCGGCGCCGGGATCTATGGGGCGGTCGTCCATTGCGGGATCAGCGCTCCTTGAGGGCNAGCTTGATCAGNTGTTGCACGGTCAATNCGTCCCCGGGATTCTTGTCGAGGGCCTTGCNCACGGCCTGACGCGCGGCGGGACCAGCGTAGCCCAGAGTCATCANTGCCAGCGCCGCNTCTTCGGCGCTGGCGGCNTGGGCATCGGGCGTCTCGCTGGCCTCTTCCCCGTCCGCNGGCGCGGTCAATTGCACTTTGTCGCGGAGGTCGAGTACCAGGCGCTCAGCCGTCTTGCGACCGATGCCCTTGATCTGCGTCAACTCGTTGACGCGCTCCTGCAAAATCGCATCCTGCAGATCGCGCAGGGTCATACCCGAAAGGATCGTCAGCGCCGAATTGGGGCCGATACCNGAGACGGCGATCAATAACTCGAAAACCTCGCGCTCCTCCGCAGCGGCGAACCCGAAGAGCTCCATGCGGTCCTCGCGCACGTGGAGGTGGGTAAAGAGCCGGACATCCTCCTCCACAGACGGCAATTGATCGAAGGTCTGTAGTGAGATCGCCAGGCCATAACCAATGCCACCGACGTCGATGACGGCGTGGGTCGGCGCCTTCGANACTAATATTCCTCGCAGGTGTGTTATCATATAGAGGGCGTTCAGCGCCGCACCATGCGNCTGAGCAAGGCTTCCACCTCGGGCTTGCGCTGGCCCTTGCCCGCCATGGCGANCTGACCCGAGCGCCGGGTGTGGCACAGCGCGATAGCGAGGGCGTCCGAAGCGTCGAGAGGCCTGGGCGGCTCTTTGAGCCCGAGCGTGCGCGTCACCATGAACTGGACCTGCTCCTTGGCGGCCTGGCCGTTGCCGGCCACCGCCTTCTTGACCGTCGCCGGGGTGTAATCGGTGATCGGCAAGCCAGCTTTGCGCATGGCGATAAGCAGGCCACCCCTGGCCTGGTTGAGTTTGGCCGCGGCAGTGGCGTCTTTACCAAAGAAGGTGCTTTCAATCGCNCCCTCGTCGGGAGCGAACTCGCCGATCAGCCGCGCCATCTCGTCGTAGATGTGGACCAGGCGATCCTCGAAATCGTCTTCCTTGGGGCGTATACAGCCGCAGGAAANAAACCGTGCCTCGCGGTTTTTGTATTCGATAAAGCCGTAGCCCGCACTGGTGCTGCTGGGATCTACGCCGAGGATGATCACGGCGCGAGCTCAGGTTGCAGCCATGAGTTTTTCAAGGACATCTTCACCGAGGTCAAAATTGGAGAAGACTTTCTGCACGTCGTCGAGATCTTCGAGCCCTTCGAGCAGGCGAATAATTTTCTCNGCATCATCGCCTTGAACCTCGAGCATATTCTCACCTTTGGGCACCCAGGCCAGCGAAGCCTGTGCGAANGCGATACCATTTTCCTCCAGGGCCTTTTTCACCGTCTCCAGATCCGCGACCTGCGTCGTCACCTCGTGCACATCGTCGCCATCTTGGATGTCCTCGCCACCGGCATCCATCACCGCCATTAACAAATCGTCCTCGCTGGCGTTGGCCTTATCGACATCAACGACGCCCTTGTGCTCGAACATCCAGGCCACCGCGCCACTCTCNGCGAGGTTGCCATGGTGCTTAGTAAAGACGTGGCGCACCTCGGATACGGTGCGGTTGCGGTTGTCGGTCAGGGTCTCGACCATAATGGCCACACCGCCCGGCCCATAGCCTTCGAAAAGCCCTTCCTCGTAAACCGCGCCCGGCTCGTCGCCGGTGCCACGGCGGATGGCGCGCTCGATGGTATTACCCGGCATATTGGCCGCTTTGGCGTTCTGTACCGCCGCGCGCAGGACCGGGTTGGATTCTTCGTCGCCACCGCTGCGCGCCGCTACGGTGATCTCGCGTATCAGTTTGGTAAATATCTTGCCGCGCTTGGCGTCGTTAGCGCCTTTTTTGCGCTTGATCGTACTCCATTTGGAGTGGCCGGACATTTGGCTCTATCTCCCTGCAAATAAGTAGNTTTATTAGCTGGAATCTACCCTTATAAAAAAACCAACGCAATGGGAAAAAGCAAAGGGCGGCCGACCTTNCGGCCGACCGCCCCGCANTCCTGGGAGTGTATCTTTCAGGCCNCTTCCTTNTCGTCGTCCTTCTGCGCGGCTTCGACCACTTTAGCCATAATATCGCCAGGCACGTCCTCGTAGCGGTCGAATTTTTGCGCGTGGAAACCCTTGCCCTGGGTCATCGAGCGCAGCGTGGTCGCATAGCGATCGATTTCGGCCAGGGGCGCCTCGGCGTGGATGACCTGGAAATGCCCGTCGGCGTCCATGCCGCTAATCCGACCCCGTCGCGACGAGAGATCGCCCATCACGTCGCCCATAAATTCTTCGGGAACTGTGATCTCCAAATGATAAATGGGCTCGAGCAGGATCGGCTTGGCTTTGAGAAAGGCGTCCTTGAAGGCATGGGAGCCGGCCAATTTGAACGAGACTTCGTCCGAATCCACCGGGTGATGCTTACCGTCGTAGACCGTGGCAGCCACGTCGATGACCTGGTAACCGGCGACCGGCCCCTCAACCAGCGTTTCGACAATGCCCTTTTCAATCGCGGGAATAAAATTGCTCGGAATATTACCGCCGACGACTTCATTGAGGAATTCGAACCCCTCGCCGCGCGCCTTGGGTCCGATGCGCAACTGGACCTCACCGAACTGACCCCGACCACCCGACTGCTTCTTGTGGCGATATTGCGCATCGGCATTGCCGCGGATCGTTTCGCGATAGGGGATGCGCGGTGACTCCATGTCGATCTCGACGCCGAAGCGCTCCTTGAGGCGATTGACGAGCGTCTCGAGATGCAATTCGCCCTGGGTGTGGAGTATCGACTGGCGGATCTCGCCGTCGTATTGCATGAGGAAACTCGGGTCTTCTTCGTGCAGTTGCGACAGACCGGTGGCCATCTTGTCTTCACCACCTTGTTCCCTGGCATGGATGGCCACGCGCAAAAGCGGTTCGGGAAACTCAATGCCTGGCAACTGCAGCGATCCGCCCTTGGCGCAGAGCGTGTCGGTGGTGTGGGTGTTTTTGAGCTTGACCAGGGCGACTATATCGCCGGCCTCGGCGCCATCGACCTCGGTCCGCTTATTCCCGCACAGGTGGAAAATCTGGCCGATCCGCTCGGTTGAGCGCTTGTCGGGATTGGCTACTTCGTCTCCGGGCTTAATCGAGCCGGCGAAGAGCCGCAACAGACATAGCTCACCGACGTGCTGTTCGGCCAGGGTCTTGAAGACCAGCGCGGCCAGCGGCGCGGGCGCGCGACCGTCGAGCACGACTTCCTCTTCGCCGTCCTGAAACTTCAGGCCCGGCGCCTCAATCGGGGCCGGGGCGAACTGCACCAGTGCGTCGAGCAGGCGATCGACGCCGACATTGTTAAAGGCGTCGCCGTAAAAGGTCGGAAAAAGCTCCTGCTGCAGGATCGCCTTGCGCAGGCCCTCAACGAGTTCCTCATTGGACAACTCGCCCTCGCTGAAGTATTTCTCCATCAGTTCTTCGTCGGTCTCGGCGATGGATTCGACCAACTGTTCATACGCCGCCTGGGCTTCGTCCTGAAGTTCGGTCGGGATGTCGGCCTCGCTGGCCTCGCCGTCCTGGTAGGTATAGGCCTTCATCGCCACCAAGTCGATGACCTGGTTGAAGCCCTCACCGGGATTAACCGCCATCTGCAGCGGCACCACCTGGCGCCCAAAGCGCTCACGTGCCAGTTCCAACACCTGGTCGGCATCCGCTTCGGCGCGGTCCATCTTGTTGATGAATATCACACGCGGCAGACCGTATTCGGCGGCGAAATTCCAGGTCCGCTCGGTGCCGATCTCGATACCGGTGACCGAATCGACGACCGCCACTGCGGCATCCGACACGCGCAAGGCGGCCTTGGTTTCGGAAATGAAATCCGCGTAACCCGGGTATCCAGCACGTTGAGATGGCTGCCTTGCCAATCGCCGTTGAGCAGGGAGACCTTGAGCGAAATTTGGCGCTCGATCTCGCCTGAGTCGTAATCGGATGTGGTGGTCCCGTCGCTGATGCGGCCGATGCGGTTGACGACACCCATATCGAAAAGCATCGCCTCCGACAGCGCGGTTTTACCCGCGCCACTATGGCCGATGAGGGAAAAATTCCTGGTTTGTTCGCTCAATTTAGCCCTCCTGGATAGAGATTCTCTCGCTGGCAGAACCTCCCCAGATCCCGTCTCGCGATGGGCGATAAATTAATTGTGCCGCACAGGCCTTGTCAAGGTATCGGCGCCCTGTCAAGAAACAAAAAAAGCCCACCCCCGCAGGGGTGGGCTTTGAAGAAAAATCCGGCAGCGTCCTACTCTCCCACTGGGCGACCCCAGCAGTACCATCGGCGCAGGAGGACTTAACTACTCTGTTCGGAATGGGAAGAGGTGTTTCCCCTCCGCTATGACCACCGGAAAAACCTAATGTCTTCAACAACCGAATACAGGTCCACGCCGAAGTAACGATACAAAACCGCTAGGCGTGCGAGGCAAATAAATGGTCAAGCCTCACGGCCAATTAGTATTGCTCGGCTCCACACATTGCTGCGCTTCCACCTGCAACCTATCAACCTCGTAGTCTACGAGGGGCCTTCAGGTAGGTTAACCCTACGGGATATCTAGTCTTGGAGTGGGCTTGACGCTTAGATGCTTTCAGCGTTTATCCCTTCCGAACGTAGCTACCCAGCGATGCTCCTGGCGGAACAACTGGTTGACCAGAGGTTCGTCCAACCCGGTCCTCTCGTACTAGGGTCAGATCTCCTCAAATATCCTACACCCACGGCGGATAGGGACCGAACTGTCTCACGACGTTCTGAACCCAGCTCGCGTAGCGTTTTAATTGGCGAACAGCCAAACCCTTGGGACCTTCTCCAGCCCCAGGATACGCTGAGCCGACATCGAGGTGCCAAACTGCCCCGTCGCTATGAGCGCTTGGGGGCAATAAGCCTGTTATCCCCGGAGTACCTTTTATCCGTTGAGCTTCGGCGCTTCCACGCGCAACCGTCGGATCACTAAGCCCTGCTTTCGCACCTGCTCGACTTGTAGGTCTCGCAGTCAAGCTCCCTGTATGCCTTTACACTCTACGCGCGATTACCGACCGCGCTGAGGGAACCATTGGGCGCCTCCGTTACCTTTTTGGAGGCGACCGCCCCAGTCAAACTACCCACCTGGCACTGTTCCCGATCCTGATCAAAGGACCAAGGTTAGAA
>PBOD01000074.1 GCA_002724215.1 Gemmatimonadota bacterium | reverse complement strand
CGGTAACGGACGACACGAGGATCCAGAAGCCCGCCGAGCTGAACTGTCCCAGGACCATGCCGAGGAAAAAAGGCCGTACATGCCGGTAGAGACGCGCCCCNCCNTACTTGAGGACGAGCGCCTTGCAGACCCAGGCGATGAAAACAGAAAACCAGATCTGCGAGATTGGCCAGGTCAGCCCCAGCGCCAGACCGATGGGGTGGATCGGGAAGCCGACGAAGTGCGCCTTGAGCCAGGTCAGCGCCGCCATCAGTACCGCGCCTACTGCGGCGAAGGCCAGGTGCCAGACGTGGATCGGCTCGGGGTTGGCGATATTGTGCGCGATCCAGCTGCCGGTATAGTTGGTCAGCCCGTGGAAGCCCCAGCCCCCCANATTGACCCCGCCGTGCACATAGGCCAGCGTTACCACGGCCCATGCAGAGCCCGCNAGGGTAACGGCGATAGCAGCCAAAATAGCCCAGAATAGCCGCCGCGATTCCAGGCCCGTCGCTTCGGCGATCTTGAGCCCGGTGGCCGCCGAGGCCATTACAAAGGTGCGTATATCCGCCGCCCAGGCAAAGTTGAGGCCGAGCATCGCGATGCCNGCCGGCCCCAGAAGATGGGTGCCGAGGATATTGACGGTCAAGACCGGTGCGGCCACCGGCGCAACGCCATACGCCAGCCCGGTTTGCGCGACGATGCGCGCCAGGCCGACGAAGGCCACCAGGCAGCAGAGCAGAAAGGTCGCCGCGCTCAAGNGGTTGAAGCCGGCCTGGTAGAGCCAGAACAGGGCGCANANTGTGCCGAGCAGGATGCCGCAGACGGCCGCGCGGTAGGAGATCAGCTCGTTGGAGTCGTCGATGGCGGGGTCGTTGTACAGTGCCTTGCGCACGACATTGCGCAGGTGTTGGCGGCCGTTCCAGAAGCTCGAAAAGACGAGGAAGACCAGTGCGCCCATAGCGATATGGGCGACGCTGGGTGGGGCGGGCGGCGAGTAGGGCTGCATCGGGCCGATGGAGAAGCCAATCAGGCGCAGGAGGCCGGTTTCGAGATTGGCCAGAAAGGCGAAAAACCACACCCCCAGCGACACGTCGAGATTGAGCAGGAAGGACAGGCCAATGACCTCGAAGCGCGGAGTGGTGAAGATATTGACCGAGTTGCGCAGGATGCGAAAGCTGTTGTGGAGCTCGATAGCCGGGATAAAGTTGTAATAGGCGTGCAGGGCGTTGATGGCGTTGATGGTGCACGGCACTAGGAAGCCGATCCAGGTTACGGGATTGCGGAAGAAGGGGGCGACAAAGGCGCGTCCTCGTCNCTCGCACATTTCGAGNGGCAGGGTGGCCAGGGGNAAGAGCAGGCGCTCGCTNTCCATCCATTGTTTGCGCAAAACTACCAATAGGCACAAAGTGACGCAGTAGACCGAAAAGGCGATGCAGCACCAGGCCGTCAGCGGCATAAACCACGCACTCCAGGGCACNACCTCGCCCTGGGCCATGCCCTCGAAGAATTTGCCAACCGCCTGCTCGTCGCTGACCACCAGCCACTCCGGCACGTAGGGGTGGATGAGTTCGGCCCAGTTGTTTTCGGGCGTCGCGTAGTAGAAAAACCCGGCCATCAGCGGCACCAGATTGATGGTAAAGCCCCAGGAGGNAATGGCGCAGGCGACGATCATCATGATATAGGCGGTCGCCAACTCGCCGCGATGCAGCCCGCTGCCGGTCAGCAGGCGGGCGAGGGGGTTGAGCAGCAGGGTCAACAGCAAGAACAGGAAGAGCGCGGCGCCGGTGGAGAAGTCGGCGGCCAGCGGCGAGCTGCGCAGGACCATAACCGCATAGGGCTCGCCGAAGGCGATGCCCAGGCAGCACAGCAGACCGAGGGCGACGGCGCGGCGGGAAACGCCTCTGGGGACCGCGTCTCCCATTTGCCGCCTAGCTCCTGGTCCGCGTGACGACGGGCCAGNCGTCGCTGTGGAACGGGCTGGCCGATAATCCGGCGCCGTTGACGAAGTTGCCGTCGGGCTTGTTGGCCCAGCCGTAGCGGCCGGCGACNGGCCGACCGACAGCGGCCGGNGACGGGTTGATCAGGACCATGGGTTAACCGAGNGTGGCCTGTAGCGCACGGCCCGGGCGTNGCCGCCGGGTAGCGCGATTAGACGCATGGGAAGGCTTTGATCGCTGGGGCGCTGGTGACTGGCTTTTCGCACATCCATGCGTCAAGGAATAAGCAATGGAGGCATCTAAGGCAAAAATAAATACGGCGTGGGACTTCCGGCTCGCGATTGCTGCGCGAAGATATGACGGTCAATAGGCCCTTGCCCTACGCCGTGGTCGTGGGATCGACGGCGCTTCGCCGCAGTCGCAAAGCACGCATGGTTCGGGCTAATCGGCGAAAAGAGATGGAAAGTGCCGGTCCGGGTCGCCGGGGTTCTTGAGCAGGATCTGCTGCCGCTCGCTCAGTTCGATGCCCTCGGGCGCTTTGACGCGATCGTCGATCCACACCACGTGCGAGACGCTGTATTTGTAGAGCAGGGCGCGGCGCTGGTGCGCGGCATTCCAGGCGCTGGTGCCGTGAGTCAGCGCCTCGGTGAAGACGATGACCGAACCGGCCGGCGCGGGTGGGATGACGACCTGGGGCGCGTCCTCGGGGTGGTCCTGGATTCGCCGCGGCGTCTTATAGCTGCTCTTGTGGCTGCCGGGTATGCAGCAGAAGCCGCCGTGGTCCGGACCGGCGTCGGCGAGGTTCCAGGCGACGACGATCAGGCCGTGCAGCATGCGGTTTTCGGGCGGGTTGTAGCGCTCGCCTGGCGCCAGGTCCGAGGTGATGGCCGAGGCGCCGAAGTCGGCATGCAAACCGCCGCGCTGCATGCCCTGGCTCATGCACATGCCGTAGAGGCGGTCGAGGCGGAAGCAGTCGCCCAGCCGCAGCCGCAAAATGGGCATGATCGCAGGATGGTCGAGCAGGTCGCAGAAGGGCTTGCCCCACTGCAAGAAGCCCGAGGGGGTGCCGCGGACGGCGGGCGAACTGCCGAAGCGCGCGCCCTTGCCGGGCTCGGGGATTTCGCGCTCGTCGAGCAGGGCGTTGAGGGCGTTGAGCTCATCTTCGTCGAGAGCGTTTTCGATGACTACGTAGCCCTGGAGATCGAAGAGGTACTGTTGGAGTTCTAAGTCTTCGTTCATGGGTTTGTGCCCTTTGCAGCTAAACCTGTCCCCAGCCTTCGGTATTGTTGCGATTTACGCTGTGGAAATAACTCCCGCCTAATGATGGGGAGGGTGTGCTAAACCCGCAGCGCAGTAGGTAAATCTACCTTGAATTCCCCCGCCACATTGCGCAGGATGTCCACTTCTTCTGAACCGAGCGGAATGCCGTCGCGGGAGCGAGTTTCCTCGTTGCGGTACTCGGGCGTACCCGGCAACGTCGCTTCTTCATAGCCGATGACGGGCTTCATGGTTTGGCGGACGCCGCGGACCATGATGTCGTTGTTTTTGCGCACGGTGTCCGGGTTGGCGAAGAGTCCGAGATCCATAATGACGGTCAGGCCGCCGCCGTGGCTGCCGCCGGGCCATTTTGCGGCCAGGGCGGCGGCCGCGGCGCTGTCGGTGCCGGCGAAGGCGCCGCCGAAAATGCTGGAGACGGCGGTATAGCCCATCGATTTGAAGAAGGCGGCGGGGATCAACTGTTGCAAGTGGTCGGCGTGTTCTATGTCCTCGCCGCCGAGGATACAGCAGGCGGCATCGAGGATAAAGGGCGGCTCATCGGCGCCGGGCATGCCGAAGCAGATCGGCGGGTTGCCCCAGGTGGCGGAGGCAGGGCGCTGGTCGGGGTTGGGGTTGGGCTCGCCGAAGCGCAGGGTGTGGCCCTGGACCGAGAAGGCGCAGCAGCCGTCTTGCAGGGCGCGGCGGACGTAGTGGCCGGCCGAACCGTAGTGGCCGTGTTGACAGGAGGCGGCCACGGCGACGCCGCGCTCCCTGGCCTTGGGGATGGCACGCTCAGTAGCCTCCATCATGGGGGCGTAGCCCAGGCCGCCGTCGCCGCCTACGAGCACGGCGTTGTCGGTGTCTTTGAGTACGGCGAGTTCGGGATTGGGATTGAGCTGGCCGTCGCGCAGGCTGGGGCAGTAGCTGCCGAGTTGGCGCACGCCATGCGAGCGCACGCCGCGCAGATCGCCGTTGGTCAGCAACTCGCCGAGTTGCTCGGCGTGGTCGGGGCGCAGGCCGGCGGCTGTGAGCGCGGCGGCGGCGAAGGCGCGCAGGTCGCGCGCGGCGATGAGCGTCGATTCTTCAGGGGGTCGATTCACGGAAGACCTCCATTATGCGGGCGACCAGGCGTCGCGCTGGGCCGCTCGATTCGTGGCCTGGGGTTGGGCGCTGTGCTGTAATAGCTCGGTGGCGGTTTTCAGCAGGGTCGCAGTGTTTTGCGCCATATACTCGGTCAGCGCGCGTGCGGCGGCATCTGGCTGGCCGGCGTCGAGCAATTGGCGTCCCTCGACGGCCATTTGCGCGGCACTGGCGAAGAGTTGCTGCTGCCATCCGGCCCAACGCTGGCAGAAGATGGGCGCGAGCTCGGGCTGGATGCGGGCGGCGTGGGCGAGGCGGTAGAAGATCCACCAGGGGCTGTCGTCACTGGCGGCGGCATCGCCTTGCGCGAGAATGGCGGGCAGCGCGCCCTCGCAGAAATAGGGCAGAAAAACGGCGAGGCAGGGCGAGTAGAAGCTGCACCAGTAGATCGGCAGCCGGGATCCGTCGGCACAGAGTTCGGCCACCAAGCTGGCGGCGGTGTTGCCGCCGCTGCCGTCGGCTTGGCAATGGACGCAGATGCCGGAGCCCGAGGTCGGATCGGTCTGCAGCGGCCCGTCGGGCGCCTCCGCGTGATCGGAGAGCAAGCTCATCATGGTCTGCGCGTCGATGGCGCCCCGGCGACCGGCCAGCACCGCGCACGAGCGCGCGCGCCGCAGTGCGCCGCTGCCCTGGCTGCGGTCGTTTTTGCTATAGGCAGCGGCGAAATTGAATCGCGCGCCGTTATCGTGCCACCAGCCCTGCTCGACGGCTTCGGTTTGCGCTGCCGGCGCGATGCGGTCCCAGGCGGTCTCTAGTGAATACACATTGCTGATGCCGCAGGTCGATTCGATGCGCTCGACCGCCCACTGGTGCCCCGCGGTCTCGATGGCGTAGGCTTCGCGGGGATCGGCGACGATATAGCCGTTGTCGTAGGTGCGGACCCCGGCGTCATTGGCGAATTTGCCCTGGCCGTAGCGGCTGATGCAGTCGGTCATTGCCTCGACGGCGGCGGCGGCGGTTTGCCCGCGCTCCAGGCCCAGTCGCAGCACTTCCATGCCGACGAGTTTGGGTGTGGTAAACTCGGGCCATTTCGACGCCAGGCCCTCGTTGCCGATGACCACTTGGTGTTCGTTGAAACCGTGTTCGTAGCCCCAGCACCAGTACGGTCGCGAGCCGACGTGGCGATAGGTGATCCCCGCCTGCGGCAGCTCCACGAACTGGCAGCGGGTGGTGGCGCCGGGCGGGTGCGTCTGGCGCTGGCGCTGCACCAGCGGCTGGCACTCGTCTACCGGTCGGTCGCTGTTTTTGGCGAAGAGGGTCTGTCCGCTGCGGGTCGCTGTGCCGAGGGCCACCATAGTGTCGCAGCTTCTGGGCGTCATGATATTATCTCCTGCGCATAGAGGCGGCTAGTCCGGCCAGGCCTCCTGCGCCACGCGCAGGAAGTTGCCGCCGATGATCTTGCGGATCTCCTCGTCGACATAGCCGCGCTGCACCAGGCCGATGGTAAAGAGCGGCCAGTTGGTCCAGGCCATGCTCAATTTCTGTCGTTCCTTTTTCCACTCAGGTGCAAAGAGCGGGTCGTCTGCGGGCCACAGCGCCTCCCAGCGCGTGCGCGAGGGGGCGCTGCCCGGCACTTTCTGGTCGATGGCTGCGGCGGAGGTATAGGGGTTGTCGGTGCCGATGGCCAGGTAGTCGACGCCGAAGCGGTCGGCGACGTAGTCGATGTGGTCTAGCAGGGCGGCGATATCGCCGCTCTTACCGAGGAAGGCCGGGATATTGGTGATGCCGATCAGCCCGCCGGTATCGGCGATGGCGCGGATGACGTCGTCGTTTTTGCAGCGGCAGTGCGGCGTCAGCTCCCAGGCGCCGGAATGGCTGGCGACGACCGGTTTTTGCGAGGCTTGCGCCGCCTCCAGGCTGGTTTTCTGTCCCGAGTGCGCGACATCGACGATGACGCCGGTGCGGTTCATTTCGGCGATGGCGGCGCGGCCGAAGTCGCTCAAGCCGGCGTTGGCCGGCTCGCCGCAGCCGTCGCCGAGGGGGTTGCGGCGATTATAGGTCAGATGCATCATGCGGCAGCCGAGCTGGAAGAACACCCGGATATAGCGCAGCTCCTCCTCGACGTTGACCTGGTCGCCGGGCAAGGGCACGCCATTGCAGCTCATGTAGAAGCAGTGCAGGTCCTGCTCTTTGGCGGCGATGATATCGCGGGGTTTACTGGCGCGCAGCAGGAGGTCGTCGAGGGTGTCGCTGAGATAGGTGTAGCGGGCCAGGCGCTTGATGAGGCGCTCGGGAGCGTTGCCCTCTTCGCCGGCGTTCTGGAGGATGCAGGTGACGCCGGAGGCTTGCCAGGCCTGGCGGTATTCCTCGCGCAGGTTGGGGTCGTCGGCCCAGCGGGTCATGCGCATGTTTTCGGAGAGGTCCTGGAGTTCGAGCGGGGAGGCGCCGGCGTCGCGGGCGGCGCTGAGGGCATCTGCGTCGACGGGGGCGCGGAAGCCGAGGCCGTAGGTTTCTATTACTATGGACTCGCGGTGGAGTTCGAGGCCGTGATCGATTTGGGATTGCGTGGGTTTAAGGATGTCCAGGGCGGTGTCGCGGGCTTGTTGGATGCGGGTTTGGGCGGTGGTCATAAGGGTGTGGCTCCGGTGTCGATCGGATCTCGGAACGTGCAGGACTCAACGGTTTAAATGAAATTACTCAGTCTCCGATTTCGACTCGTGCATAACCTAAGGTATGGGGTTTGGTGGGGCTCATGCCGACGATGTCTATATAAGATGATGGGGATGAGCCGCTCCGTATAGTATTGGTGAGGAAGATGCCGGACATTGGGTGTTTAAAGGGTATGTCGATCCATTCCGGATGGTCGTCGTTGATCTCAGCAATGCGATAGGTTGTTCCCGAGTCAACTCCAGTGAATTGTCCGAGAATTAACAGCGTCCCGTCTGCCAACACGTGAAAGCGCGCCAGATGGGGCACGGGGCCGTCTGCGTCTTCGACGTGCCGGACCAGTGTGCGCTGTGCCTGGATCTGGCCCTCTTTGAGCGTCAGGTATTCCAGGCTGCGGATGATCTGCTCGCCGGGGAAGAAGCGGTCGCGGAGGCGGTGGTCTACGCTGGTCTGGGTCCAGAGGGCGTGGACGATGCCATTGGCGTCGAGGTGGAGGTCGCCGTTGGCGATGTGGCCGGCGGTCTGGTCCAGGTCGGCGAGTTCTATCCACTTGCCGAAGGGCTCGTTGGCGATGTCGGGGGTGTGGGCGTAGAACAGGCGGCGGAAGACATAGTCCCACTTGCGACCGGTGATTTTGCGCTTGGCGTCCTTCCAGGCGGCGACGGGTTCGACGATGTCGCCAACGCCCAGGAAGTGAGCACTGCGGTTGTGGAGGACGACGTTGGGGTAGCACAGCCGCAGAGGCTGGTCAGAGGTGTCGTCCTGAGGCCAGACCAGGGGCGGGAGGTCGCGCCAGTTACCGGCCTTGTCGCGAAAGGAGGTGTGGGCTTTTTCGTAGCCGGTGTTCTGCAGGTAGAGGACCTCGTGGCCGTCGGCGACGACGGTGCGGTAGGAGTGTTCGGAGAAGGGGGGCTCATCGCGCCAGACGGGCTTCTCGCGGACGGGGTCTACCTCCGCATCGGCGGTGTCGAAGCGGAATACGGCGGGCGCGGCCGGGCCGCCGTATTCGCCTGGGTCGGCAAGCGTTGGATTGGCGGAGACCAGCAATTGGCCGCCGAGCAGGACTACGGGCGAGGGCTCGCGGGTGCGGCCGGTGGTGTCGCGGTAGACCAGGGCCCAGCCGTCGTCGTTGCGGCGGTAGAGCAGAAAACGGCAGTTGTTGAGCGGAACCTGGTCGGGTAGGGTCTCGAGCGCGGCGACGTAGACGGCGTCTCCGCGTCGGGCGACGATGGTGGAGCCGTGGCACCACAATGGGCCGGCGCCATTGTCGGCGGGCGCGAAGGTCTGTATTTCTTCTTCGATTTGGACGGCGATGTCGAGCGGCATAGGACCGGTCCTGGCTGGACAAGGGACTATGACCTGGAAGGATAACCTTTTATATTGTCGGCCTCAAGGATCGCCCACCCTTTTTGGAGCAGACCCATGACCCAACGACGCTTCCAACGCAACGCCGCCAGCGACCTCTTGCGCGTCGGCGTAATCACCGGCCCCGGTGGCCATACCGCCAATATCTGGGGCGAGAAGATGAACGCCCCCGGCCAGGCCATGCGCACCACTGGCATGTTGATGACCCACGCCTTTTGTCTCAATTCGGACTTTCGCGGCCAGTTCGCCGAAAAATACCCGGAGGTGACCCTGGTCGCTGACCCGCGCGAGATGGTCGACCATATAGACGGGGTATACGTCGATGATATCAACGCAATTTCGCTCTATCCCCTGTTGGTGCGGCCTTTCCTGGCGGCGGGCGTGCCGACCTTCGTTAACCGGCCCTTCGCCACCTCGATGGCCAAGGGCCGCGAGATGGTCGAGACGGCGCAACAGCACGGTACCGCGCTGTTGACGGCCTCGACCTGGGAGTTTTCCGAGGGCGCGGGCGATTTGCGCGCCAAGGCTGCCGACCTGGCCGAGATCCGCGGTTATGTCGCGCACAACTCGATGAGCGACTACTACACCCACGGCCTGCATGGCGTGTGGTTTATCCACGCGGCCCTGCGCGACGAAATCGGCAAGGGTCGCGGTCCGATGACCGCGGCCGCCTATCACGCGCCCAATTGGCGCATACCCGGCGGCATGGTCGTCTACGAACACCAGGGGGCGAGTATTCCCTACTACGGGGCGTTGCACATGGTCGCTGGCGATGGGCAGGCCTATATGCGGATTTTCGGCGACCACAAGGGCGACGCCGAAGGCAAGATTCCCGGGCGGCCCGGCTACTTCATGTACAACACCTGGAACGCCGCGCAGCTGGCGATACAGGAGATGTTCGAAACGGGGGCAGCGCCGGAGACGGGCGAGCAGCTATTGGAGAAACTGGCGATGTTCCTGCTGCCGTTCTACTCGGCGCTGGAGGCCGATGGGGCACTGGTGCGGCGCACAGTGCTGGAGGATTGGGAGTTGCCGCCGCCGGGCGAGTCGCTGATGCTCGACGGCCAGCCGACCGACAGCGCGTTTAATTTCCCCTATAGCGGGGCGCAGCTCGAAGAAGCGGCGCGGATGCTAGGCGGGTAGCGAGGGGAGTTCGAGCCGGGCGATATGCTGGAGGATCCGCACCATCTGGATGCTGTAGCCGAATTCGTTGTCGTACCATACTGCGGGGTCGGATGCAAAGGGCCGTGGCCGTTTTCGGCGGGCGCGATTTCGCGGCGCACGGACTCAGCTATATCGCTGTCGCCGTCGCGCGGGTAGCGGGGTAGTGAGCTTGCCGCTGTCGATGCGCGCTGGAGACCGTTCGAGCGCTCCCAGCGCTTGGACTACGGTCAGACTGGAAAAGACGGAGAGTTCGTCGGAAATGATCTGGCGCGCGAAGCGGAGCGCCTTGAGGATGTCGATGGCCGAGCCGTGGGCCAGCGAGTGGCCATCGACAGTGGTGACTACGCCGCTGTTGCGATAGAACGCGCCGATGAGCGGGATCATCGACGCGGCGGCTTCTTCCTGCTATTTCCAGTCGTCGAAGTACTCGGCCATTTTCTCGTCGATCACGGCAAATGTATTCGCTGGTGGTGTTGGGATGCGGATTGCGGTAGATCTCGGCATGGTCGGGCACTTCGAGTCGGGGCATCAGGCGCCTCCTGTGGCGGAGAGGATGCGGCAGTTGCCCTCCCTGTCGCGAGCCTCGTAAAAAAGCCGGGGGCGTCCATCGGGCAATTCGGTGATGCAGGGCTCAGAGACCATGTCGATATCGAAGGGGACGTCGAGCTCGATGCAGATCTCGGGGTCTTTGACCCAGGTGAGCCCGTCGCTGGAGGTTGCGGTGAAGATGCCGCCGGGTATGTCCCGGGTCCAGGCGGCGTAGTACATGCGATAGCTGCCGTCGCCGAGGCGGATGACTTCTGGCGCGTAGACCGAGAAGGTCTCGCGCGCGGTCTCCTGGGCGATGCGGACCCCTTCTTCCATTGTAAACTCGAGTCCGTTGCTGGATATGGCGCTGATAATGTGGTTGCCGGCGTTGAGCTCGTAGCTCAGGGGATGGGTATAGCGGTGGAAGTAGAGGCGGCTGCGCCCGTCCTCGAGGTAGATCAGGCGCGGCGTGCCGTAGGACCACGCGCCATCGCCGATGCGGATGCCCGCTTCGGTTTCCCACTGCAGGCCATTGTCGGAGACGGCGCTCAGGATGGTGGTAGGTGCGTCGCCGGAGCGGGCCTCGTAGTACATGCGCCAGGTACCGTCGGGTAGCGGTACGACATCGGGGCAGAGGGTGCGGGTCGTGGCGCGCGGGCTGTGCAGGTCGATGCGGATGCCGGGGTCTTTGATCCAGGTGTCGGCGTCGTCGGAATGGGCGCTGAGGACATAGCCTATGGCATCGGGGTCGGGATGGGCCGGACCACGGCCGGTGTAGTACATGCGGTAGCCGCCCTCGGGCAGGCGGACGACGTTGGGGGTGAGGATGCGAGTGGAGTCGAGGGGCGTATCGAGGTCGATGGCGACTCCGGGGTCTTTGGCGAAACGAGTGCCGGGGTCGGTCTGGTGGAAGTGGACGGCGGTGAGGGGGTTGCCGTCGGGCATGGCGTTGGGGTCGAGTGTTCCCATAGGGATTGAGGCTAATATATCTAGCGAAAAGAAATAGAGTCAACGCAGGATTGAGACCCCTATACTTCTCGTTGAGAGATGGTTTTAATTGCCGATTGCCAGTGCATATATAGATCCGTCGCTGCCGCCGACCCAGAGTCGATTTTCGTCCACGGTCGGCTGTGCTGCCAGCGGCACGCCCAGATCGCACTGGTCGATACAGGCGCCCGTCGCCGCGTCCAGGACATACAGGTATCCGTCTGCACCGGCGATATAGACGCGCCCACTCGCGACCGTTGGTGCGCTCAGGGTCGTTGGCCCCTGCCGCGCATAGGGCGTAAACAAGGGCGCTCTGGTCTCGACCTCCCAGCGCCATAGCTCGGCGCCGTCTTGCGCGGAGAACGCGCACAGCGCGCCGGAGCCGGTGGCCACAAAGAGGCGTCCATCGGCCAGCGCCGGCCGGTTCTGGACTCGCTGCAGCGCGATGGGGCTTTGCCAGAGGAGCTCGCCGGTGGTTAGGTGATAGGCGCGGAGGTCGCCGCCACTGGTGGCGTAGAGTGTATCGTGCGGGCCGATGACGGGCGTGCTGTAGATATAATTCGGCTTGTCGCCTCGTTGTCGCCAGACGGTGGCGCCGGTGGCAGCTGCGAGGACGGCGAGGCTGGTCGGCTGGGTGTAGAAGGCGACCGCCAGATAGTCGCCGCGCGCTGCGGGCGAGGGGTAGGAGGGCAGCCAATCGTCGGGGCCGAGGTCGGCGCGGCGCCAGATTTCCTCGCCGCTCAGCGGGTCGAGGGCGACCATATGCGAGCTCATGCCGGCGTAGACGCGCCCGGCGTGGATCAGCGGGCTGGAGTATACCCAGCGCCGGGTCGGATAGTCGAGCGGGCGCGACCACAGACGGCCGCCAGTGGCGGCGTCGAGGGCGATGATCTGGCCGGTGACGGTGGCGGTGTAGAGGCGGCCGTCGGCGTGGGCCGGGGCATTTTTTATGGCGTCGTTGGTAGCGTGGGTCCATTGCCAGGTGCCGTCGTGCGCGTCGAGGGCAACGAGGCCGTTGCCCGCGGCTTGATCCTCGTTTTTGATCGCCTGGAAGACGCGCCCGTCGGCGACTAAGGGCGGCGCCTTGTGGATGGCGCCGCCGGTGCTCGTGCGCCAGCGCAGTTGTAGCGATGCTGTTGGGTCTTCTGCGCGGTGTTTGACGGGGCCGGCGGTGTTGTCCGGGCGAAAGCTGATGCCCGGGAAAAGGCCCTGCGGGACTAGGGCGCACAGTTCGCTGTGCAGTCGCCCGTCGGCCCAGGTGCAGAGGCGGTAGGCGCGCGGACTCTGGTCGATGCCGCCGAAGCCCAGGCTGGGCGTGTTGTAGTGTATGGCATCGCCATCCGCGCAGCGCCGGGTCGAATGCCAGTGACCCGAGAGGGTGGCGACGACGGGAAAGTCCCGCCACTGGGCGTAGAATTCATCGCCCCAGGGAAAGTGGTTGATGATGATGACCGGTCGCGAAGGATCCTGTGCCGCGAGATCGGCGCGGAGCCAGGTGTCCTGGGCCGTGGGCACATAGGCGAAGGGCGTGGCCTCTGTGCCGTCGCGCAGGTGGGCTTCGCCGTCGTAGACGGCGAAGTGGACGGGTCCGTAGTCGAAGCTGTAGTAGAGCGGACCAAGGTGGTCCATGTAGTGCTGGCCTTGCACATCCGCGTCGTCGTCGTGGTTGCCGGCGGCATGGTAGCAGGACCAGCCAGCTAGTGTTTGCAGGTAGGCCTCGTATTCTTCGCGCTTGCCCCCGGCGGTGAGATCGCCGCTGGCGACGATAAAGTGGATCTGGTCGCCGACCTCGCGGCGGATTTGGGCCAGGTCCTGG
The DNA here is from genome assembly GCA_002724215.1 of Gemmatimonadota bacterium. Classification (GTDB taxonomy): domain Bacteria; phylum Latescibacterota; class UBA2968; order UBA8231; family UBA8231. The sequence goes on along the minus strand of PBOD01000074.1, from coordinate 34,254 downwards.
GCTAGATCGGCGGGCAAATAGCGGCGCTCGGTCGAGAGGTGCAGGTCGGTGATCTGGACGAAGGCGAAATCGGTGGTGGCGCTGGGGGGGTGGGGTGTGAGCGTGAAGTCGTGGCTGGTCTGGCTTTGGAGTTCGATATAGAAGCGGTCGGCGGGGACGTAGCCGGCGGGGACGGTGAGGAAGACGAAGCGCTGGTTGGGCCGGTCGGGCAGCGCGTAGCGGCCGTCGGGATCGGTGCCGGTGACGTCGAGGCCGTTGGAGACCTGGACGTTGGGGAGCGGGGTGCCGTCGAGCGTTTTAACTGCGCCTGTGATCATGCTAAATATCTAAGCCGGGATAGGGGCTCTATCAATTTTCTGGAGCATCGCTGGCAGATTGAGACGGGAAAAGCCATTTCAGGCACGGGTGCGCGATGCTGCTCAATCTCAGATGGAATGTGCTCGCGATGGGAGCAGGGCGCAACCGGATCGGCAACGAACCGAAGGCGAAGAGCAGCGACAGGAGCGTCTGCACGGCGCCTTCTTTGAGGCAATAGCTGGTGGCTTACCTTATTTCGGCGATGCGCACAACTCGGTCAACGCCATACGGATATCCCGTGGCCTCGATGCAGAGCAAATCCTGCTCTTGCGCAAAGCGCAGCGCCTCGTCGTTGTCGAGCCAGCGCGCTGACGAAACCTCTCGCTCGACGTTGGTAAAGCCCCGTGGTCCGGCGCCGCCCCCGCTGAGCGACACATGCGCATCCCCGCCCCGCGACAGGTGGTGGATGAACAAATAGACGCAGTCGTCAGTCTCCAGCGCGAAGTCCGCGCCGCTGCCCTGGATGGCGGAGGGCCTGGCGTCGTAGATGGCCTCTGGATGGGTGGCGATCCACTCGCCGACGCGGCGCAGGGCGGCCGACTCGTAGTCGGGGATGCGACCCGAGGCGGTGGGGCCGACGTTGAGGAGATAATTGGCGCCGACTTTGCGGCAGGCGCAGAGGTGGCCGATGATTTCGGCTGGTGACATGTAGTTGAAGTCCTCGGCACCGATGCCCCAGTGGCGGTTCATGGTCTGGCACATCTCGGCGGCGACGTATTTGTCTTTGCCCTCGTGGTTCATCGGCGCAGGGCGGCCCTGCTCGAAGGTGACGCTGTCGATCTCGGGATGGCCGAGGGCGCCGAGGGCGCTCAGGCCGGTGTTGTTGACGATCATCGCCTCGGGCTGGTGCTGGCGAATAATGCCGTAGAGGCGGTCTTCCTTCCAGTCGGCGTCGGGCTTGCTCCAATTGCCGTCAAACCACAAGCCCCCGATCGCGCCATAGCTGGTGCAGAGCACCTCGATAGATTGGTGTAGGTAGTCGAGATAGGCGTCGAAGTCGTTGTGGAAGCTGGGCTGGTACCAATCGAGCGTCGTGTGGTAGAAGTGCGGCGAGATCCCCTCGGCGCGGCAGCCCTCGATCAACTCGGCGACCAGGTCGCGGCCGGCGGCCGAGTGTGGCGCATCGTGGTCGGAGAGACCTCTGGTGTCGTAGAGCGAGAAGCCGTCGTGGTGGCGGCTGGTCAGGGTGATATACTGCATGCCGGCGGCTTTGGCGATGGCCGCAATCTGGCGGCCGTCGAATTCCTCGGCGGTGAATGTGTCCTTGATCCTGGCGTATTCGTCCATGGGCACCTTGCGCAGGTGCTGGACCCATTCGCCCTGGCCGAGGTGGGCGTAGAGACCCCAGTGGATAAACATGCCGTAGCCCATCCTCTCGAAGCGGGCGATGCGCGGCTCGGGGGTGGGGATAGCCATGGGTACGTCCTTTCGGTTAGTGACCATAGTCGGCGCGGAGCACGGACTCGTCGCGCCAGCGCGGGGCGCTCTGCTCCAGCGCCCGGGTGTGCAGGGACAGGCCCGAGCAGTGCTGGGCCAGGACCTCGAAGATTTTGTTGGCGACGATCAGGTGCCCGAGGTCGTTGGCGTGGACGCCGTCGTGGTGGACCATCCACGGCGTGCCATTGTAGGCGGCGAGGAGGTCGACGTAGAGGCAATATTTGTCGCGCGCGATGGTGGCAATGCGGTCGTTGTAGTGGTGGAAGAGCTCGATGTTGGCGTGGGCCCAATGGGGCTGATCGACGGCGAAGTCGGTCATGAAGTAGGGCCCGGGCAAGACGATGAGCGGATCGACTCCGGCGCGGATGGCGTCGATGAGGGTAGCTAGTTCCCGGCCGAAGAGATCGAGCGGCGTACCGCCGCGGGCGTCGTTGAGGCCGTAGCTGACGACGAGGAGATCGGGCTGGTGAGCAAAGACGTGTTTATCGAGGCGCTCGTTGGCAGCGGGTTTGCCGCTGTGGGGGTAGCAGGGGCTGGCGGTGGAGATGACATTGGCGCCGATGCCGACGTTGTGGAGGGTTATGGGATGGGCCTGAATGTCGGAGATGAGGGCGGCGAGGCGGGAGGCCCAGCAGCGGTTGGGGTGGCTGGACCAGCCGCCGGCGGTGGTGGATTCGCCGAGGGTGACGAGGGTGCGGAATTCGGTGGGGTGGCGGTCTTTGTGCATGAGGGCTCCGTGCTGTACGGTCATCTCAAGGGTCTCACCTCCGCTCATTCTCGTGGCGCTGTCCAGCGCCCCTCCGAGGGGCTTCGACACCGCTACGGTGAGACCCTTGAGATGACCTCCGGTAACTTTGCGGTCCACGCTAGGAGGTGGTAGCAGAGTATTGTAAATAAATCTCTACGTGTTCGATATGGAGGGGGATGGAAAGGCGGGGGTCTCTGTCTAATAGGATGACTTGGACTTCGCGTATACCTCGCCCTGCTTGTTTATCACTTAAAGACCAGGTCAGCCACTTGTTTTCAGAAATGTCAGCGGGATCGTTGGGGTCTTCAGCGGCGGTATCCCTCACGATGGGATCACCTAAGTCCTCGCCATCCAATACAACCCTCACTTTGTCTGCTGCAGTAAAGTGGGCGATTTCTATTTGTAGCTCGGCGTGAGATGGCGGCTCCTCATCGCTGAGGTGGATGTGGAAAGTCGGGCCGGTGCCGGTGAGGGTGGGCAGAAGATCGACGGGGGTTTCGCCGTAGATGCGGTCGTCGCGCTCGGCGCCGGCGCGGCCGGCGGTTTTGGGACCGATACTGCGATGCAGGGCGGCGTAGGTTTTGTCGTGGCCGGTGAGCGTGTCGAGCGAGCCCATGGTGGTCAGCAAGGGGCGGTGGGTGTCGCGGTGGCCGTGCCAATTGAAGACGTAGATGCCCTGGGCGCCGCGGTCGAGGTAGTTGCGGGCCAGGCCGCGGAACCACTCCTGGCGCCACTGCGCGTGGGGGCGCAGGCGGCGGGCCTGCTGGCGGCCGTCGGAGTCGAAGCCGCCGTAGAAAGGGATGCCCTGCCTCTGGCAGAGGGCGGTGAAGCGCTCGACCTCGGCACCGGGGTCGGTGCCGGAATTGCCGCCGGCGATGACGAGGTCGCAGAGCTTTTCGCCGACCCAGGTCTCGATGTCGTAGCCGATGTTGCGGCACGATTCGAAGGTGGTGGCGACGCGGACGGCGACGTGGAAGGGGCGGCCGCGCTCGGCGGCGATAGCCTCGGTTTCGGCGCGAATGGCGCGCATCAAGCTGGTGAGGGTGTAGCGTAGGCGATAGGCGTGGTCGGCGGGCAGGTGGAAGGCGTGGCGTTGCCAGTCGAGCTCGACGCCGTCCCAGTCGGCCTGGCGACAGGCCTCGCTGACGAGGCGGAGGATGTGGGAGCGGACCTCGGGAATGGCGAGGTTCCAGGAGGTGGAGCACCAACCGGGGGCGTCGTCGCCGAGCAGCCATTCGGGGTGCTGTTTGCGCAGTGGGGTGAGCTCGTTGCGAGTGGTGGTGGCGAGGTCGGTGGGGCGCAGGTCCCAGAAGTGGTTGTCGTTCATGCGGACGGAGGCGTAGACGGCGATACCCTGCTCGCGGCCGCGGGCGACGAGGGCGCCGTAGGGGTCTTCGCCGCGTTCAAAGAAGCCGCGGATGTTCTCGACGTGGTGCAGAGTGCGGGCCGAGGCGTAGCGGCGGTCGGTGGAGTCGCCGGTCACGTCGAGATATTCGGAGGGCCAGGTGGCCTCGTGCAGGGCGATGCACCAGCAAAGGGCGCCGACCTGGGTGTCTTCCAGGGGCGCGTAAACCTTGGCGAGGAACTGGTCGATGGATTGGGGATAGGCACTGTAGCCGTGGGGAGCGCCGTCCCAGTTGTAGATGATGCCGTAGGGTGGTGGTGCCATGATTAACCGTCCTGCGCTAGGAAGTCGCGGATGATGGCGGCGTAGTTTAATGCCCGCTGGCTCAGTGCTCGATAAACTCCTCGACGAAGCGGGTGTACTGCTGGACCTTGGGCTTGTCGGCATCTGCGGACAAGGTGTAGCGAATCGAAGGCCGACCCGCGTAGTCGCGGGGTAGGATCATGGTGCGGATAAAGCTGGTCGGCTGCTTCTCGTCGGCCAGTGCCAGGACCGGATCCGGTCCCCGTTCGAACCAAGCTTCGCCCGGCGCCAGCGCGGTTTCTGCGCCCGCAACCTGGATGCGGATGGTGCCCCGGAGCAGGATGCGAATGCCCGGCCCCGCGTGCACGTGGGTATGGGCGATGCCCTGCGGCGGGAAGTCGACGCGATCGCAGCGCATGAGGTATTCTTCGCGCGGATCGAGCGTTACCGCGTGCGAGGCCTTGCACGCGGGGTGGTCGGGCGCTGGATCGCGGCGAAGTTCCCAGCGCCAGAGCTGGGCGCCGGTAGGAGCTTGCATGGCGCAGGCAGCAGTGCCGAAAAAGGCGCTGTTTTCGCCGTACGTAGTGTCGTCCGCCACGACCGCTCCTGCGACGATATAGACTATGCGGGATCCAGCGAGTGCCGGCAGCGATAGCTCGCCTTGCGGGGCGATGTGATCTTCGCTCAATTCGAGGAAGTGGGCGGCCATGCTAAGGATCGATGGTCTGCTGCAACAGCCGCGCGAAATTGCCGCCCCAGATTTGGGCGACTTCTGCCTCAGACAGGCCGTGCGCCAGCATGCTCTGGGTCAAAAGTGGCAGTTGGCTGACATCGGGGACGACTGCCGGGGTCGTGCCCAGCCCGTCGAAGTCGGAGCCGATGGCCACGTGCTCGACGCCGACCAGCTCGGCGACGTAGCAGATGTGTTCGACAAGGCGGTCAATGGTGGCTGCTTCGGGATCGATAAAGAAGGGGGCGAAGGCGATGCCGAGTACGCCGCCCTGGTCGGCCAGCGCGCGGATCTGGTCGTCGGTCAAGCAGCGCCAGTGCGGGCACAGGGCGCAAACTGCGGTGTGGGTCATGGTTACGGGTTTGCGCGAGAGCTCCAGGACCTCGTAGAAGGCGCGGTCGTTGATATGCGCCAGGTCGGTGACCAGCCCCAGCTCGTTGCTCAGATGCAGCACCTCGCGGCCGAAGTCGGTCAGGCCGCGGGCGTTTTTGCGCTCGGCGTCGCGCTCCGCCATGGTGCAGGGCCCGAACGGGCTCTTGCTGCCCTGTAAGAATCCTTCTTCCTCGCCGCCCTCGCCGTGGGTGATGCCGAGACAGCGGATGCCCATGCGGTAAAACAGTCGCACCATATCCAGCTCGCCGCGCAGCCAGCGCTGGGCACCCTCGATGGTCATCAAGATGCCGATCTGGTCGTTGGCCTTCGCGTCTGCCACGTCCTGCGAGGAGAGCACCAGCCGCAAGTCATCGGGATGGGCATCGATCTGCGCCAGGGTGCGCTCTAGCGTGAACATCACATCGGCAGTCGGCCCATTGCCGACGATGAAAAAGCCGCCGTCGAAACCGCCCTCGCGCATGCGGGGCACGTCCATGTGATAGGCTGGGTCGCGCCGCATCCAGTTGAGCGGCGCCTCGCCGCGATGGACGCGCTCGACCGGGGGGTCGTTGTGGCCGTCGAAGACCAGGATGCGGTCGTGCAGGGCGCGGGCTTGTTGGAGGTCGATTTGGCGCATAATTAGAGGTCGTATTCGGGATAGAGCTTGCGCCCGACGTTTTTAAATTGCCCCTGTAGCGTCGCGCCCGAGTGCACGCTCGGCTCGGACACTACGTAGATATTGCCGGCGAAGGGCTCGAAGTTGGCGCGGAAGTGCGCCGCTGATTTGACGCTGATATAGCGCATTTTGCGCGGGTCGAGGTCCATCGTCAGCGAGAAGGCGATATCGAAGGGCTGCTCGCGCTCACTGATCAGCAGGACGTGGATCCCGTTTTGGACGATATGGGCGGAGGGGCCCATAAAGCCGTCGAGGCCGCGGTTGCGCGGGCCGGCGTAGGTGAATTTGCCGTCGTCGCTCAAGGCCACGACGGTGGCTTGCATTGGGACGGGCTCGCCTTGCAGCGGTGTGGACTTGCCGCCGACGGCCAAATCCAGCTCGGCGCCGACGCCGGCCTGCCGGCACTGCGCGACCGTCTCGGGGTCGGTGATGTAGAGGATGCAGGCATCCTGCAGACCCTGTGCGAGAAAGGTCTTGAGCACGCCCGTACTGTCGCCGGGCGAGCCGCCGCCGGTGTTGTCGTCGCGGTCGGCGAAGATGATGGGATATTTGCCGGCAGCCTCGGCCTCGGGCAAAATGTCGGCGACAGCCGGCATGGGGCATTGCCAGTCGGTGCGGCGCTCCCAGATCCAGGCGCCCAACTCGTCGGCGAGAGATTGCGCCAGGGCCTGGTCGTTATCCGTAGCGATATACACGGAGGCGCCGAGGTTGGGAATGTCGGCCAACGGGTAGCAGGTGGCGATGGAGCCGCAGATGACGCCGGGCCGGCTTTCGATCTCGTGCAGATATTCGATGGCCTGGCGCATTGGCGGGTGGGCGGTGACCTGGTTCATGCCCCAGACCATGGGGATCTGGTGCAGGGCCAGGGTGGGTTTGAGACCCTCCTGTAGAATGCGACGCATGATATCGGCGCATTCGAGGCCGCGCTCCTCCTGATCGATTTCGGGGTAGGTCTCGTGGCCGATGATGACATCGGCTGCCTCGACGCGCAGCGGCGACATATTGGAATGGATGTCGAGCTGGGCGATGATCGGGACCTCGGGTCCGACCCGTTCGCGCACGGCGGCGAGGATATGGCCATCGGCGTCGTCGTGGCCCTCGGCGACCATGGCGCCGTGGAGATCCAGCAGTACGCCGTCGATGCGGTCGATCTGCCCCATGCGGGTGAGCATGTCGTCGAGGATCTCGTCGAAGATCGCGCGCGGGGTCGGGCCGGAGGGATGGGCATTGGCGAAGATGGTGGGTACCAGCTCGAAGCCGTGTTGCTCGCAGCCGGCCAGGAAGCCGCCGACGGCGGTGTTGGAGCCGCGGAAGAAGTCGAGCACCTCCTGGCCGGTGCGGTAGCCAAAGCGCTGGTTGCGGTAGCTGTTCCAGTCCGTCGCTACCGTGGTGAAGGTGCTGGACTCGTGGCTGATCGATCCGGTGGCGATGCGCATGGGTTTATTCCCGGCTCAAAAGGCTGGCGGAGTCGGCGTCGAGGTAGAGGGTGGTGTCGTCGTGGTTCTGAAGAATGGACGCGGGCACCAGATTGCTGATTTCGCCCTCGAGGGTGCCCTTGACCGCCTCGGCCTTGCGCGCGTCGGGTACGGTGAGGATGATGGTCTGCGATTTGCAGATGTGTTTGATGCTCATCGAAATGGCCTGTTTGGGCACGTCTTCGATGGTCGGGAACCAGCCCTCGCCCATCTGCTGTTTGCGGCAGCCCTCGTCGAGATCGACGACGATATAGGGTTTCTCCGTGTCGAAGTCGGCGGGCGGGTCGTTGAAGGCGAGGTGCCCGTTTTCACCAATGCCGGCGAAGCAGATGTCGATCGGGTGGTCCTGTATCAGTTCATCCAATACGCGGCATACTTCGTCGGGGCTGCCGCTTTCGGTTTCGACGTAGTAGGCGCGGCCGAGATTGTCGACCTGGGCCTCGAAGCGCTCGCGCAGGTATTTGCGGAAGCTGGCGGGGTGCTGGTCGTCGAGGCCGATGTACTCGTCGAGATGGAACATGGTGACTTTGGACCAGTCGATGCCCTCGGTAGCGGTGAGGGCGGAGAGCATTTCGAACTGGCTGGCGCCGGTGGCGAGAATGATATTAGCGGCGCCTTTCTCGGCGATGGTCCTTTTGATGAGGTCGGCGCCGTGGGCGGCGGCTTGGGCGCCGGATTCTCGTTTGGTGGGGGATTTGACTACGCGCATGAGTTACTCCTTTATCGCTTGTGGAACGGGTAGCCCAAGGGTATTCCCTGCGCTCGTGTGCGCGTCACTCCGCACTGCTGCGCGATCTCGCTGCTGCGTTATGAGCGGTATACGGGCTGGTTTCACATCCTGTGAAATCGGGACCAACCGCTGTGGGCATGCCCCGGGGCGTACCCTCGGCGGGTTGAGCGTTTTCCGTTAGAGTATTATTGAGATTGGGTGTCAGCGGCGTTGGATCGTTGACATCGCCCTTTTGGTTGTTTAAGAAGGGGAGGGTGTCGTTGGCTGTCAACTAACACTATAAAAAGGTCATTGCATGTCGAATAGCTATCGTGGAATAACACTCGAAGGGCGCGCCGTAGCAGTAGAAGTAGAGGGGGAGAGGATCGTCGCCGTGCGGGAGATTGAGGGTCGAGGAGATCTTCCTTTGCTTGCCCCACTACTGGTCGATCTGCAGCACAATGGCGCCAAGGGACTGGCTTTCAATCGGGTACACGAGCAGCCGGAGACGCTGGAGACGGTGGCGCGGCACGCGCTGCGGCATGGGGTCGGGCGATTGCTGGCGACGCTGACGACACAGCCGTATGAGGAGAGCCTGGAGAGTTTGGCGGCGATTGACCGGCAGCTCAAAGGGGATCCATTTCTGGCGCGGTGCTATCCGGGGATTTTCTTCGAGGGCAATTACATGTCAGCCGAGTACGGCTGGCGCGGGGTCCATCCCGAGCAGTATATGCGCGATCCGAGCTGGCCGGAGTGGCAAGCGCTCTACGAGGCGTCGGGACGGCGGATTGCCAAGTTCAACGTCGATCCGAGCCGGGCTGGGGCGCTGGCGGCGATACGCGCGGCGGCGGCAGCGGGGATTCTGGTGAGTATGGGGCATTGTGGGCCGGAGCCCGCGACGATCGCTGCGGCAGTAGAGGCCGGGGCGACGCTGGTGACGCATCTGGGCAATGGGGCGCCGCCGGAGATCCACCGGCACCGCAACCCGTTCTGGACCTGGCTGGCCGACGACCGGATTCGGGTGGGATTGATTCCCGATGGCTATCACTTGCCCGGCGATTTTTTGCGCACCGCGCTCAAGATCAAGGGCGACGGGGCCTATCTGGTGTCGGATTCGGCATCGACGGCGGGGCTGGAGCCGGGCGTGTATGGCGAGAGCGAGATCGAGGAGGGCGGGTTTACGCACATGAAGGGCAATAGAGAACAGCTGGCAGGGGCGTGGCACCAGCTGGATCGAGGCGTCGAGCGGCTGTGCGAACTGGGCTGGCCGCTGGCGGCGGCGTGGCGGCAGGCGAGTGCGGTGCCGGCGGCGATTGCCGGATTGCAATTGCCGCCGATTGCAGAGGGCGCGCTGGCCGAATTCGCGCTGGCGCGGTATAGTGGCGATGGGCTGGAGCTGGAGCAGGTGGTAGCGGCGGGTGAGCCCGTGCTCGACGCACCGGTCCACCCGCGGATGCTCTAGAGCGCGACCGGCTGGCTGTTGTTGCGGCTGGACTCGTATAGCGCGGTGATCAGCGCCACCGCGCGGCGGCCTTCGGCGCCGTCGACTAAGGGCGGGCGGCCCTCGCGGATGGCTTCGGCGAAGTCGACTACGACCGGCGTGTGCCCCATGTCGACCGTGGGCACGGCGGTGCCGGGGGGTGCTGCGGCGATGATGCGCTCGCGCTCGGCGGCGAGCTCGGCGCTGACCTGCAGCAGTTCTTCTTTGGTCGCCTCTTCCTCGGGTGTGGGGTCGATGAGGTCGAGGCGCTGGAGCGCGTTGCCGTTGAAGATGAGGGTGCCGCGCGCGCCGACGATTTCCACGTATTCGGGCAGCTCGGGGTAGGCCAGGGTAGTCGCTTCGAGCACGCCGCGGGCGCCGCTGCGATAGCGGATCAGCCCCATCGCCATCGTTTCTACTTCTACATCGCGGCCCCTGGTCTCGGCGCTGCCGATGACGCTTTCAGGCTCGCCCATAAACCACAGCAACAGATCGGTAAGGTGGATGCCCTGATTCATCAGACAGCCGCCTCCGTCGAGGTCCCAGGTGCCACGCCAGCCGCCCGAATCGTAGTAGGACTGCGGCCGGTAGCGCTTGATATAGGCGCTGCCCGAGTAGATTTCGCCGAGCAGACCGGCGGCGACCAGGCCCTTGAGTCGGCGCGCGATGGGGGCAAAGCGCGATTGGAAGACGCCGGCGAGGACAATGCCCTGCTGCCGGGCGGCGGCGACGATCTGGTCGATGCGCTCGGGGGTGGTTTCGAGTGGTTTTTCGATCAAGAGGTGTTTGCCGGCGGCGATGACCTCGAGCGCGATGTCGAGGTGCGCGCCGCTGGGGGTGCATAGTGTCACCGCGTCAACGGCGTCGAGCAGGGCGGCGATATCGGTGACGGATTCGGCGCCGTACTGATCGGCGAGTTCGGCGGTGGGCTCCAGGCGGCGACCGCAGACGGCGGCGAGCCGGGCGCCCTGGGCTTTGTCGATGGCGAAGGCGTGCGAGGGGGCGATGACGCCGGGGCCGATGATCCCCATGCGAATTTCGTCGGTCATGGTCATTCCTCTACGAGTAGATCGCTAAAGTCGGGGTGATATGGGGTCGGAGGTCGGTGTAGTCGGCGCCGCGCTGGCCGGCTTCGCCGCGGACCAGAAAGACCGGGATCGGGTGCTTTTCGACATCGACCCAGGCGGTGTCGGTGCTGCAGTAGCGGATGGTATAACCGGCGCGGCGGCGGTCGCTCTGGTTGGCGCCGCTGCCGTGGAGAATATATGAATCGTGGAGCGAGAGGCTGCCCGCGCGCATGGCGAGGGTGACGGCACGCGCCTCCTGCTCGGGGGTGGTGGCGACTTTGCTGCCGAGGGTCTGATTTGCGCCAGAGGGGATCATCTCCAGGTCTTCGTGGCCCCGGTGCGAGCCGGGGATGATCTGCATCGCGGCGTTTTGCACGTCGGCGTCGTCGATGGCCAGCCACAAGGTGACGACATCGGTGCCGTGGACGCTGGGCCAGTAGGTGTTGTCCTGGTGCCAGGCCACCTGGGTGGGGTCCTGGGGCAATTTGATGAAGACGCTGGAGAAGACCAGGATCAGGTTGGGGCCGAGTGCGGCTGCGACGGCGTCGAGTACGCGCGGGTGGCGGCAGATGTCGAGCCAGCGCAGATCGCGGGCGTGCGGCTCGCCGACATAGCCCGGGCGGTCGAGGCTACTGCCGTCGCGGCGGTGCGCCGCGGCGTGACGGGGCAGGGGTGTTGCCAGGGCTTCGTCCAGCATTCGGCGCAGGGTCGCCGTCTCTTGCAGATCGAGTACGTCGGGGAAGAGGCAGTAGCCTAGGTCGGCGAAAAGAGCGGGGTCGGTGTTGAGCATGGCTTAGCGGTATTGGCGGTTGCCGGCGGCATGGCGCTGATTGCCGCACTTGAAATGGCCGGTTGTGCGCGCCGGCGGCCGTTGCGGTCTTGCCGAAGGCGTGTTCGGCCGGGGCCAGGACGCGCCAGGCGTTATCGCGGTCGCGGCGGGCGATGCGGATCCTGTCGCCTCTGTCGGTGCGGCAGCTGAGTCGCTCATGTCTTCTTCTGGCCGATGTGCTCGGCGTAGAATTCGGGCGTGAAGCTGGCGGCGTAGTCGTGCATCAGGTCGGTCCAGTGGCTGTAGTAGGCTCGGGTCGCGGGGTCAGCGTGCTCGGCCAGGCGCCTGGGCACCAGCGCCCAGTTGGTCAGCGGTGGGTTGGCCTCGCGGCTGAAGTACTGGTGCAGGGTGCGGCGGCCGGCGTCGTTGCGGCCGGGGCGGCGAGTGTGGTAGATGCCGATATTGTAAAACACGCAAGTGCCGGCCGGGCCGCGGATCGGCACTTCCGCATAGGCGTCGCCCATCTGTGCGCGGGCCTCGTCGATGTCGGCGTGTCCCTGGCTGTTGGGCACGACGCAGAAACAGGTGTCGTCGGCGCCGACATCGTTAAGATAGTAGATGGCGCAGAGAAAGGTGCAGTCCTTTTCGTGTGCGGCCCAGAAGTCGGGGGGCACGGCGCCGCGGTCGCGGTGGAAATGCATGGCGGCTTTTTCGCCGATGCCGTCGGGGACGTCGCGGAAGTCGAATTGGGCGAAGCGGGCGTCTGGGCCGAGGATGGCTTTGACCAGGGGATAGGTAGTTTCCGGGCGGGTGTAGGGGTCGAGCTCAGGGTGGTGGACGAGGATCTGGCCGTGGGAGTGGATATCGGCGGTATCGACGCCCCATTCGCTTGGAATGTCTTTTTTGGAGCGATCGACGAAGGCGTTGAGGAAGGTGAGGTCGGCGGGGGAGAGGGCGTCGGAGAGGACGAGGTAGTTGTTGGCGTTGAAGAAGGCAAGGGCCTCGGTGCGTTGGTCGGCGGTGAAGGTCGGGTGCAATTTTATGGCTTTCTTGGGGTGGTGATTCTGCGGTTGGACGATCAGGTCGAGGGGGCACACCTCAATTCATTTGCGGTGTCCTCCCTCGAATGGACCTCAGCTACTGATGATACCCCCTTTAGAGGGTTAATGTGGGGGATTGGGGTCGGCGTATCAAGGGCTTGTTAGAGGACGGGGAATCGCATAGCTTGGAGGCCGTTTACATTGGAGGAGATTGAATATGAGAGCCTGGCGCTTTTACGCATTTGGCGACATGCGGTTGGACGAGGTTGAGCTGGGGGATTGTCCGCCCGATCACGTGCTGGTCGAGCCGATGGTGGTGCAGCCGAGTGTGACGGAGGCGCAGCTGGCGTTCGGAATTCCGACGCTGGCCTATGAGAATATCAAAAGCAGGCTGGAGACCGATGCGCCGCTGCAGTTGTTCGGGCACGAGTTCTGTGCGCGGATTCTGGAAGTCGGGTCACAGGTTACGGGGTATGAGCCGGGGGATCGGGTGGCGGCGCGGGCCAAATTGCCGTGCGGCGAGTGCTCGATGTGTACTACAGGGCGCGGCAATGATTGCCGGTTGGGGCCGATTATAGGCTTCCAATTGCCGGGTTGTTTCGCCGAGCGGGCGTTGCTGCCGGCGGTTTCGCTGGTCAAGGTGGACGACAGGATCTCCGACAGCGAGGCGGCGACTTTGCAGTCTTTGTCCGACAGCATCGCCGGGGTCGAGACGGCGCAGATCCAGCCCGGGGATGCGGTGGCGGTTTTTGGCCAGGGCAGTATGGGGATAGAGAGCATGCAGGCAGCGCGAGCCTGTGGGGCGGGGCAGTTGATTACGGTAGATGTGCGCGACGAGGCGTGCCAGATGTCATTGGAGTTGGGCGCCGACTACGCGATCAACGCCAGCGTGGACGATCCGGTCGCGGCGATACGCGATCTGACCGGCGGCGAGGGCGCCGATGTGATCTTCGAGTGCGCAGGGGGTAGCGTTAAGCAGGGGCTGGCCGGAGATCGCGCGCTCAAACAGGCGATGCACGCAGTGCGCTCGGGCGGCAAGCTGGTGGGCGTGTCGTGGTTCGGCGCACCCTTGCAACTGGATGTGGATCTGCTGCGCGAGCGCAGTTTGCGCTATCTCTTTCCCGACATCAGCTCGCAGGCGCACCTCGAGTACACGGTGCGGCTGGTGGCGACCGGACGCATTAGTATGGCGCCGACGATTCGGCATGTGCTGGAAGGGATCGACAAGGTGCCGGAGGCGTTTGAGATTACGGCGAATAAGGGGAAGTATCAGGCGATTAATCCGGCGCAAGTGGTGATGGTGGGGTAGGTGGCAGGGCGTTTTACGCTGTGGTTTGGGGTCGGGCGCAGGGCCGCCACCATACCCCACCGATGATACGCCCTATGGCACCTCCGGATAATTCAACGGCTGGCCAATCTTCCCTAATTCGTACTTTGAAATATGCCAGCGCCCCAGGTTAGCGCTCAGGAACAAATCTAGCTCCGGGCCGCAGAAAGCGATATTGGTCGGGGCGGCGATGGCGGTGCCGGCGTAGTCGTCGGCGAGGATGTCGAGTTGGCCGTCGGCGGTGTACTGGTAGATGCGGTCGGGGCGATAGCAGGAGCAGTAGATCGTGCCCTCGGTGTCGAAGGCCAGGCCGTCGGGGACGGTCTCGGGCAGGGACACCAGCATTTCGGCGGCGCCAGCCGAGCCGTCGGCGTTGATCTCGATGCGGGCGATGCCGGGGTCAGTGCTCATCGCCACGTAGAGATACTCGCCTGCCGCATCCATTGCCGTGCCGTTGGGGAATTCCGACAGGTCGCGGCTCCACACCTCGGCTGCTCCGCCGGGGGCAATTTTGCAGATCCAGCCGCTGTTTTCGAGCCAGCCCCCCGAATCCGAAACGTAGAGATTGCCGTGCGCGTCGAAAACCGGGTAGTTGGCGACCTTGAGCGGGGTATCGCCGGCGCGGTCGCAGTAGGTGCTGACGGTGCCGTCGGGGTCCACGCGCTTGACGTCGCCGACGCAGACGTAGAGGCGGTGCTGGGCATCCTGGCAAATGCCGCCGACGAAGCCGCCGACATTGGCGAATTCCTCGAAGGTGCGCGCCGCCAGGTCGATGCGGTAGATCTGGCCGGCCTCGCCGCCGGCGTAGGCGTAGCCGTCGCAACCCCAGGTGATGCACTCGGGGTGGTCGAGGCCGCTGCCAAAGTCGCCGATAATGGCGGAGACCTGGGTGTTGGTGTCTAGAAGGGCCATGGAAAATCTCCTTTAAGTGGATGGGTTGGTGGTCTGGTCGGCATCGCGGGCCATTTTGAGATAGACGTCGTGGACCGCGGCTTTGAAGGGCTTGCGGGGTTGTCGCGGTGGGCGCAGTTCGGATAGGTCCCACCAGGCCAGTTCGTTGAGGTGGTCGGCGGGGATGGGGAAGGTCTCCTGGCGCACGACCTTGTCCTTGAGCCGGTCCGTCCAGGCGGCAGATGTCATGGGCACCAGGCCGTCGTTGGGGCCTTCGCGCTTGGCGATGATCCTCCAGGATAGTTTCAGCGGGGTGAAGACCTGCGCGTAGTCCTGGTGGGCGGCGTAGGTGGCGTAGTGGACGGGGTTTTGCGCCTCGGCGTCGAGGGCGCGGTCGTTAAAGGCGGCGGCGGCTTCGGTGGAGAAGTTCCAGAAGCCCGCCAGGTCGACGCCGCATGCCTTCGCGGCGCCGATCAGCCAGCCCATTTTGGCCAGCCCGACATTGGCGAAGGAAGTACCGCGGTGCGGGGTGCCGACGGTGGTCAGGGTCGCCACGTGGTCGGCCATGTCGAAATCGACGATCATGTGGCGCGCGTCGAGGCCGCCCATACTGTGGGCGATGATGTGGACCTTGTCGGCGCCGGTGCGGGCGCGTATTCCGTCGACGCGCATTTTGAGCGCGGCGGCGCGCTCCGTAGCGGTGGCAGCCCAGGGCACGCGCGGCGAATAGACACTGTAGCCGTGGACCTGCAAATAACTGGCGATGCCGGTGAAATAATCAAATTTATCGTGGGGATTCAGATGCCTGCGAACGCCGGGCCGCAGCACGGGGCGCCACAGCGCGTCAAAGGGGGCGATGCCGTGGGCGAGGACGACGGGTCGCTTCACGATGGGTGCGTCCCCGTAGCCAGCGCGTAGCGCGAGGGCAGCAGCCCGACCNGCACGATGGCGTCGAGTACCGGCANNATCGGGTCGGCGGCTAGGCAATTGAGTGCGGTGGGTACGGCGCCGGCGCCGGTGCGCGCCGCAACCGAATAGGCGCGGCGGCGGCCTGCCAGATAGCCGGATGTGATCCGCTTCATAGGGTAGTTCCTCGCAGGATTATGCACCGTGAATATACGCAAAATAGACCATCCGGTCCCGCGTAGTTTTAGCTTGCTAAAGAAGACTATGTTTTCGCATATTGTCGCTTTGTTGCAACAAAGTGATGGAGCGCAGTGCCGTGAAAGACATCATCGAGGAATTACTGGCCCCAACCGATATTCAGATCAACGGCGATCGGCCCTGGGATATACAGGTGCACAACACCGACCTCTACCAGCGAGTCATCAATGAGTGGTCGCTGGGCTTGGGCGAGGCCTATATGGAGGGCTGGTGGACTGCCGAGTCGCTAGACCAGTTCTTCTACAAGCTGCTGCGGGGCGGCATCGCCGCCAAGGGGATGCCGCTGTCTAAGAAGCTCTTCCTGCTCAAATCGAGGGTGTTTAACAAGCAGAGCAAAAAGAAGGCACGGGAGGTGGCCGACCTGCACTACGAGCTCGACGTCGACCTCTTTATGGCCTTCCTCGACCCCTACAACCAGTACACCTGCGGCTACTTCGAGGATACCGACGACCTCAATGTGGCGCAGGAGCAGAAGCTGGATCTGATCTGCCGCAAGCTCTATCTCAAGCCCGAGGACAAAGTCCTCGACATCGGCTGCGGCTGGGGCGGCTTCGCCAAGTTTGCCAGCGAGCGCTATGGCTGTCACGTCACCGGCATTTCGATCGCCGACGCACAGATTGAATACGCGCGCGAATTTTGCGAGGGGCTGCCGGTGGAGATTGTCAAATCGGATTATCGCGACCACCGCGGCGAATACGACAAAATCCTCTGTTGCGGGATGATCGAGGCGGTCGGCTATAAAAACTATCGGCCCTTTATGGAGGTAGCACACCGCAATTTGAAGGACGACGGGCTGTTCCTGTTGCACACCATCGCCCGCCACGATTCGGGCCTGGCGACCGACCCGTGGATCGACAAGTACATCTTCCGCAACGGGCAGTTGCCCTCGGCGATGCAGTTGAGCGAGGCGGCCGAGGATTTGTTTGCGCTCAACGACTGGCACAACTTCGGTGCCTATTACGACCCCACGTTGGTGGCCTGGCACAAGAACCTGAGTGCCAACTGGGACCGGCTCAAGGAGCGCTACGACGAGACCTTCTTCCGCGTCTGGGAGTACTACTTCCTCAGCTGCGCCGGCAGCTTTCGCGCCAACGAGAAACAGCTGTGGCAGATCGTTTTCGGCAAGTGGCCGGGGGCGGTGGCCGGTTACCAGAGCGTGCGCTAGAACAGACCAGTAATCTGCCCCTCCGCGTCGAAGTCGATCGACTCGGCCGACGGTTTTTTGGGCAATCCCGGCATCGTCATAATATCCCCCGTCAGCACCACCGCAAAGCCCGCCCCGGCCGAGACTTTGACGTCGCGGATCGGCACGTCGAAGCCGTGCGGCCGGCCCTTGAGCCCGGGGTCGGTCGATAGCGAGTACTGGGTCTTGGCCATGCACACGGGCAGATGCCCGTAGCCCTCCTCCTCCAGACGCCGGAACTTGCCGCGCAACAGCTTGTCGCCCATGATGTCGTTGGCGCCGTAGATCTCCTGCGCGACGGTGCGCGCCTTGTCCCACAGCTTCATGTCGTCGGGGTAGAGCGGCTTGAAGTCGCTGTGGGTATTTTCGGCGACCTGGACCACGGCGCGGGCCAAATCCTCGGCGCCGGCGCCGCCATTGGCGTGATGGCTGGCTGCTACGATTTCGACCCCGAGGTGCTCGCACTTGTCGCGGATGCATTCGATTTCGGCCTCGGTGTCGGAGGCGAAAGTATTGACCGCGACGACCACCGGCAGGCCGAAACGGCGGATATTTTCGATGTGCTTTTTGAGGTTTTCGGTGCCTTCCGCGACCGCGTCGGCGTTGGGCTGGTCTATTTTTTTAAGCGACTGGCCGCCGTGGAATTTGAGCGCGCGCACGGTGGCCACCAGCACCACGAGGTCGGGTGCGAGGCCGGCCTGGCGGCATTTGATATTGCAGAATTTCTCTGCGCCCAGATCGGCGCCGAAGCCCGCTTCGGTGACGGTGTATTCAGACAGCGCCATCGATAGCCGGGTGGCGGTGATCGAGTTGCAGCCGTGAGCGATATTGGCGAAGGGACCACCGTGTACCAGCGCCGGGTTGCCCTCAAGGGTCTGTACCAGGTTGGGTTTGATGGCGTCTTTGAGCAGCACGGCCATGGCGCCGTGGACATTGAGGTCTGCGGCGCGGATGGTTTCGCGGCTGCGGGTCTGGGCGACGACGATCTTGCCGAGGCGCTCCTTGAGCTCGGCCAGCGACTGCGAGAGGCAGAGGATGGCCATGACTTCCGAGGCGACCGCGATGTCGAAGCCGGCCTCGCGCGGGAAGGAATTGGCGGTGCCGCCCAGGCCGACGACGATGTCGCGCAGTGCGCGGTCGTTCATGTCGATGACGCGGTTCCAGGCGATGCGGCGCGGATCGATGCGGCGCGCGTTGCCGTGGTGGATATAGTTGTCGAGCGCGGCGGCGAGCAGGTTGTGGGCGGTGGAGACGGCGTGGATATCGCCGGTGAAGTGCAGGTTGATGTCCTCCATCGGTGCGATCTGCGCGTAGCCGCCGCCGGCGCCGCCGCCCTTCATGCCGAAGCAGGGGCCCAAAGAGGGCTCGCGCAGGCAGACGGTGGCGCGCTTGCCCAGGCGGTTGAGTGCGTCGCCGAGGCCGATGGTGGTGGTGGTTTTGCCCTCGCCGGCGGGCGTGGGATTGATAGCCGAGACCAGGACCAGCTTGCCGACGGCCTTGTCCCTTTGCGCGTGGCAGAAGTCGAGCGAGATCTTGGCCTTGTCGCGGCCGTAGTGCTCGAGGTGGTCGGCGTCGATGCCCAGTTTGGCGGCGATAGCGCCGATGGGCAAGAGGTCGGTCTGGCGGGCGATTTCGATATCGGGTAACAAGGGTTTACTCCTGCATCTAATGGATTGATAGCTTGAGACGCGGGCTGCAATGGGCGTTGTGGGTGCCGTGGACCATACTATTCTATCGGGTGCGGATGGTTGGGGCCGATCCAGTGGACCGCCTCGGGTTTTTCGACCGGGTCGATATTGAGGTTGACCACCACCGGCTCCTGGTCGGAGCGCACCAGCACGCAGGACAGCGGCTCGTCGTCACTGGCGTTGATCTCCTGGTGCGGCACGTAGGGCGGCACGAAGATGAAGTCGCCAGGCCCGGCCTCGGCGACGAATTCGAGCGCCACGCCCCAGCGCATGCGGGCGCGGCCGCTGACGATGTAGATGACGCTTTCGAGTGCGCCGTGGTGGTGAGCGCCGGTCTTGGCGTCGGGCTCGATCTCGACGGTGCCGGCCCAGATCTTCTGGGCACCAGCCATGGCTTGGTTGATAGCGGCGGCGCGCTGCATGCCGGGCGTTTGCAGGGTGTTGGTGTCGAGCTGGTCGCCGGGGATGACGCGCACGCCTTCGGTGCGCCAGTTGGGGGTGGAGTCTTCGCTCATGGGTTTTGCTCGCTCCGTCTTTTGTCCGGTCGCGCGTTTTCGTATTCTTGAAAAATGAAGAACATAAGGGAGACCTGCCATATGTCCAGCCCGATCCGCCAGGGCGAGCCCTATTCGCCCTCACGCACGACCGAGATCATCGATGAACTCAACCGCGAGGGCTATGTCTACCTCGGCCCGACGCTCGAGCCCGACGAGGTCGCGGCGCTGCGCAGCGCGATGGAGCGCATGTGGGCCGACCCGGCGATGCACGAGCCGGAGCGCAACCAGATTGCGGGCATCAGCCTGATGCGGATGTTCGAATACGACAATGCCTTTCGCGATTTGATCGCGCGCGAGCCCTTCGCTAGCCTGGCCGAGGCGGTATTGGGCGAGAACTGCCACATGTTGGCGCAGAACGCGCTGCGCACCGAGCCGGACCCAGAGCGCAAAGGGGGCTGGCACCTGGATGACCTGGTGCACTTCCCGCTCAACGACGAAATCGAACGCCACGACCCGCGGATGGTCATGCCGGTGATGGTGATGCAGATCTTCGTGCCGCTGACCGATATCGACGAGGTCCAATACGGGCCGACCGAGGTGGTGCCGCGCAGCCACTATGCCGGGCGCAGGCCCAACGACCCGGAAAACCCGAGCTTCGACGGCCAGGGGCCGGTGTCGATCCTGGCCAAAGCCGGCGACGCCTATCTCTTCAACAACCAGATCTGGCACCGCGGCGCGCCCAATGGCTCCGACCGGATCCGCTATCTGGGCGGAGTGACCTACAGCAAGCGCTTCGTGTCGCAGAAGCTGTGGCCCTTTATCGACTATCAGATGCCAGAGCACGTGTGGGAGGGGGCCAGCCCGCGCTTGCAGCGACTGCTGGGTCGGCACGAGAAAGGGGCGTACGGCTGATGCAAGTCGAGGAGATTCTCGGCCACCTCGGCGTCGAGGGCTATTGCGTCGTCGAAGGGGTGATTCCAGCCGACGAGATCGACGCGGTGCGCGAGAGCGTGGCAGCGGCGATGAGGAAGGAATACGAGGCGGCGATGGCGCGCTCGGCGCAAGTGCGCGCTAAAGGGCACCGCATCGGCGGGGCGGGGGTGCAGGCGGTGCCGGGGATCATCAATCTCAACCAATCCTTCGCGCCCTATCTGGTCGATGCACGGCTCATCGGCGCGGTGCAGGCGCTATTCGGCGATTTCTACCGCATTACCAATATCAGCGGCATGGTCAACCACCCAGGTAACGACCGCGGCTACTGGCACGCCGATTGGCCCTACAACCAGACCAACGCCGCGCATATCCCGGCGCCCTATGCCGATGCGGTGTCGAAGCTATCGTCGCTGTGGATGCTGACGGAGTTTTCGCCTGAGACGGGCGGGACGCTGGTGCTACCGGGTAGCCACCGCGCCCCGACCAATCCTTCGGGCGGGGGCATGATAGACCGCGAGGCACCCCATCCCGCGGAGGTGCAGGTGTCGGGGTCGGCGGGCAGCGTGTTGCTTCTAGATAGCCGCCTATGGCATTGCGTGGCGGTGAATCAAAGTAGGGCACCGCGCGTGGCGCTGAATGTGGGCTATGCGCCGTGGTGGCTGAACTTGCAGCCGACGCGCGAGGGGTCGGAGGACTACCAGGCGATGGTGGTGGAAAGGGACGGCAAGCCGAACAAGACGCCGCCGGTGCCGCGGGCGGTGTACGAGGATTTGCCGGATGGGGTGCAACCGCTGTTGCGGCATTGGGTCGCAGAATAAGCGCGTTGGTGCATCCGCGATGGTGTTAAGCACACCCTATAAGGAGCGTTAGTTTGTTCGGGCAGGAACGAGAGCAAATGCGATATCCGCTCGGTGCTGAAAGAGGGCGGGATCTATATCGAGGGCGACCAGGCGGTGCGCATCGCCGAATAAGAAGCTGGTGGCATGGGCCTGTACGAGGCGCAGATCGCCAAGCGGCCCGACGGTGACCGCGGCGTAGGATATCAACCTGACGGCGGCGACCAATATGCGCTGATGGGCGAGGCAGGGTTTGGCGAATGCGAGGTGCGCTATGAGCAATACGACGAAACAGGGAGGGGCACGCGGCGATCGTCGCGCAATGGGGCTAACTCATGGGTTTTGGCGGAGGGCGATCAGGCGGTGGGGGTGATTGGTCAGAATGCCGTCGACACCGCAATCGATCAACCGCCGCATTTCAGGTTCGTCGTCGGCGTAAAAGGGATGTACGATGAGCCCCAGGCGATGCGCTTCGTCGCATAGCGCCTGGGTAGTGATGCGGTGCAGAGGCTGGATATTGGTGCAGCCGAAATCGCGGGCTAATTGCGCGTAGGTATCGGCGCGGTCCTGGCTGCCGAGCAGGCAGCGGCGGACTTTGTCGTCGGTGGCAATAACCAGGTCCATGACCTCGTCGGAGCCGGCGATAAAGGCGCTTTCATATAAGTCGCGGGTTTGGATTTCTCTACACACCCCATCGACGATGGCGGCCCCGTCCGTCGGGCCGGGATAGACGTGGATATTCAATTCCATGGCCCTGGGCAATGCGTCGAGCACCTCGCCCAGGGTCGGAATCTGGACCCCGGCGAATCCCTCGCGGCCGGCGCTGGCGTCGAGTTGGCGGACTTTCTCGCAGGAGAGGTCCCAGATTTGGCCAGTGCCATCGGTAGTGCGGTCGACGGAAGGGTCGTGCAGGATGAGCAGGGCGCCGTCGGCGGTCGCCCGGACGTCGAATTCGACCATTTCGCAGCCGAGCGCGACCGCCTCGGCGAAGGCCGAGAGAGTGTTTTCGGGATGGGTGCTGGAAGCGCCGCGGTGGGCGCAGGTAAAGACGGGCATCACACCCCGCAGAAGGCCGAAAAGCCCCCGTCGATCGGCACGATGGCGCCGGTGACGAAGCTGGCCTGTTCCGAAAACAACCACAGCGCGCAGCCGACGACCTCGGGCGGGTCGCCGAAGCGGGTCATTGGCACTTGGCTGAGCACGGTCTCGCCGCGCTCGGTCAGCTCGCCGGTGTCCCTGTCGGTGAGTAGGAAGCGGTTCTGCTCGGTGATCATAAAGCCGGGGGCGACGGCGTTGACGCGGATCCTGGGTGCGTAGGTCTGGGCCATGTGCACGGCCAGCCAGCGAGTGAAGCTGTCGGCGGCGGCCTTGCCATTGGAATAGGCCAATGCCCGCGACAGCGGCAGTCCGCCGCCGATCGAGGTGATATTGACGATGGCGCCCTCGCCCTTATCGGCGTAGACGCGGCCCACCGCCTGCGAGGGGATCACCGCGCTGAGGTAGTTGAGGTCCATGACCTTTTGCACTGCCTCGGGCTCGATGTCGAAGAATTCGAGCTCGGTGGTGGTGGTAGTGGTGGGGTGGCTGCCGCCGGCGCCGTTGAGCAGGAAGTCGATGGTGCCGAAGTGCTCGAGCGTCTCTTTGAGGGCGTTCTCGACGCTGGCTTTGTCGATGGCGTTGCACTCGACGGGCAGCGCCCTGTCGGGGTAGTCGGCGTTGATCTCTTCGGCCTTGGCGCGGGCGGCTTCGGGCGAGATGTCCCAGATCGCGACCTGCGCGCCGGCGCGGGCCAGCCCGCGGGCGATCTCACCGCCGATGGCGCCGCCGGCGCCGGTGGCCACGGCCTTTTTTCCATTGTAATCGAATGTCGTCACTGCTGTCGTGCCTCCTGCCATGCGGTGAAAAAGTCTTTCATCGTAGGATAGCGCTCGTCGGGATTGTCGCGGCAAGCGCGAGTCACAACCTCGTAGAGCGCGTCGTCGCCGCGGAAGGGCGCGCGCTCGAGGCTGTTATCGGAAAGGAAGATAGCGGCGGCGCGGCCCATGGTAAAGGTGGTAGTGCGCTCGTCGAGGACAGCGTCCAGCTCGTATTCCTCGGGGGCCATAAAGCGGCTCGACCCGAACATGCGGCCCATGTCGTTGCGCGAAGGGCCGTGGCGGTAATGGTCGAGGTCGACGACGTGGATCTCGCGGTGGTCGAAGTCGTAGATGAGGCAGCCGTCGTAGAAATCGACGGCGATCCAACCGCGGGTCGCGAGCTGGTCGTGCAGGTCGTAGACGGCGTCGAGCACGGCGAGGATTTCAGCGACGGGCAATTGGCGGAAGCGCTCGTGCGGCGATTGCGGGTCGCCGCTGCCTCGCAGCAGTTTGCCGTTGACCCACTCGTAGATCAGCATCGGGCCATGCGCGCATTCGACGATGCGGTGCAGTTTGGTCAATATCGGGTGGGGGCAGCTCGCATAGACGCGGGCGGCATTGTGGAGCAACTCGACGCGGGCGGAATGGTCGCAGTAGACTTCGACATCGGGATCGGTGGTCTTGACGAAGAAGCGCCGACCGCCGATGTGCAGGCCGTACGACTCGTTGCCCGAGTCTTGGGTATGCATGCCGAAGCGGGCGAAAACCTCGCCGATGGAGGCGAGGAAGGGACCGGGCGGGCCGTCGATGCGATCGACATCGAGCAGGGGATGGCTCATTCGTGTCCTCGCGAGTAGAGCAGGGGCAGGTGCTCGTCATCGGCGATGACATCGCCGACCTGCAGGCGCTGGTAGACGGGGTCGGGCAGTGCGCTCTTGTTGCCGTTGAAGGTCGCGTCCTCGGGCATGTATAGCAGGGCGAAGGCCCGGCGTGGCGCAAGGGTCATATTGGGTCCGGCGGCGTGGGCGACCATGCCGCTGATGAAGATCCCGGCCCCGGCCGCGACCTCGACGGGTTGCGGTTCGATGCCAGCCCATTCGGGATAGTCCTCGATCAAATCGCCGATTCCGGCCCGGCCGAGCTCACCGCTTATATCGGTGCGGCTAGATTCGTGCGAGCCGGGCAGGAAGTAGAGGCAGCCGTTTTGCAAAGTCGAATCGTCGAGCGCGACCCACAGCATAATGCTCTGCGGCGAGTAGAAGGGGTCCATGGGATTGTCGACGTGGAAGTTGGTGGGGTTGGCCCAGGGCGCCTTGACCAGCGCGTGGTCGTGGTAGAGGCGGACGCCGGTCGCGCCCGCTAGCTCGGCGGCCATCCGGCCGAGGTTTGCGTCGAGAGCCAATTCTCGTACCGCATCGTGGGTCTTCCACAGATTGACGCACTGGACGAAGACGCGGCTGTAGTAGGCGTCGGGGTCGCGCTGGTTGTGGTGGCTGTCGTTGCTGGAGACCGTGTCGTCAACGGCGCGGTCGATGGCCTGGCGCCAGGTGGCCAGTTCGCTGGCATCGAGCAGATTCTCAATGGCGAGGTAGCCATTCTGGCGGTAAGATGTGATTTGGCTGGTGGTGAGGGTGGTGTCCATTTGGTTAGTTTTAGCGCATTGGTTGCGCAGTGTCAAGAGACATGGAGGCTACAATGGATAAAGTGCGGGTGGGTATCGTCGGCACCGGCGCCAAGGGGCGCCAGCACATGGGCATCCTCGCGAGTTTTCCCGATGTGGAATTGGCGGCGCTGTGCGATCCGCTCGAAAAGGCGCGCGAGGAGAAGGGGGCTGAGTTTGGGATCGAGCGCCGCTATGCAGATATCCCGGCTTTCCTCGACGACGCAGCCGAGGTGCTCGACGCGGTCTTCGTCGCCACGCCGCCCGACCTCAACGCGCCCTCAGCGCTGCTCTGCCTGCAGCGGGGTCTGCACACCTTTATGGAGAAGCCGCCGGGCATGAGCGCGGCGGAGACGGCGGGGTTGCGCGATGCGGCGGCGGTGGCGGGTGCGCTGGGGATGGTGGGGTGGAATCGGCGCTTTCACTCGATGGTGCGGGAGGCCAGGCGGCTGGTGGAGGAGCGCGGGCCGATCGTGCAACTGGTGGGGGAATTCCACAAGAGTCTGACGCGCTTCGAGCAGCGCGGCCTCTATTCGGACCAATTCCTCGACAATATGATGTGGGAGTCGATCAACCACTCGGTGGATCTGGTGCGGGCGCTGGCCGGGGCGGAGGTGGCGGAGGTCAATAGTGTGGTGCGGCGGGCGCTACACAAATACTGCGATGTGTTCGGGGCGCTGGTGTTGTTCGAGAACGACTGCCTGGGGCATTTGATCTTCAACTGGACCAGCGACGCGCGATTGGAGCGCTACGAGATACACGGGCGGGAGATTTCGGTGTATCTGGAGGGTATAAACAAGGGCGTGGTGTTTTGTGACGGGGAGCGGTTTGAGTTGGCGCAGGGGTCATCGGGGACGGAGGAGGAGGATCGGTATTTTATTGATCGGGTGAAGGATGGGGGGGTGATTGAAGCGCCGGCTTGTAGTTTGGGGGAGGCGGTGAAGACGATGGAATTGGGGGAGGCGATACTTGCGGGGTTGCGGGAATAGGGTGGGGACGGATAGACCAAGGGGACTCCCTTCGCTCATTCTCGTGGCGCAATCCTGCGCCACTCCGAGGGTGCGACGCCCTTTTTCACGTCCTGTGAAA
Organism: Gemmatimonadota bacterium; assembly: GCA_002724215.1. GTDB lineage: Bacteria > Latescibacterota > UBA2968 > UBA8231 > UBA8231. Next base: position 8,622 of record PBOD01000074.1, on the reverse strand, counting down.
AAGGACGACGATTCCGCTACGGGAGTCCCCTTGATCTATCCTCCGCTGATTCTGAAAAATAAAAAAGAGAAAAGAAAAAAGAGAAGGATTAGGTCGTTTTGCCCATCGACGGAGCCAGCGCTGTATAACCCACTGCGCAGGCTTCGTCGAAGTCCATGGTGACGAAGGTTTCTATTGAAATAGCTTCGGAAAATCCGATGTCCTGCAGTCCCCGGACTATGCGGGGGTAGTCGATGTCGCCCTGGCCGGGGATTTTGTGGTCCCATTCGGGATAGGTGCCGACGTGGTCTTTGAGGTGGGCGTGGAAGATGCGGTGTTGCCATTGTTGGGCGACGGCGACGGGGTCGTAGTTGCGGAGGGCGAGGTAGCAGGGGTCGAAGTTGACGCCGAAGTAGTCGCTGCCGACCTCGTCGTGCAGTTGCAGGAAGGCTGCGGGGGTGTCGGTGAGCCAGCCGTGCCAGACGCCGTCGACGGCGAGTTTTATGTTGCGGGGAGCGGCGTGGTCGAGGGCGGCTTTGAGGTAGTCGACGACGCGCCGCCACATATCCTCGCGCGGGGGGCCATCCTCACCGGGTCCGCCCATGTGGAAGACGACTAAGGGCGCGCCGGTATCGATGGCGAGATCGACCGAGCCCTTGAGGTCCAGGGGCTCGTCGGTGTAGAGCGAGTTGGCGAGGCTGGCGTGGGTGATGATCGCTTCGACGGTGAGGCCGAGGCGGTCGGCGGTGGCGCGGGTGAGGGTGCGTAGCTCGGGGGTTACTGATTGTGGATCGGCGGAGGGTCCGTGGGTACCGGAGATGTCGATGCCGTCGTAGCCGGTGGCGGCGATTTTTTCGAGCGCCGGCTCAATGGGCATATCGAGTCGATCGGTGTAGCTGTAGGTGTAGAAGGCGAGTCGCATTTTAATCTTCCTGTATCTGGTGGATGGCGCGGCGTTTGTCGCGCATGGCGGCGTGCGAGGCGGGCGAGCCGTCGTGATAGGTCCCGAACCACAGGTCAAAGGGGATGTCGGTCTCGCCGTAGTTGCACTCGAAGTAGCGGTGGTGGAGCTGGTGGAAGTAGGAGGCAGCGGGGAGTTTGGCGTCGTCCTTGACGACGAGTTGGTCGAAGCCGGCGTGGCCCTGGGCGGGGGTCAAGGCCGCGTGCTGGGCGTTGAAGAGCACGTGCAGCGGGTGCGAGGGTACGACCCAGTGGATCAGGATGCAACTGAAGTAAATGAGGTGTTCGATGGGGTGCATCGCCAGGCCGGACCAGGGGCCGACATTGATGTTTTTGTGGTGGAGATAGTGCGCGGCTTTGTAGAGGGGTTTCCAGTGGGTCAGGCGGTGGGTCCAGTAGAAGTGGAAGAGTCGCCACAGCGGGATGGCGGCGAGCAGCGCAACGAAATACACGGGATCTTCGCGCCAGTCGACATAGGGGAGCATTTCATTGGCGTAGGCCCACATCATCAACGTCTCGTAGGCGGTCCAGACACTGACGCCGCTGGCGCAATTCCAGAATACATTGTCCCAGAGCTGGTTGCCCCAGAGGAATTTGCGGTTGGAGGTACTGAGCCACTCGACGCTGTACTTGTACTGCAGCCCCTGCGCCTTGCGCACGTACAGGTGCAGGTGCCAGGCGCTGACGATGAGGATCAGCAGCGCTAGGTTGCGGCCGTACAGCTGCGCGATCCAGTCGAATGCAAAGGTGGCGCAGCGGGCGATCTCGGGCTGGAGGTAGAGCCAGGTGCCCAGGGCGATGAGGACGTAGAGGCTGGTCCACGGCCACAGATAGCCGGGAAAGCCGAAGAGCCACTTAAAGACGGCCAGCGGGCGCGGTGGCCAGGCGAAGAGCGGCGGCTCGGGTCTGGGACCTGCGGGCTGCCACTGGCCCCGGGCGTCGCGGGGGCCGGTATCCGATAGCGCCATTGGGGTATCCACCATGGTCGGTACTCCTATTTGCTGGCGACGGCCAGCCAGTCCCAGGGGCGGAACTTCTGCAGATCTTGCGGCAGGTCGTCGAGCACCTCGGACCAGGGGAATTCGACCCGGGCGACTGTTGCGACCGCGAAGCCGGCGTCTGCCAGCTGCTGCACCAATTCGTCGTGCATATAGTGCTTGGTCGGGGTGCCGCCGACATCGACGATGCCCTCGACCAGGGAATGTACTTCTTTTTGCGCCAGAGGCGCGACGGAGCGGACCGCCTTTTTGCGCCCCTGGCCCTGGGCGACGCGGCATGCGACCAGCACCTGGTAGGTGCGCAAATAAGATTCGAGCGCGGGGGCGACGACCAGGGCTGCGCCGCCACGCCTGGTGCAGGCATAGACCGTCTCGGTGATGCGGCGGCGCTTTTTGGCATTGGGGTGGAGCAGCGCGTTGATGCAGAAGGCCGCATCGACTGTGACGGCCGGCGGCTTTTTGGCGCTGAGGTCGGCGGTGAGGAAGCGGACGTTGTCGGTCTGCACCCGCTTTTGCGCTCGGCGCAGGAGCTTTTTGGCGTAGTCGATGGCGATGACCTCGTCGAAGTAGGTGGCCAAAAGCGGCGTGGTGCCACCGGCGCCGCAGCCGAAGTCGCCAGCTGTCTTATAGCGCCGACTGAGTTTCTTGACGGTCGCGGCCAGCGCGCCGTTGGTTTCGCCGCCGGCGATTTCGAAGACGCGGCCGGCGAAGTTTTTGGCGAGCCGGTCCCAGTATTGCTGGTTCATAGCTAGCGGTCGGTCAGGTCGTCGCCGTGGTTAGTGGCGTCGGTCTGGCCCTTTTTCATGCCGACGGCGACGGCGAAGAATTCGAGTTCTTCGTCGGTGTGGTTGTAGATGCCGTGCGAGCCGCCGAGCCGGTTGAGGATGACATCACCGGGGTGGACCTCTTCGGTAGCGTCGTCCATGGTCATGCGCCCCCAGCCGTTCATTATCACGTAGACTTCCTCGATGGTGTCGTGGCGGTGGTAGCCGACCGAGGTGCCGGGCGGCATGATGGCGTGGGCGAGGAAGCCGAAATTGGTGGTGAAGTCGGCCGCCGTCCAGACCATACGGACCAGGATCTCGCCCTTGCCGCCGTGCGATTGCGCGGGCTTCAACAGGGTGCGGTCGAGGCAGCCGATGGGTAGGCGGTCGGCGGATTCGAGCGGTGCGTCGGCGCGGCTGTCGTCGAAGTTGGTGGTGACCGGCTCCTGATGGAGATCGACGACTTTGAAGTTGTAAAAGCGGGTGTCGCTTTGCGTGTGGTTGTAAATGGCGTGGGATTCGCCCGAGCGCAACGGCACGGCGGCTGCGCCGGTGACTTCGGTCGTGCGGCCGTTGTGGGTGAATTGCGCGGCGTTGTCGACGGTGACGAAAAGCTCCTCGGCGTGGAGGTGCCGGTGGTGGCCGATGCCGCTGCCGGGCGGGAAGACGCAGCAGTGGATGAAGTGCCAGGGGGTTTTGAAGTCTGCGGCGGCGAAGCAGCTTTTAAACAGCCGCGGCGCGGCACCCTGGTGGCTAATGCCGGGCTCCATTTCTTCGCGGGGGGTGCGGACCAGACGCATGCGGTTTTCCTCAGTAGTTAATGTGGATTTCGACGTTTTCCACCACCAGTGGCGGCTGGAGGTGCGGGTTGCGCGCCACCAGGTATACCCGGATCTCGTGCATGCCCCGGTCAACCTGTGCTGGCGCGAGGGACCACACCATCCAACTGTGTTCGGCGACATCGGAGGGATTGTCGGGGTTTACAGTGGCTGTGTTGCGTGTCTCTGGCGAGCCCAGGTCCCGACCGTCGAGCGCGACCGCGATTTGATCGGCAGGGGTAAAGTGCGGGTGTTCCGAATAGCCGTGTGGGGTCTCATCCCAGTTGAAGACGATGCCGTAGGGCGGGGGCGTGGAGGATGGGCGGGCGGTAGTCAAAGCGCTGCAGTGGCTTTAGCGCGGCCATCGCGCGGCAAGGGAGGGCAGTGGCGGGAAGGCGGCGTGGGGTTCGGTCTGGTACCAATAGGCGACCGAGGCGATGTCGTCGGCCAGCGGCTGGTACTTGCGGTTGGGCCACCAGCCGAGCGCCTGGATGGTGATGCGCAGCTCCTCTTCGAAAAAGACCGGGTCCATGATGTGCCAGCGGTAGAGACTCCACTTGGGCGGGCCGTCGTCGCCCTTGTGGTCGAGTACGTTGCCGACATAGGGCGTGCTGTAGATTTCGGGAAAGCCGTAGCTGCCGCAGAGATAGTCCTCGGTCCCGGTGCCGCATATGGTCGGAAACTCCGCGTCGCCATCGATGTAAAACTTTATCTCTCCCTCGCCGAACCAGCCGTCCGACAACTGCGTCCAGGCCAGGAAAGTACCGGCGTATTTGCCCTGGCCCTCGATGCCGTCGACGATGGTGTAGTCGGGGTTTTGCCGGTCGGTGACCGCGCGGCGCCACTGCGCGTGGAAGTAGCCGGCATTGGCGGGGATTTCGGTCTCGGCGTAGGTGATCTGGTAGGTCAGTAGCCCGAGCTCTTCTGCATCCTCGTTGGTGAAGGTGATGCGGCAGCGCTTGCGGAAGGGCATCGGCCAGTAGCAGTTGAAGGCCGATTTGGGGTTGACGACGACGGCGAGCGAATTGACCGGCGCGAAGAGATTGTGGCCGACGGCGAAGAAGTCGGCGACCGGCGTCTCGATGGAGGGCGTTTCTTCATCATCCCAATAGAAGCGCATGATGTGCGAACGCCCTTTGGCCGGGTCGGCGACGAGCCAGATGTGCTGGATGACGCCCGGCCCCTCGACGTCCATGATGGTCAGCGTCTCTCCGGCGGCCACCTTGTGGAAGGGATTGACCTTCCAGCCCTGGCCCAGATCGCTGGCGGCGTCGCTGAAGGGCAGGTCGTCCGATGGCACGGCCATACCGCCCTGGCCCTTTTTGCCGGTGGGGTTTTCGGGGCAGACCGAGCGGGTGCGGGCCTGGCCCAGGAGCGGCAGGCCGCCGAGGCCAAAAGTCTCAAGATTCATGTGCGTCTTCCTCCGCGAATGCAGGGTCAAGATATGGCGAATAGGGGCGGTCGCCAATGGTTGGGCCGCGATGCCTGATCGGTTTCGGCGACGGTGGCGATCAGGCCATTAGCGGTTACTCGAGAGCAGCTCATCGCTACCCCACCGTGCGCAAGAGCGCGTTTTTTCAACTCATATCTGCGCGATGAGCTGCCGCAAATTATCGTAGTTGATGCGCATCGCCTCGACCCGGTCGCCACTGGCTGGCACGAAGTGGGTGGCGACCGATAAGTAGACATCGCAGTTGTGGTCGCGGAGGTTTCCGAGCACGGTCGGGTAGTCGACATCGCCCTCGCCGATGGGGCAGTAGTCGAAGTCGAGGGCCAGGCCGTCGTTGACGCGCAGGTCCTTGATGTGCAGCCCGTAGAGGTGGGGCCGCACGTTGTAGAAACCGGCGCTGGCGACATCCGACTCGCCGCAGTTGGTGTTGTCGGCTGGTCCCCACATGACCTTGAGCCGCCGGGAGCCGACGGCTTCGACGACGCGGCGGAAGTTCCTCGTGGTATTGGTGTAATTCCAGCACATCATGCTCAGTGCGACATCGATGTCGTAGTCCTCGGCCTTTTGCGCGACCAGCGAGAAGGCTTTGACGAGTTTGTCCATATCGACCGGGGCGATGTGGCCGCCGCGGGTCAGCCAGCGCATGGGCCAGGTGGGTTTCTGCGCGGTGTATTCGCCAGGCCAGGCGAAGGTGAAGGCATTGACGGCGGGGATGCCGAGGTGCTTGGCGACTTCCATACAGCGGACCAGGGCGTCGAATTGGCAGCGAAAGTCGGGGTGGTCTTGTAAAGTGTCGAGGTCGAGGTCGGCGAGGTGAATCTGTTTGAAGTGGGCACCGGCGAGAATGAGGAAGAGTTCCAGGCCGTGCGATCTGACTTCGGCGGCCATGGCGTCGATTTCGGCGTCGCTCATATCGACCAGAGATTTCTCGTCGCGGGTTTCGGAGAAGTTGTGCCAGATGTGTTTGGCGCCGATTTCGGCGGCTACGGGGAGGGCTGCTGAGAAGGGGAGGCCGAGCTCGGGGAGGTACATGGCCATTTTAAAGGGGGGCGGAGTGGACATGGCGTCTTCCTGGTGATGGGTGGATCGACGGTGAGTCTTGCTATGCAAGCTGCCTGTAGCTCAACGCACGCTTTAGTCTACCGGGGTGCTGTCCGGGCTACGCCATACGCGTCAAGCCCATTCGCGATGGGAAGCTGCGGGCCTGTATGACCGCGGCTCGAGCGAGAAAGGCCCGCAGCTTCACGGCGGTCTATGGGTACGCGGTTTCGTCCATCGTCGCCTGGATCATCGCCTGTATGTACCCGAACTCATAGGCCCAGCCCTGGCGCATGGCGTCGGGATCTTTGTGCCCCGGCGCGTGGTCGGGCACGCACATGTGCGGGTAGCCGACTTCCTTTAAAGCCTGCATGTTGCGGTGCATATTCATCACGCCTTCGTCGGGCCAGACCTCCTGGAATTTGTTGCGCTTGCCGACGATATTGCGGAAGTGCACCAGGAAAATTTTGTTGCGCGAGCCCAGGTAGCGGATGATGTCGGGTACTTCGTTGAGGGGGTCCTCGACGCTCTCGGCCATGCAGCCGAGGCACAGATTGACGCCGTGATAGTCGCTGGGGCAGATTTCGATGAATTGCTTGAAGCCCTCGAAGCCGCCCATCACCCGATCGACGCCCTTGAAGCCGGGCGGCAGCCAGGGATCGCAGGGGTGGCAGGCCATGCGCACCTTGCACTCGGTGGCCACCGGAATTACGCGCTCTAAGAAATAGGTGATGCGGCGCCAGTTTTCCTCCGCGGTGACCGGCTCGGCGTAGCGCGGGGTGTCGGCGTCGGCCTGCTCGAGATCCCAGGTCGAGTAGATCGACCCGCCACGGCCTGGTGGGATGCTCGCGGTGCGCTGGTTTTCCAGGGCGCAGAGATAGTACTTGATCGCCGGAATGCCGGCCTCGGCCGCCTGGCGCACCATATTGATGATCAGCTCGATTTCCCTGTCGCCCTCCTCGTACTCGCCCTGCATAAAGTGCGGCACGCCCTCGCCGCCGGTGTGGAACTGCGCCATCGGCAGGGCGACCATTTCCATCTCGATGCCGAAGCGGGCGCACTGCTCCTTTTTGGCGATCAGCTCTGCGACATCCCAACCATAGTCGCGGTGGAAGGTGAAATTGTTCTCGTTTTTGTTGAAGACGCCGTGGCGAGCGAGGTATTCGAGGTCTTCGTCGGAGGTGCTGAACTGCTGGGTGCCGACGTGCATGGGATGCTCCTTCGGTTAGTTGCTGTAGGCCTGATTTTCGGGTTGCTGGCGGGTGTCGGGCGCGGGTGCGACTGCGACCGAAATGGCGTGGGCGAAATGCTCAATCTCGTGATAAAAATACAAACCCATATTGCCACTATGCGGAAAATAGGGGTCGGCGTCAACGGTTTCGCGCTCGTAGCCGCCATCGGTCAGCCGGGTTATCTCGCGATGGCTGATGGCCCCTTCTGTGCCGAAGATCTCGACGGTGGTCGGCCAGGGCGCGGTAGATATTGAGCCAGGCGAAGTCGGGGCCCTCGTCGAGGTGGAAGCTGGTCAGGCCGTTGAGGCGCAGGCTGCTGGCGCCGAGGACGGTGGCGGTGGCCGTGCCGAGCGAGGCCTGAAGTAGGGGATCCTGGGGGCATGAGCGCGGCGGGTACCACTGTCATGCCTTTTGCAAAAGCGCCACCGCTCCGAACTCGTAGCTGGCATCGACGTCGGGCAATTCTTCGAGGTAGACCGTAAAGCGCACCGGCAGGCCGTTGTCGGGCATTTTCTCTTTCCAGTAGTTGGCGTAGGCCCGGGCATAGTCCTGGCGAATACGCTTTTTCTCGGCCGCGTATTTCTCGGGCTCGGTGATGGGATTGGGCTCCTTGGGCGCGGCGCCGAAGGAGTGGACTTCGAGAAAGTCGAGCTCGGCCAACGAGTCGCAAAGGCCGGCCTCGCGAACGTACATCTCCCAGGTGTCGAAGATCCGGGGAATCTCGCGCGCGGGGTCCATGCGAGCGATGTCTTCTAGTTCCAGTTCGTTGCTAGCGGCGATGGCGCCGGTCATGCCGACGAAGCGGATTTTGAGATCGCCGTTGTCCAATTCCTCGACGACGAGGTCGGAAAAGACGTCGTTGGTCTTCTTGCGATAATACGTGACGCGGCCGCGTTTTTTGATTTCCCAGTTCATGATGCTCCCTATTCGAAAAATGTATACCCCGGCCGCAGGTGGGCGCGGGCGGTATCTGCATCGAGATCGACGCCGAGCCCCGGTCCCTGTGGCACGTTGAAGTAGCCATCCTCTATAAGCGGCCCGTCCGCCTGGATAATGTCCCAGCGCCAGGGCACCTGGTCGGAGTGATAGGGCAGTTCCATGGTGTGGAGGTTGCGGACGGCAGCGGCGAGATGGGCTGTGGCTGCCAGCCCCAGCGGCGAGACGATATTGTGGAAAGCGCAGGGCATGTAGTAGAGGTCGGCCAGATCGGCGATCTTCTTAGCTTCCCACAACCCGCCGGTGCTGGCGGCGTCGATGTGCAGCATATCGCAGGCCTGGCTTTCGATCAGCGGGCGGAAGCCATCGCGGCGGTGCAAAAACTCCCCGGTGCAGATCGGTATCGGGGTACCGGCGGTGACCTTGGCCATGGCCTCGATGTTTTCG
>PBOD01000073.1 GCA_002724215.1 Gemmatimonadota bacterium | reverse complement strand
TCGATCAATGGCAACTGATACACTGCGTGTCGCCGTCGCCGGCTGCCACCGCATGCTGCTGCGCGATTTGGCCCACCACAATTTCGCCTCGGCCTTCGACGCAGTTACGGATACCGATATCGTTGCGGTTTTCGACCATGGTGCCCAGACGCGGAGAGAATTTGCCGAGTGCTGGCGCCCGGTATGGGGCGCAATCCCGACCTTCGACGACTATGGGCAGATGCTCGATGAGGTCGAGCCGGACCTTTTGTGTATCGCCACTCGCCAGACGCTGCACGCCGACCAGATCGAGGCTGCGGTCGCGGCGGGAGTGCGCGGGATACTCTGTGACAAGCCGCTGGCAACCTCGCTTACGGAGATGGACCGGATCGTTGCTGCCTGTGCAGCAGTGCCGCTGGCCTTCGCACTCGATCGGCGCTGGTATGCGGCCTATTGTCAGTTGCGGCAACAGTTGGCCGCCGGGCTGGTCGGCGAGATGGCGAGTCTGACCGCCTATGGCCTGCCCAATGCCATCAACCACGGTTGCCACTGGTACGACGCGGTGCTGGGACTGATGGGCGACCCGGAGCCGCAGTGGGTTAGCGGCTTGCTGAACGATGTTGCCGCCGAGCCGTCCGATTCGCGGGCGCGAATGGATCCATCCGCCCGGTTGCAGATCGGCATGGATAATGGCGCTGTGGTCTTTGTTACGGCCGGCGGTCCCAAGGGCATCGGCTTTGACATTGCAGGGTCCGCAGGACGCGTGGCGATTTACGCCGACGCGACCGTAGCCTGGCATTGGAATGAAGGCAGCGATGCGGCGCAGCCGATTCCGCTATCCAGCGCGGCGGAACCCTGGCCGTCGGGACCGGCGATGGTTGCAGATCTGGTGAATGCGGTGCGCACAGGTGGGCGAACCGCCTGCGATATCGAGCAGGCGCGGCGGGCGACCGAGATCGGCTTCGCGCTGCACAACTCGTCGGCTGCTGAGGGCGCCAGGGTATCGTTGCCGGCCGCTGATCGTGCGCTGCGGATCGAGTCTTTCCCCTGGGGCAACGAGCCGGCCTAGCCGTGCGGTGGGTGGAGTAATTGCCGCTGTTCCGGCGTCATGTCGTCGACGTAGTCCGGGAAAGTAGCCTGGTGGTAGCCTGGTGCGTGGGCCTGGAAGCGCGGGCTGTATTTGTAGATCATCGTGCGGCGTTGATGGTCGCCCTGCCACTTCAAGGTACCGTGGGTGGTCGCTTCGGAGAATATCACCGCGTCGCCGGGGCGGCAGTGGATTTCCACGACGTATTCGGCGTATTGCTCATATAAGTGCAGGCTCTGTGGCATCGGGAAGTTGGTCTTATGGCTGCCCGGGATTACTGCCAACCCGCCGTCGCCCGGTCCTTCATCGGCGAGCATAAACTCCACGACCGTTAATCCACAGTAGATTTTTCCGAATTTGCACATATAGGTCTGCGAGAAATCCTGGCGCTCGACGCCGCCGCCGTGCATATAGTGGCCGGCGCACCCCTTGTCCATGGCGACCAGGCTTGGACCGTGGTCGAGGCGGTAGCCGCCGCCGAGGATTTCGGTCAAGTAGGGCTGGATACGTGGATGGACAAGTAAGTCGCGGAAGGGCTCGCACCAGGGCCGCTGCCAGGCCAGCATGCCCTCGAGCCAGTGCTGGCGGACCTCGCTGGTCAGTGTTTGCGATTCGCCTTCGAACTGGCGCTCGTGCGGGACGAGCTGGTCTCGATGGCGGTCGATGGCCTCGTTCATGCGCGCGACCTCGTCGGTGGTAAGCACATCGCGCAGGACGAGATAGCCCGCGAGGTCGAAGAGGTATTTTTCGTCGTCGTTCATTATTGTTTCGCCGTCCAGTTTTCTTCCTGTTGCATCGCGTAGAGCGAGGTATAGCCGCCGGACCAGTCGGGCGGCACCAGGCAGGGGCGTGGGTCGTGGCGGGCCCAGCGCGCGGGCTGGCCGCGGACGATCTTGCCCGAGTGCTCGGGGCTGTTGATGGGATTGTAGGTATAGGTGAAGGCGTCGGCGGCGGAATAGGCGTTTAAAAGCAGTGGCCGGCCCTTGGGCGAGAGGTTTTTCTTCGAGCCGTGGATCAGCCGACAGTTGTGGATCGTGACCGAGCCGGCCGGGCCCAGCAGGTAATCGACGGTGTCGAGCGAGATACCACCGAGCTCCCGCTGCGCGATGCAGCCGACCCAGTCGCCATTTTCATTGTATTGGTCGTAGAGGTCGCCTTTGTGGCTGCCGGGAATTACCGCCAGTGGCCCCTGGTCCTCGTCGACGTCGTGGAGATAGGTGCCGATGGTTAGCGGGCTGTAGTTGGTGTGCGGCCAGTAGGTGATATCCTGGTGCCACTTGACCTCTTCGCCACCTTCGGCCCATTTGAAATTCAATTTGGCGTGGTGGAATTTTACATCGGGCCCGACGAGGTCGGCGGCGATGTCGGCGAGTACTGACTCGGAGGCGAAAGCCCAGTATTCGGGATGGTGGTCGACAGGGGTGGAGAGGCGGCGCAGGCGGGGGTTTTGTGCCGTGTGGCCGGGTTCGAGATCGAAGACGGCGTCGGATTGGGTGAGCGCGCGGCTTCTTTCGACCATCTCGTCGGTGGTGGTGAGTAGGCGTTCGATCCACTCGGGCGGCACGGCGTTTGCGACCAGCAGGTAGCCATGGTCGAAGTAGAAACGGCGCTGTTCGTCGCTGAGGATTTTTGGCTCGTGTTTGAGTACTTCATCGGGGGTCATAGCGTTTTGCTCCCGTCTAGGTCCAGCGGTATAGGGCGATGAGCTGCTGGCGAATATCCATATCAGTCGAGGTGGTCGATAGCCTGCATCAGCGCCTTCTGGTAGCCCAGCGCGAAGCCGAAGGCGACCAGATCGGGGTTGGGCCCGGCGATTTTGGGCACGTGGTCGGGCATGACCATGTATTGGTAGTCGACCTCCTTGTAGGCGCGCAGCGCCTCATACATGTCGACGTCGCCCTCGTCGGGAAAGGTCTCGACGAAGTCGCAGAAGCCGCCACGGATATTGCGGAAGTGGACGTTGAAGATCTTGTCGCGCTGTCCGAAGTAGCGGATGATATCGCAGATTTCTGCGTTGGGGTCTTCGAGCATTTCGCAGATCGTGCCCTGGCAGAAGTTGAGGCCGTGATAGGGGTTTTCGGCGATCTCGATGAAGCGCTTGAGCCCATTGACATCGCCCATGACCCGGTCGATGCCGCGCAGACCCCGGGGCCGGGGTACCGGTGGGTCGTGGGGGTGGCAGGCGAGGCGTATTTTGTATTCGGCGGCGACGGGTATAACGCGCTCGAGAAAGCAGGCGATTCGCTCCCACATGGTGTCGGCATCGATGGGGCCAGCCTCGGTTAGCGGCTCCTGCGCGGCATCGGCGTAGACGAAGGTGCGGTTTTGCGACCCGCCGCGCCCTGGCACATGGCCGGTGCTGACGACGCCGAGGTAGTGGAGGTAATACTTCATGGCGGGGATGCCTGCTGCGGCGGTATGGCGAATGGCGTNGCAGACCGAGTCGAGAGCCTGGTCGCGGTCGTCCGTGCCGAGCATGATGGCGCGCCAGGGGTCGCCTTGGCCGATGCCGATGTGGCCGAGGGGGATCATGTCGAGAACTAGGTCGTAGGCCTCGATTTTTTCGCGATGCGCCGTCAGCGATTTGGCGGTCCAGGTTGCGGGGTGGCCCGATGGCGTACTGCAGACGTGGTTGCAGCCGAGTTGTACGAGGTGCTGATAGTAGTCGGGGGTGAGGTCGCGGGGTTCGTATTGGGTGCCGAGATACATGGGATCCTCTGGGTTTCAGGTATAGGGGCAACATACGGAATTGGGGGGTGGGGTTCAATATGTGATGGGCTGGTGGAGATTGCGTAGATTATGTCTCCACATTGATGGTCATGGNGCAAGGGGAGCTTATGAGGTACAGACGGTTCGGCCGGACGGGTATAGAGGTGAGCGAGGTAAGTCTGGGCGGTGCTTATCTCGGGGGCAGCGATCCCGACCGGGCAGCGGAGAATGCCCTGGAAATTATCGCCCGGGCGGCAGAGATGGGATGCAATTACATCGATACGGCGCCGCTGTACGGGGAGAGTCAGCGGCTTATCGGGCAGGCGCTGTCAGAGGTAGATGCTTCATTTTATATTGCGACCAAGGTGGGTTTCGTGCCAGAGGATTTCGACTACAAGCGGGATTCGGTGCTGCGGAGCCTGGAGTGGAGTCTGGAATTGCTGGGGGTGGAAAAGNTGGCGCTGGCGCANATCCACGAAGTCAATCTGGCGGGGGAGGAACGNATCCTGGAATCGGGGGGCACGCTGGAGGGGTTGCGGGAGGCACAACAGCGGGGTTGGTGCGATTNCATNGGCATTACCGGGCGNGCGATTCCGCTGCTGGCGCAACTGGCGGCGACAGGGGAATTCGACGCGGTATTGTGCTATCACGACTATCACCCGTGCGTGGAATTGGCGGCAGCAGAGGTNTTGCCGGCGGCGGCGGCGAGCGATATGGGTATTGTGATCGCGACGCCTTTGGCCGGGGGNNTATATGTCGANGGGGATAAGCAGCTAGAAGCGTTGGAGGGGCGGTTTGACGACGAAGGCGACCGGCGGCGGGCGCGAGGGGNGATTGCAGCNTTGCGGGAAGAAGAATCGACCCTGCCGCAGAGCGCCTTTCGCTGGATATTGGGCGACGCGCGGGTGGCGACTGTATCGAGCGGGGCGGCGAGCGTGGCGGAATTGGAGGAGGTGGCGCGGGCGGGCGATATCGAGCCATTGGCTCACCACTAGGAGGCNAATATGGAGCGGATGACATTGTGGCAGCGGCGGTTGATGGGCGATATGGGGNNGGAGTACACNGCGACGNNCTACTTCAAACCGCACGACCAGCNGGAGACGATGCTCGCCGGGCTGGACGTGAATCCCTAGGAGATTGGCCATGCGCTATCTCGAGTTGGGCACTACGGGTGCGGAGGTTTCCGCCCTGGCGTTCGGCTGTATGAGTTTGACCCCGGAGCGGGCCGCAGAGGGTAAGGCGGCGGTGCGGCGGGCGTTTGAACTGGGTATCAATTTTTTCGATACGGCCGACGTCTATGGTGGTGGCACGTCGGAGGAGATNCTGGGGGCGGCGTTGCGCGAAGGCTGTATNGCGCGCGACGAGGTCTTTATCGCTTCCAAGTGCGGCATTGTCTTCCAGGGCATGGAAGAGGCCTACGAATACAAGGCCTACGATTTATCTCGCGATTATTTGAAAAAGAGTTGCGAGGCGTCACTCAAGCGCCTGGGGGTGGAGTGCATCGACCTCTACCAGCCGCATCGGATCGACTATTTGACCCATCCGCAGGAGACCGGACGCGCACTAGACGAATTGCAGACGGAGGGCAAGATCCGCTGGGTTGGGGTCAGCAATCACACCGCGGATGAGATTCGCGCGTTGTCGGCCTATGTGCGGCTGGAGAGTTTGCAGACGCAGTTCAGCCTGCTGCACATCGAGCCGCTGGAGACGGGGCTTGTGGCGGTGTGTTCGGAAAAGCAGATGAATGTGCTGTGTTGGAGCCCGCTGCACCGGGGGGTGCTCGCCGCCGGCGCAATGCGCGCCCACGACGACTGGCAGGCGCAGCGCGAAGCCGGCCTCGTCGCCCAACTCGCGCCCTTTGCCGAAATTTGCGGGGTCGCGCCGGGGCAGTTGGCCCTGGCCTGGCTGATGCAACTGCCGGGTGGGGTGATCCCGCTGGTGGGCACGGCCAACGCCGATCACATCTCGGCGGCNGCTGCGGCCGTCGAACTGACGCTGGACCGGGACGACTGGTACGAGTTGATGGTTATCGCCCGTGGTCGGCCGATGCCGTGGGGNCAGCGGCCTTACGCCTATTTCAAGGAGCGGTGAAGTATGAAAATTACCGCTGTGCAGACCATATCCATCGACAAGATGCGCCACGGCGTNCTCGGCTATCTGGTACTGGTCAAGACCGACGCCGGGATCGATGGTTTGGGTGAGGTGGCCGCCGACTGCCATCCGGGGACGGTGGCCCATGCCATTCGGCAGATGAATCTCGAGGGCCTCGATCCGCTGGCGGTCGAGGGGCTGTGGCAGAAGCTATATCACGGAAATTTCTGGCGCGGCGGCCCGATCCACACCAGCGCGATCAGCGGTGTCGAGCAGGCGCTGTGGGATATCAAAGGCAAAGCACTGGGGGCGCCGGTCTATCAATTGCTCGGCGGCAAGCTGACCGACCGCATCAAACTCTACACCCATACGCTCTTCGGCGACCAGTCTCCCGAAGCCTTTGCCGCCTCGGCGCAAGAAGCGGTGGAACTGGGCTACAAGGCGGTGAAGTTCGATCCGCTAGGACTGGCGGTGCAGACAATGGACCGCCAGCAGATGCGGCTGGCGGTCGAACGGGTTCGGGCCACGCGTGAGGTGGTGGGGCCGGATGTGGATATCCTGATCGAGGGCCACGGGCGTCTCAGTCCGAATATGGCGATTCGCATGGCGCGGCTCTTTGAAGAGTTTGACCCGTTTTTCTTCGAGGAGCCGGTGCCGCCGGAAAATGTCGACGAGATGGCCAAGGTCGCCGCCGCGATCAATATTCCGGTAGCGGCGGGCGAAAGGCTCTACACGCGGTGGGCTTTCCGCGAACTCCTGGAAAAGCAGGCGGNCGACTANATNCAGCCNGANNTGTGCCATTGCGGCGGCTTTCTCGAGGGCTACAAGATCGCGACGATGGCCGAGGCGTATCACATACGGGTTTTGCCGCACAATCCCAACGGACCGATCTCGACGCTGGTGGGGATCCACCTGGGGGCTTGTACTGCCAACTTCGAGATGCTGGAATATCCGCGGCGGCCGGCGGATGAAAAATCGGTGATGAAAGAGATGCCTCAAGTCGAGGATGGTTATATCGCAGTGCCCAACGGGCCGGGGTGGGGCGTCGANCTCAACGAGGAGGCTATGGTGGAGTTTGCGCCGGAGGTGTGAGGGGCNAACTGCTGCGTATTATATATGGATATTGCGATACCGGTGGCTTTAAGAGAAGGTCCGCTCGCCTTGGCTTAAAGCCACCGGTGCTATCCGCTCCGATCGCGGCACGCCGATAGATTTGCGCCCGGTCATCTAATTGGCCTGTACGGCGCAGGCTGGAGTTTAGATCCAGCCGTGGTGGATNGTNGTCGGCGCGCCCGAGGTCTGGCTCTGCCAGCCGGGACCGTCGCCGATCATGGCCTCGCGACCGGTCTGTGACGATTGTTCAGCCGCAAAGAGAGTGGCCATGACCATGCGGCCGTATTCGCCGTGGGTCGGCGGTTCAATATTGAGCTCGATGGCCTCGGCAAAGCGCTTCCATTCGGTGTACATACCGGTNGGCGTCTCCGCGAAGTCGACGTCATGCCATTCGTCGCCCTTGCCGATTTGCACGTATTTGTCACCGTGCTCACTGAAGCGCAGGCCGCCATTGGCACAAATGACCTGGCACTCGAAATTAGGTGCGCCGTCGGCGTAGCCCACCGCCACGGCGGTGCCGACTAGGCCGTTCTGGTAGCGGACCTGCGCGGTGCCGTAGTCGTCGGCGGCCTGGTAGTGGGAGCGGGTGCCGACCGAGGCNGAGACCGAAACCGGCTGCGAGGCCATCACCCACGATAGGCGGTCGACGACGTGGACCCCGTTGGTCAGCCACATGCCGCCGCCGTGGTAGCGGCTGCGGTACTGCGGTCGCCGTCCGGAATAATTCCAATTCTTCGACATATAGCTGACCGCCGTGATCACCGGACCCAGTTCGCCCGAGTCGAGGATCTCCTTGGCCTTGACACTGGTGTCGTAGAAGTGCTGGGAGAGGCCAACCATCAGCTTGACGCCGCTTTTAGCTGCGGCCTCGACCATGTCGTCGCATTGCTGGAGGTTGATAGCCATCGGCTTTTCGACCAGTACGTGCTTGCCGGCGTTGCAGGCGTCTACCGTGAGCTGGTGGTGCATCATGTGGCCGAGGACGATGGCGACGGCTTCGACCTCGTCGTCCTGCAGTAGCTCGTGGTGGGTCTGGTAGCCCTTGGGAATGTCGTATTGCTCCATGTACTCTTNGCGCTTCTCTGCGAAGAGGTCCGCGACGGCGACGACTTCTACATTGTCGAGATGGGCTATGGCGTCGCAGTGCGAGCGGGCGATGCCGCCCAGGCCGATGATACCAACTTTGAGTNCTGCCAAAGCGTTCTCCTCTATACGTGATATTGTGGTTGCAGCTCAGTCTATGGCGAAGGGGAAAGTGCCCTCCCAGCCGCGCGGGCGCGACACGTGCCAGGCGCCTTCGTGCATCGGGGTCAGTTGGTAGTGGCAGACGATATTACTGCGCTCCATATCGTCGCGCTCTTTGGCGCCTTGGTGGGGAATGTGGCTCAAAAAGACCACGCAGTCGCCGGCTCTGGGATGAAGTACTACGTGCTCCTGCGCTTCGCACCACGCCTCGAATTTGGGGCGGTCGATGGGATNGAGGTGGGGCGGCTCGCTTCGGTGGCCGTTTTTAATGAATTTCAGATGCCCCTGTCCAGGCTCGTTGTCCTGGAAGTAAAAGGTTGTATTGACCCCGACNGGCGGCACGGCGAGGCGCGACTTTGCGGCCTGGCGCTTTTCCTCCCAGTAGCCGTAGAAGTCCATGTGCCATTCCTGCAGGTAGGGNCCGGGGTTGATATGGGCGCGGAAGCTGCGCAACTGGCACTGCTTGCCGAGCATGCCTTCGAGATAGGGGCGGATCCGCTGATGCCCGACGAGCGGGGCGAAATTTTCTGGCTCGCGGTCTAAGAGCGAGTCGAACCACATATTGCCGACGGCGTTGAGGCCCTCTTCCCAGCCCTGCTCGCGGGCGTGGTTGATGCGCTGGCGGAGATGTTCTACTTCATCGGNCGCTAGTGCGCCTGCGACGAGGAGGAAGCCGTCTGCTTCGAGCTGGTCGAGTTGCGATTCGATAGCGGCGGTCATGCGCAGTCTCTCGGGAATGGGTGGTAAGGGATCAATCCTCGCCTCGGTCCTGCGGCACGAAACCCGTCACTGCGCGGGCGTGCTCGAGGTCGACCCAGCGGTATTTGTTGTCCGATAGGGCGTAGCAGATGTCGTATACTGGTTCGGTGGTTTTTTTTAGCGCGAGTTCAAAGCTGCTCGCGATGTCGGCGTGGCTGCACCAGATCGAATTGGAGAAGATACCCCGGGCAGTATTCTCTTTGTTGACCCAGCCGATGCGCAGGCAGATCACCGATAGCCCGTGCGCGTCGGCGTAGGTGCGGCAGGCGCCCTCGGCCCACACCTTGCTCATCGAATACGGCTCGGTCGGACGCACCGGGTCGGTGTGTCTGATCAATGGAAACTCGGCGGGAATGTCGGCGGCGCGGTTGTCGCCAATGGCCTTGTAGGGCTCGACGAACTGAGAATAACCCCAAGTGGTCATGATCGAGCTGGCGTAGACCATGCGGCCGACGCCCTTTTTGCGGCAGGCTTCTAAGACATTGTAGGTACCGCGTATATTGCTCTCCATGACATCGTTGAAGGAATCCTCCGGGCCGGGGACTGCGGCGATGTGCAGCACTGCATCCATGCCGTCGAGCGCCCGGCCGACGGCCCGGGCGTCGCTGATATCGGCGATGCAAAAGCGGTCGTCGGGCAATTCTATGCGCCCGTCCTCGTCGGCGCGGCGAGAGCTGGCCTGTCGTCGGCCGCTGCCGTAGAGCTCGTAGTACGCAGGCCACTGGCTCAGGTGCTTGTAGACGAGGTTGCCGATCAGGCCGTAGACACCGGTGATATGCACTTTGATGGGATCGGTCATGGCTTTCCTTTGCGGTTGTCGTTGGTGCTTGCAGGGCTAATAATACGCCAGGGTCACCACCGCGACAATGTTTTGTGCAAATTAGTACGCAAGCCAATGATTTTCAATATCTTGATGCATTTGCGCCCGCGGACATAATTGCCTAGAATCCCCCTTTATGTCCGGCAATTTCACCTATCGCTCGATCGCCTTTGGCGCGCTGATGTCGATGGCGCTCAATATGTTTTTCGCCTATGCCCGGCTGGCAATGGCCACCGCTGGGATGTCGTCGGATTATATAACCGCCGGGGCGGTCTTTCTGTTTTTCCTCATCGTCGCCTTTATCAATCCCGTCCTCAAGCTCTGCAAGCGGTCATG
Organism: Gemmatimonadota bacterium; assembly: GCA_002724215.1. GTDB lineage: Bacteria > Latescibacterota > UBA2968 > UBA8231 > UBA8231. The sequence continues at coordinate 8,007 of PBOD01000073.1, read as the reverse complement.
GGGCTTTAACCGCGCCGAGTTGATTGTCATCTACGCGATGATGATCATCGGCTCGGCGATTCCGACCTGGGGTTTTACGGGCAACCTGATCGCGATGTTGCCCAATATCTACTACTATGCCACGCCCGAAAACAACTGGTCGGAACTGTTGCACCCGTATGTCAGAGAGTGGATGGTACCGCAAGACCCGGACGCGATCAAGTATTTCTTCGAAGGCCTGCCGCAGGGGCAGCGCATTCCGTGGGAGCACTGGGCGGTGCCTTTGGCGGCCTGGGTCTCGTTTATCCTCTCGATCTACCTGATGATGATCACTATCATGTCGATCGTGCGGCGACAGTGGGTCGATTACGACCGTCTGACCTTTCCGCTCCTGCAATTGCCGATCGACATGACCGAGGAGTCGAAAGATGGATCCGTGGTCAGCCCCTTTCTCAAGAATCCGCTGATGTGGATCGGCTTCGCCATTCCCTTCGTTCTATTTAGCACCAACGCGCTCAACCATTATTTCCCATTTATTCCGGAAGTACAGCTGCGCAATAGCGTACAGTTGTTCAACAACGCGCTGCATTTGACGACCAATGTCAATTTCGTGGCGCTGGGGCTGGCCTACTTTCTCGCGCTCGATGTGGGCTTGAGCATCTGGCTATTCCACCTTTTGACCAAGGTGCAGATTACCACCGAGAATATCCTCGGCTACTCGCTGCCGGGCCGTCGCGACCTGTTTATGGAGGGCTCGATGTCGGTGTCATATGAGGGCATGGGTGCGATGCTAGTACTGGTGCTCTACGGTCTATGGAACAGCAGGGGCTATTTGCGCACGGTCTGGCGTAAGGCCGTCTACGACGAAGGCGAGTTGGACGACGGTCAGGAGATCTTATCGTACCGGTCGGCACTGGTGGTGCTGGTTCTGGCGAGCGCCTATGCCGCCGGTTGGCTAACACTGTCGGGGGTGCCGCTGTGGGTATCGCTGTTTTTTCTCTTTATCGCCTTTTGCATTTTTTACGGTCTGACGCGGATTGTCGCCGAGGGTGGCCTGGGTTTCGCGCGGGCGCAGATGACGGCGCAGCCCTTCGTCATCCATTCGGTCGGCACCGAGGCGGTTGGGCCTTCCGGACTGGTAAGCCTGGGGATGACTTTCAGCTGGGCGGGGGATCTGCGTACGATGATCATGGCTTCGGCGATCAACAGCATGAAATTGGCCGACATTGGCAAGGTCAGGGGCCGGCCNTTGTTCTGGGCGATTATGATTTCGATTGTCGTCGGCCTGGGAGGCTCNATCTGGATGGTGGTGTGGATGGGCTATACGTATGGCGGGATCAACCTCGACTGGTGGTTCTACAACCGCTTTGGCGAGATTGTGCACGGCGATTCGGCCTACAAGATCGCCAATCCCAGTCATCCCTGGCGCGACTTCGACGAAATCGGGCCGCGCTTTCTCTACGCGGGCATCGGCGCGGGGATCATGGGGATGCTGATGTACGCGCGGCATCACTTTTTGTGGTGGCCAGTCCACTATCTGGGTTTTCCCATCGGCGCGACGCTGACGATCATCTGGTCGTGGTTTTCGATTTTTNTCGGCTGGTTGCTCAAGGCGCTNGTGCTCAAATACGGCGGAGTGACGCTCTACAGACAGTTGCGGCCGCTNTTTCTGGGCCTGATTCTGGGGCATATTTTCGTATCGGGATTCTGGGTGGTNTTCGACTATATTAGCGGGGAAACCGGCAATCGGATCCCCATCTTTTAAAGGAGTAAAACCATGAAAGCTGGCGACAGNGAAANAGTCGGACCGCACGGTCTGGAGGTCACTCGCCTGGGGTTGGGCGGCACGGCCTTCGCTAATATGTATGCGGCGATAACCGAGGAGGAGAGCAACGAGGTACTCGATGCGGCCTATGTGGCCGGGGTGCGCTATTTCGACACCGCGCCGCTCTACGGCTACGGCATGAGCGAGACGCGGATGGGCGCGGGGCTNAAGCNACTCGACCGCGACGAGATTGCGATTTCCTCNAAGGTCGGCTATGTGCTCAAGGAGCGGCGAGAAGGCGATGACTATATCGATCTATTCGTCGACGCGCCCGAGAAGGCGACTTATTTCGACTATTCGCGCGATGCGGTGCTGCGCTCGATCGAGGAGAGCCTAGAGCGGCTGCAGACGGACCGCCTCGACATCGTGCTGATCCACGACCCGGATGATTCCAAGAGCATCGATCCCGACTGGGTGCCCGGTGATCCGGGGCATTTCGACGAAGTGATGGCCGGCGCCTATCCGGCGCTTGCTGAGTTGCGCGAGCANGGGGTGGTCAAGGCCATCGGCCTGGGTATGAATCAGTGGCAGATGCTGGCGGATTTTGCCCGCGCCGGCGATTTTGACGCCTTTTTGCTGGCGGGGCGTTATACGCTATTGGAGCAGGAGTCGCTTAAGGAGTTGTTGCCGCTGTGCAGCGAGAANAATATCCGCATCGTCATCGGCGGGCCGTACAATTCGGGAATTCTGGCGACCGGCGCGGTAGAGGGCGCGATGTACAATTACGCGNCGGCGCCGGCGCCNATGTTGNAGCGGGTGCGCGGGATCGAGGCGGTNTGCGATCGCCACGAGGTGCCCTTGCAGGCNGCNGCGCTGCAATTTCCCTTCGGGCACCCGGCGGTGGCGACGGTGATTCCAGGGGCGCGGTCGCCGGCCGAGATTGCGGGCAATGTCGGAAATTTGGAGTTCGCCATTCCGGANGATTTCTGGGCCGAATTGAAACAGCAGGAACTGATCGATGCGGCGGCGCCGGTGCCTGCGGGCGAATAGCGATNTGCATCAGTAGTAATAGAAAGCGTAGACCAGCGACGCTCCGCCGATGCCGACCGAAGTGCCCAGAATNAAGCCGATAAAGAACGGCAACAGCAGCCGGTAGAGCGCGATGCCACCATAGCGCAGGGCGATTAGTTTGATCAGCCAGGCAATAAACATCCCGAACCAATCAATCGAGACGGTATTGGTAAGGGCGATGCCCAGACCCACCGGGTGCAGCGGCCATCCGGCGAAGCGGTATTGGGCCAGCGACAGCAGGCCGGTCAGGCTGATGCCGATCAACAGAAACAGGGCTGCTAGCGGNTCGGCCGGATTGGGGTTGTTGATCGAGTTGGCCACCCACGACCAGTGNTATTGCGGCGAGTTGACGAAATACCAGCTGTAGCCGTGGATCAGGCCGTGGCGATAGCCGAGCCAGATATAGGCGCATATCGTCGTCACCAACCCGACGACCATGGCCCCGGTGAGAAAGAACACTAGTTTGCGGCCGCTGATCTTGAGCCGGGCGGGTTCGCAGACCTTGAAGGCATGGGCGAGGGTGCCCATCAGGAAGAGTTGCAGATCGGCCGTCCAGACNATGCTCAGCNCCATCGCNGTCAGGCCCTGGGCGCCGNAGGGCGCGGTGCCGCAGATATTGGTCATCACCGGCGNCACTGAGGTGGGGGCGCGCAGGCGTCCGATGCCNGTCTGGGCNAGCAGGCGGGCGATGGCGAAGAACAGGGCGAGCGCCAACAGCAGAAAGACAATGCTCCAGATCAGGCTCAGGCCGCTCATATAGAGAAAGCCGGTCATATAGACCAGGCCGATAAGGCCGAGCAGGGCGGCTATGCGCGGCGAGATCGGGTTGTGGGGATCAGCACCGCCACGGATAATCTGCTGCCACTGGCGGCGCAAAAAATCGCGCGAGATCCACAGCGAGATCGCGACGATGCCCAAGAGCGAGCCGACTTGCTGGTGGCCCATCAGCAATACGTGGTTGGGGAAGTGGGGCTGTCCCGGCAGNGTGAGGGTGATGCCGAGCCAACCGAGCAGCGCGCCCTCGGCGGCGATGACCAAGTGGAAGAACCAGACGCTGAACAGCACGTTGAGGTTGACCAGGTAACTCAGGCCCACGACCAGTAAATCGGTGTTGAGCCCGTAGGTCAGGCCGATGCGTCGAAATTCAATGCGATAGCTGGGGATGCCAAAACCGTGGATAACTTCCAAATCGAAGACCTGGTCGATCATATTGACNGTCGGAAACATCCACGCGAAAAAAAAGCCCAACCACAGCAGCTTGCTCTTGAGGATAGATCGGGCCGGGTGCTCCAGGCTGTCCAACAGCATATTGGGCACGGCGGCGAGTGGGTAGACCAACNGCTCCTGCCGCGACCACTGGTGGTGGACCAGGCTGATCAGGGCGACGCTGACGAAGAAGANGGCCAGCATAAATAGGCCCCACCACAACAGCGGACCGGCCCACAAATCCCAGGGCACNGGNGTGCCGGCGTCGGCGCCCTCGAAGAGTTGGCGAATCGATTCGAGGTCGCGTGGCGCCGCCCAGTGGGGNATGTGCGGCCATAGNAGGTCGGACCAGTTGTTCTCGGGCGTGGCGTAGTAGAACGCGCCGGCGATCANCGGNATGAAGTAGCCGCCGAAGCCCATCGAGGGCAGTACTACTGCGACCATCAGCGCGGCGTAGATCAGGGCGAAGTTGGCGGGGGAGAGCCCGAGTAGGGGATGGAGCAGGCGCAAAATCAGCGAGATGACCACGATCCAGAAGATCAGGAAGATCACGCCGATGGTGTTGAAGTGGTCGGTTAGGCCGGTGTAGTTGCCGTAGAGCACATAGGTCCGCACGCTGGTAAAGGCCATAAAGACGGTGAAGACCAAAACCAGCAAAAACGAAAATGCGGTGCCGAACAACGAGGAGGATGGAATGTNGGGTCGGGGCATGGTCCGAGATTGCGATTGCCAATGAACAGCGGAATATACATTATATGGCCAATTATTGCTATAAATATGGCCAATTATTGCTATAAGTCATGGATATGTTTGCAGATAGACTAAGGGGGCGCCGTGCGCTGTGGCTGGNGCTGGCGCTGGCACTGGCGCTGCGGGTGGTCTATGTCTTCGAGATCGACCAGAGCCCGCTTTTTGCGCATCCGGCGGTCGATTCGAAGACCTATACCCAGCAGGCACTCAAACTGGCTGCGGGCAATTGGCTCGGCGTGGGGCAGGGGCCCTTCTGGCAACCACCGCTCTATCCGTATTTTCTCGGCGCGGTCAAGGCGCTNTTCCCAGACGGCTTTTTCCACGCCGCACGGCTGATACAGGCGCTAATGGGCGCGCTGGTCTGCGCGATGACCTGGTGGATCGGCCGCTATATGTTCGGTTCGGCGGTGGGGTTTTGCGCCGGAATTGGTGCGGCATGCTACGGGCCGCTGATTTTCTTTGATGGCGAATTGTTGCCGGCGGCGCTGTCGGTCTTTCTCAATATGGCAGCGCTGGTGATTTTNCTGGCGGTGTGGCGGCGGCCGACGGGGTGGGGTTTGCTGGGGGCCGGGGCGGCGTTCGGGCTGGGAGCGGTGGTGGTGCCGACGGTGTTGATGTTCGCGGTGATGGTGCCGATCGACCTGTTGCGGCGCTTTCCGCACCGGCAGGGCTTTGTCTATACGGGGATATTCTTGCTCGGGGTGGCGTTGCCGATTGCGCCGGTGGCCGCGCGCAATGCCTATATCGGCGGCGATGGGGTGGGGATTTCCTACAATATGGGGATCAACTTCTACATCGGGAACAATCCCGCTTATGAGGAGACGGTGGCCATACGGCCGGGCTGGGAATGGGACGCGTTGGTGACGCGACCGGCGCGAGAGGGGATTGAGCGTCCCGCGGCCAAGTCTGCGTATTTCATGGAGGAGGCCATGGCGCATATCGCCGCCGATCCGCTGTGGTGGATGGGGCTGATGATGGATAAAATGGCGGCCTTTTGGCACGGCGACGAAGTGGGGCGCAACCAGCCGATCTACTACTGGCGCAATTATTCTGGTGTCTTATCGCTAACACTGTGGAAGTGGGGTATCGCCTTCCCCTTCGGGTTGGTTGGTCCGCTGGCAATGTGGGGGCTATTGTTGAGCTTGCGGCGCATCGGTGCAACCATGCCGCTGATGTATGCGATCAGTTATTGCTTGGGGGTGGCGATGTTTTTNGTCGCCGCGCGCTACCGGGTGCCGGTGTTGCCGATATTGCTGGTATTTGCCGCTTATGGGTTGGGGGCGTTGTATCATTGGGCGCGGTCCGGGCGCTGGCGCCACGCGGGTTTGGGGCTGGCGGTATGTATCGCCTTCGCTCTTGCCGCCAATCGCGGTCTTGGCTCGATGGACATGGATGGCGATGCGGCGATCCACTACAACTTGGGCAATGCCTATGCCAAAGCCGGCGACCGGCTACGGGCGCACGCGGCCTTCGAGCGCGCGGTGGCACTCGATCCCGACTACGACCAGGCCTGGTTGAATCTGGCCGGGATGAAGGGGGCGATGGGTGACCTGGACGCGGCGGCGGATATTTTCGCGCGCCTGACCCNGAGTGCGCCGACCCAGGCCGAGCCCTGGCTCAATATGGCGCACGTGCGGATCATGCAGCGCGATATCGACGGCGCGATCGCGGCCTACGAGGCGGCGATCGCGGCCGAGCCGCAGATGTTGCCGGCCTATGTGGAGATGATCCGGCTCTTCGGACAGTTCGGCGATCTGGCGCGNGCGGCGCAGGTGGTCGAAAGGGCGGGCCAGGCCCTGCCGCAGCAGCGCGAGCGCTTGCGGCAATTGTATCGGCAGATTCAGGGNAGGACCCTGGGTCGTTAGAAATATGAAAGAGGGCAAATTNCTCAAGGAAGTGGAGCGCGATGGTTNGCTCTATCGCTTTCGCCACGCGCGCTGGCAGGACGCGCCGGCCTATATCGAGATGTGCAATATCCTCCACGTCGAACAGGTTATGGCCTATCACGCCGAGACCGATTTTGATCTGGGGATGGAACGGCTGAGCAAGTTCCTATTGGGGTTGGAGACGGGCCGGTCTTCGCATGTGGTGATCGAGGCCGACGGACGGCTGGTTGGCGAGGGCGCGATCGCTACTGGCACCGCGCCCGGGACCGGGACGCTGGGCATCAAGATCATCAGCGCCTGTCGTGGCCGTGGCCTGGGCGAGGAGATGATGTACCAGCTCGAAGAGGAGGCGAAGAANCTGGGGCTACGGCGGATTTACCTGGTGGTGTGGGGCCTGAACGTGCCGGCCTATCGCCTGTATTGCAAAGTAGGCTATCGCGAGGTGGGGCGGCTGCCCGAGTGGTTTAGCAAGGAGGACGAAGTGGGCCAAAAAACGCTTTCNGATCGAGTCGAAATGATCAAGGATCTGCAATGACCGAACGGGAATTTGCGCAGCGCATCGAGAGTATGCAACGGGATGGCTTTGCTATTGTGCCGGATATTTTAACGGCGGCTGAATGCGATGAGGCGCAGGCCGCGCTCGAGCGGNTGGCCTCCGCGCGCGCCAGGGGCGGGATGGAGTGCTTGTTCAACAAGGCGCGAATATTCGAGCGGCTCTACCAGGTGCCGGAGTTTTTGCGCTTTGTGCGCTACTTCCTCGGTGCCGATGCGCTGCTCAGTTCGATGCACGGTTCGATCCTCGGGCCGGGCGAGGGAGGACGCTCCCTGCACGCCGATGGGGCCATCACCGGCCACAACCGCGAGGCATCCCTCGCCCCGGCCGACGCCAATACCCGGATCACTAGCCACGTGGTCGCGCTCAATACCATCACCTGCATCTCCGAGTTCACTGCCTACAACGGCGCGACCGAATTGGTGCCGGGCAGCCATTTGCACCCGACGCTGGACCGTCCAGCCGGGGCCGNGGAGCGCGCGGTGACCGCGGTGGCGGCACGNGGTTCCGTTGTCGTTTTCAACGCCAACACCTGGCACGGCCCNACNGAAAANCGCANCGANNCNNCGCGCTATGCGATATTGAACCCCTGGCGTCGGCACTGGACCCGCTGCGAATACGAGGTTGCGCGCATTGTCGATCCGGAAGTATTGGCACGGGCGGGGAAGGAAGGCCGCAAGATTTTCGGCCTCGACGCACAGCCGCCCTATGTCGAAATGTGGCAGTGGAATCGCGACCGCGGTGAGCCAAAAGAGGAGTGGGGGCATTTGCGCCGCGATTAGGGCGCGGGCTGGACG
>PBOD01000072.1 GCA_002724215.1 Gemmatimonadota bacterium | reverse complement strand
TCATCTACTCGGGTCCGGCCCGACCCTTTAGCTACGATGCCCTTTCACCGCAAATCCTTTATCGGTTAACCGGGGATTCAGTGGCGTGTGCGGAGGAACCTTGGCGAGCGGTCATGGGTTGACCGAATCGGCCCTCGCAAACGCAAGCAGAAAAAGCAATCATCATGCAAATATCACGATATTCAGCGAAATCTCTGCTTGCCTGTGCAGCTTTGATATGGGCGCCGGTGCCGGGATTGCTCAGGGCTTCCCACAGCCCGCCGGCGACCTCGCCCCGGCTCTTGCTCTCGTAGGTGAACTCGTGGGCGTCGGCGACGGCGTTGATATTGCGGCGAAATTTTGTCAGCTGTAGTTGCCCCTCATCCCCGACCTGGGTCAGACCAATCGGGGCGCGCCAGGTACTCCAGGTCTCCGGCCCCTGGAAGGTCAGGATTTCGGCGTTTACGGCCAGGGGCGAGAGGGCGATAAACAGCAGAATAAGCATGGGTCCCTCCCTCTCAGTAAGCCAGCCCGAGCGGACGCAGTGCGTCATCGCCGCTGCGCTCGGACTGCACGGTGATGGCGATGAGGTAGATGCCCGGCGGCAGCGCCGCGCCGCCCTGGTCGCGACCGTCCCAGCGCGCGGTCTGCGGACCAGCGGTCTGCAAGCCCTGGGGTACGGTGGCGATCTTGCGCCCATCAAGCCCGTAGATTGCTAGATCGACCGGTACCCGTTCGGGCAAGCCGAAGAGCTCGTAATCGACGCGCAACTCGTCGTGGACTCCGTCGCCATTGGGCGTCAGTACCGGTGTCGAGAATCGCAATCCCTGCAAGAGGGCGGGCTGGCGGTCCGAAGTGCTGAGCACACGCAGGCTGTTGGTCGAGAGCGCGTCGCCGGCGTCGCCGTCGATAATGGGTTGCGGCAGCGTCTCGCCCTGGGAGTCGGTGACTTCGCCGAGGAAGGTGGTGGCCAGTTCGAAGACCTCGGCGGCGAAGACGATGCGCAACGGGGCGTTGGTGGCGCCGGTAATGCGCTGGGGCAGGACGACCGTCAGGCCGTCGTCCGCTTCGCGGACAGCAGCCGGCTCGGCCGCCTGGTCGCCGATCAGCAGTTCTTTGAACTGGGGCCGGGCGCCGGTCTGGATCCGCACTGCGTCGAAACCGCTCTGGCCGGAGAAAGAGGCGGAGAGGTCGTAGGCGAAGTCGATCATCTCGCCCAGCGAGACCTGGGCGATGCCGCGCGAAGGGTGCGGATCCTGCAAGGGGGCGATTTCGCCGACGACGCGGGCGGCCAACAGCGGCGCACGTTCGATCCACAGCGAGTCGAGGCGCACGAAATCCGAGAAGCTGGCGCTGTGCATCGTGATGTAGACCTGGAGAAAGGAGCCGCTCTCGAGGTTGAGCGGGAGGCCCGATTGGATGGTCGGCGTCGACCAGAAGGTCCAGTTGTCACTGTCGTACTGGATCGAGGCGCGCATGCCGGGACGAGGACTGCGCTGAACGAAGTCACAGGAGGCGCAGGTGCGGCCGAAGCCGGTGCGCAGGTCGTTCTCGTAGTGGTCGCGGCTGACTTGCTTCTCCTTGCCGGTGACGGTGTATTCGTGGTAGATGCTGGGGTCCGAGTCGCGGCCGGTGCGGACTTCGATCTCGACGAAGGCTTTAGCGTCGAGCGCCTCCACTGCCGCGCCGTCGGCGAAGCGCATCGGCGTGGCGGCGAAGAACAGCCGGCCGAAGTTCTGCTCGGCGCCGAGGTCGATGATTTTGGAACGGTAGGTGGCGCGCTTGGGATAGCCGTCGCCGTAGACCTCAAACTCGCTGAGAGTACCCAGCAGCGCGCGCGCCTGGTTGCCCTGGCCGGCCGAGGTGCCGGTGATGCGGGTCAGCGCCGTCTCGTCGATGATCGAGAATTTGCGCACCCAGCGGAAGAAGCGCACGTACTGCTGATCGAACTCGACTCGCACATTGGGTTCGAAATTCTGGGNGGGCTCGGAGATGACCTGTTGCAACGGCCAGTTGCCCTTNATGCCAAAGGTGCCCTGGTTTTNCTCCTGGATTGAGACCTGGAAGGAGGGTGTGGCATCGGTGGGCAACGGCGTGCCATCGGAGCGGTAACCNCTGTTGGGCGTGTGGAAGCCGAAGGTGTGCGCCGGCATCGGCACCGCGAGGTCGATGGTGAAAAACTGCTTGCCGATGCCCTCAGCCTTGGAGGAGTTATACGTCGAGCTGTCGGCATCGATGAGCACTACGCCGTTTTCGGTCGGGTCGCCGTTGCCCTCGTTCCACTTCCAGATGCGCGGGCGCTCGCCGTCTATATAGCCCAGCTCTTTGGGTTGGCGAAAGGTGGTCCAGTTGTCGAGCAGCGAGATAATATTGGTGCTGGGATCTACCCTGACAGGCTGGATGGCGCCGTCGACCGAATCGAAATCGACCATGATGCTGACAGTGTCCTGGCCGGCCCAGGGCAGGCTGCCGCCAAGTTGCCAGGCGGTGACCTGGGCCTGGGCAGTTTGCGAGAGGAAGACTAAGGCAAGGGCGAGCAGGTGCATGCCGGACATGGCTTGGTCCTTGCGGTGAGCGGTGGTCGTGAACGGTCTTGGCGTTATGGCTAAAAGATATACAAATTTAACTATTATAATTATGGAAACAAGAATGGGTGGGATAGAGCTCTCTCAATGCGGCTTTTGCACCAGGCGGGAAAGCCAGGTCTGGTGTTCATCCGTGCCGTCGCCCGTTGCCCCGCCGACGGAGCTGAATCCCGCTGCCGCCAAGGCCCGGTCGAGATCGGCAGCGGTCCAGTAGGTGAAAAAGCGCGGGGCGTCTTCGACGGCGAAGCGGCCATTTTCCCAGGCCTGGCCCTCGCCGGCCTTGAGGCTCAGAGCGAGGTAGCCGCCGGCTTTGAGGACACGTTGGCACTCGGCGAGGGCGCCGGGAAAGTCGGTGGGTTCGAGGTGGAGCATGGAGGCATTGGCCCAGATGGCGTCGAAGGCGGCGGCAAAGGGCAGGCGACGCATGTCGGTCCGGAGGTAGGGGCCGGGGTAGTGGCGGCGGGCGAAGGACAGCATGCCGGAGGAGAGGTCGGCGCCGATGGCGCAGTGGCCCTGGGCGCGGATCAGGGCCGCGTCGTAGCCGGGACCGCAGCCGAGGTCGAGAATGCGGTGGCGACCCGGTCCGAGCAGGATGCCGATATGGTCCAGCCGCTCTTGCGCCAGCTCGCGGTCGTAGCGCTTGTCGTGGTATTCGCGGGCGACGCGGTCGTAGGTGTGGATGGTGGCGGCTGTGGGGTCAGTCACGGATCGTCTTTTTAACTTTTCCCCAACCCGCGCCTTCCACCGCCGTTGGCGGCGGCGCGGGAAGCCTCGCTCGCCATCTAGCGGAAGTGCGCGTCGGCCGCGTGCAGGGCGCCCGGTCCCCTTTGCATCCGCATCAGCTGGCGCTGGCGCTCGCTCAGGCCTTCGTACCATTCTTCCGGAAAACCGTCGTGGGGATCGAGCTGGAAGACCAGCATGTGCTTGCGATAGTGGCCGAAGAGAGCGTGGCGGTTGCAGTCCTCGGTGGTGTTGGCGCCGCCGCCGTGCCAGCACTGGCCGTTGAAGACGATGACCGAGCCGGCCGGCGCCGTAGGCTGTATCTCATGTACGACGTCGAAGCCCTCGGGCGGGCCGCCGAGGCCGCTCTTGTGCGAGCCAGGCACCACGCGGGTACCNCCTATTTCCGGGCTGAAGTCGTCGAGCATCCACACGGTGTTCATCATCACCGGCGTGTCCATATTGAGCATGTAGACGGGGATATCGCTGTGCAGGTCCTGATAGCCGTCGCCGGGACGGACGATGCGCGAGTTGAGGCTGCCCAGGATCAGCGAGGGTTCGAGGAAGTGTTCGAGGATGGGCAGCACGCGGGGGTGATCGATGGTCTGGTGGAAGATGCGGTCCATTACGGGCAGGTTGGCAACGTGGCGGGCGGCGCCGCGATGGGTGTGTTCGGTGCCGTGCTCTTGCTCGCAGCGGATGAGGGCTTCGCGCATGGCGGCGGCGGTGTCGGTGTCGAGGACGCTTTCTAAGAGGGTGAAGCCGTAGATTTCGAGTTCTTGGATGGATTGGTCGAATTCGTTCATGGTGTGGGCGGTCCTTCTGGTAGGCTGACGGTCCGATTCGGGGCTCGAATAGAAGAGCTGCCNTCAGTTGTGTATAGTGGTAAAAGGCGTGTCCCGTTGTGATTAGGTGCTGAGTGCGCTGACAATCATGCGTATTGAGAGGAGGGAGATCAAGGCCTTGAAGATTTTTTTGCAGAGTTCTTCGGGCAGGCGGCCCCTGAGTTTGGTGCCAGCCCAGGAGCCCAGGGTGGCGGAGACGATCATGGCGGCGATGAGATAGAGATAGGGGGCGAAGGCGAAGCCGACGAAGCCAAAGACCACTATTTTGCAGAGGTGGGTGGCGGTCATGGTGATGCCGTGGGTGATGACGAGNCGGTCCTTGGGCAGGTTTTTGCGCAGGAGGAAGGCGTTGGTCAGGGGGCCGGANACGCCGACGAAGAGCGAGAGGAAGGTCTGCAGCGCACCCAGGATGGCGAAGTGACCGGGCAGGCGGAACGAGCGCTTGGGNATGGGGATCCAGGTAACGAAGAGGATGAAGGCGCCCAGATAGAGGGGCAGATGGTCGAAACTGAGGCGGACGACGGCTGCGGTGCCGGCTGCGGNGCCCAGCACAGCGCCTATGGAAAACGGCCAGAAAATGCGCCATTCGATGTGGCGTATTCCCAAGAGTACGCGGCTGCCGTTGGAGGCCAGTTGCACCGCGCCGTGCACGGGGATGATGGCGGCGGCAGGCAACAGGCCGGGCATGGCCNAGATCAGCAGGATGCCACCGCCCATGCCGATGACGGCGGTCAGCGTCGAGGTAAAGAAGGCTATGGCGACGAGGACATAGGCCTCCATCTACTCGGCGAGTACTGCGTCGGCGTAGGCAAAGAGCGCCGGGGCGCCGCCGGTATGGAGGAAGATCGCCTCGCCGTCGAGGCGCCCGGCGCGGGCGTGGGCGCAGAGGGCGGCCAGGGCCTTGCTGGTGTAGACCGGGTCGCAGAGAATGCCCTCGCAACGGGCCAGGGCGCGCAGGGCGTCGAGGCCCNCGGGCGAGGGGATGCCGTAGCCGTCGCCGATAAAGGAGTCGTCGTTGTCGATGTCGGCGGCGGAGAGTGTGGTGTCTAGCCGCAAGCGGTGCGCNGCCTGGTTGGCGATATTGGCGATGTCCTGGTGGCGGTCGCGCTGGTCGGGAACNGGGCAGAAACCGCGCACTTTGATCGGCGTTTCGAGATAGGCCAGGGCCAGCGCGACGCCGGCCTGGGTGGTGTCGAGGGCGGCGACATAGAGATACTCGGGAGCAATGCCCTGCGCCTGGCACTGGCGGGCGATTTCGAGGCCCGCTTCGACGTAGGCGATGGCGTCGAGGTCGATGGTATCGTTGCGGCGCGGCCAGTAGACCTTCTTGCCCTGCGCTGTCAGCTCGTCGCACTTGGCCTGNATGGCCTCCTTCTGGATAATGTTAACGCCATCATCGATCATGGTGATATGCGCGCCGAGCAGTCGCTGCAGCAGGTTGTTGCCCTGCGACTGGGTCCTGTCGATCTCGCGCACCGGGCGCAAGATCAGATGCAGCTCGAGGTCGAGTTTGGCGCAGGCGGCNGCGAGTTGGCGGCAGTAGTTGGACTGCACTGCCGCGCCCGAGACGATCGTATCNGCGCCGGTGGCGATCGCGTCGGCCAACGCGAACTCGAACATCCGCGTCTTGTTGCCGCCGAAGGCCAGTCCGGTCAGGTCGTCGCGCTTGATGTAGAGCGCAGGACTGCCGATATGGGCGGCGAGCCGCGGCATGGCTTCGAGCGGCGTTGGCCGCACCGAGGCCAGGGGNACGCGGGGGAGTTCGGCGATGGCGGCTTCGAGCATCTTCGCTTTGGCAGCATTCATCTCACTTGCCCTTCGGCCAGCCCTTGCGCGGCAGTTTGGACAGCGGGTTTTGGCGGTGGCATTCCTCGACAACCGCGACCTGCACGCGNACCTGCTGCGGCGTGATCTCCAGTTTGGCNCCCTCGCGTAGCACGGCATAGATGTGGTCGTAATAGGCCTTGGACATAAAGCCGAAGNCGTTCTGCTGGGTTTTGCTGGGNGTCCAGGTCTTCTCAATCATCGGCAATTCTTCGCCGCAGTAGCTCGGGCCGGGCAGCGGGCTGCGNATAAGTTTGTGTTTGGGTGCCTTTTTCGGGTCGTAGTAGCGCCAGGTCAGGCCCGAGGGGCCACCCGAGAGCCCGCCGCGTTCGCCGTGGACGGTGTACATGGGTTGTGGGAAGGTGGNGCAGGAAGAGATCTCGACGTCGATAACCGGCTTGCCCCGGGTGCGCAGCAGGATCTTAACATAGTCCTCGGCATCGCCGTAGGTGTTGGCGCGGTCCATGGCGCAGAGAATGTGCTGCGGCTTTTTGAAGTCGAGCAGGCGCATGGCCTGGTCCATGGGGTGCGGGCCGGTGTTGAGCAGGTTGCCGGCTCTGTACTCCTGCACNGTCTGCCAATCCCAGCGGCGGGCGAAACTGCTGAACGACAGCGAGACCTGGACAATGCGGCCGAGCACGCCCGAATCGATGATCTGGAGCATCTTCTGAAATTGCGGCGCGTTGCGCGATTGCTGGAAAGGCAGCAACTTGCGGCGACTGGCGCGCGCGGCGGCGATCATTTTGTCGAGTTTGGCTACCGACCAGGCCAGGGGTTTTTCGCAGATGGTGTGGTGGCCGGCCTCGAGTGCGGCGATGGTGGCTTCGGGNTGGAGGTGGCTGGGTAGCGCGTTGACGACGAGGTCGAGGTCGTCGCGGGCGAGCAAATCGCGGTAGTCGGNNTAGGTAGCGCAGCCCATTTCTTCTGCGGCGCGTTTGCGGCGCTCGCGCAAGAGATCGGCGATGGCAATGATCTCGAATTTTCGGGGTGCGGTTTTGAGGTAGTGGCAGTGGATGTCGAGACCGGAACGGCCCTGGCCGAGGACGGCGACGCGCAGGGGGCCTTTTTTGCTGATTGGCATGGGGTGAGCTCCGTGTAGAATGGGTGGACGGGTGTTGGTATGTTGGGTATGGGGNANTGTAGTGTCAAGGTTTGTGGGGGTTGGGNGGGGNGTGTAGTTTATGGGTATNGAGAGTGTGGGTGGTGGGTGCTGCTAGGCTGACGGTCCGGATCGGGGTACGCCCCTTCGCTCATTCTCGCCGCACATCCTGTGCGGCTCCGAGGGCTATCCTCGGATTTCACAATCCTGTGAAATCCGGGACAGCAATCCGCTCCAGGGAAATGCCCCGATCCGGACCTCGGTAGAGGCAACTTCCCTATGGGGAAGGGGGANAGTATGAAACACATTCACCTAGCTGAATTGGATGGAGGGGGAGGGTCGGTCTTTGCGGGACTGCGGTTTGCGACGCCTTGGGTGGGATACAGCTATTGGGCGTTGGAGCCTGGGGAAGTGCGGCAAATCGCGGGAGAGGGGGAGGATTGCGAGCAGGGGTATGTGTTGTTGGGGGGACCGGCGGCGTTGGCGGTGAAGTCTTGTCGCAAGGGCANCGACGAGACGCGAGGGGGGCGGGGGGCGAGCGGTCAGGGGNCGGGGTACATTGTCGGACCGGTTGGCTATGACTGTGAGTTGCAGAATTTGAGCGACCGAGTTTTCGGGGTNTTGCACGTCAAAGTGGCGATGAGCGCNGAGCANATGGGAGCGGTGGCGCAGGACTCGTTTNGGGATGGCTTCGTGCAGACCGGGCCCTTCGCCCAAGCGGAACTCAAGTGGCGCGACGCTATTCACGGCGGGTGCGGCAAGATCGCCACGCGGCACGTGTTGAAGCCGGAGGACTTTCGNAGCGATTGGATCTATCTCGATCACGCGGTGTTGGAGCAGGGATCGTCNGTGGGCTACCACTATCACGACACCCTGGAGGAGAGCTTCGTCATTGTNGGGGGACAGGGGCTGATGACCACCGCCGACGAGACCTTCGCGGTCGGCCAGGGCTCGGTGACCTGGCAGGGCATCGGCCAGGCGCACGGCATTTACAACCCCGGTCCCGAGCCACTGGAATTTGTGCGCNTCGCCGTGTTGCAGCGCGACGANGAGACCACGACCATCGACCTGCACGACGATNTGTCGGCGCGGGCGCCGAGTTAGGGAGGAACCATATGGACCACGCGGANACCGTAGGNCGCATGGCCGAGGCGGCCGGCAATTTTCTCGCNGCGCTCGACGCCGNCAGCCGGGCAAAGGCGGTGATCGANTTCGGNGATACGCAAGAGCGCGAGAANTGGCACTATATCCCGCGCGACCGGGCGGGGCTGGCGCTGAAGGAGATGGACGGCAAGNTGCGCGNACTGGCGCACGCGCTGGTGGCGACGGGGGTCAGTGCGCAGGGCTACGAGAAGGTCAAAACGATCATCGGGCTGGAGCCGATTTTGGCGGGTATCGAAGGNGGTGGGCGGCGCTTTCCGCGCGATCCGGAGCTGTACTATNTCAGCGTCTTCGGCGAGCCGGGCGATGCCGCGCCCTGGGGCTGGCGTTTNGAAGGACACCACATTTCGCTCAACTACACCCTTGTCGATGGGCGCATGGTCGGGCCGACGCCGCTCTTTTTCGGCTCCAATCCCGCCGAGGTGCGGCACGGTGAGCACGAGGGCTTGCGCGCNCTCAAAGAAGANGAAGACCTGGGGCGGCAGTTGTTGCACGAGCTCGACGGCGAACAGCAGAAGNTGGCCGTCGTCAACGCCGAGGCGCCCGGCGATATTCTCACCACCAACNTGCCCTATGTGCGCGGCGAGGTCGAGCCCGAGGGCTTGGGCAGTGCCGATATGACCGCGGCGCAACGCGATATTCTCAACGCGCTGGTCGAGGTCTACGTGCGGCGCATGCCCGAGGCGGTGGCCGCGGCCGAGTGGGCGCGGCTGGGCGGCGATCTCGCATCGGCGCGTTTCGCCTGGGCCGGCGGNGCCGAGCGCGGCGACCCGCATTACTACCGGGTGCAGGGCGCAAGCTTTTTGGCCGAATACGACAATGTCCAGAACGACGCCAACCACATCCACGCGGTGTGGCGCGATTTGACCAATGACTTTGGCGAGGATATCCTGCGCAAGCACTACCGGGAGGGGCATGCCTAGGGCGGTGGAGCGCTGAGGGCATTGGCTGCCGACGCGTCGACCTCCCCGGAAGACCGACGGGCGGATCACCGCTCNGGGTGGATTCTCTGCGCCTTGGTCCTGATCGCCGCGGTGCTCAGGGCGTGGCAATTAGAGCGCTGGTTGCCGGCGTACTACGAAAAGGCCACCCCGGTATTGCGGGCCATGGCCTTTTGGGCCGACTTCCGTTTCGATCCCGGTTTTTACAACTATCCGGTGCTGATTTTTTCGCGCAGTTCCTGGCTCAGGCAGGGTACCTGTTCTGGACCTTAATACAGGGCGGGTCGCTGGTTGAATTTCGCCAGGGGCTNGAGGCTGCGGCGCCGAATCTGGTGCTACTGGGCCGCTGGGTGACCGTGTTCTGCGATTTGGGAACGGCGGCGGCGGCCTTTTGGCTCGGGCGCAAGGTGGGCGATGCGCGTGTCGGGTTGTTGGCGGCTGGATTGGTTGCGGTCAACGCCCTGCACGTGCGCTTGGCCCAGTACGTACTGGTCGACGTGCCCCTAGCGCTGTGTATGTTGGTGGCGCTGGGGTGGATCGTTGACCTGACGCGCGCGCCGAGCCNNTCTGCCTATTTCAANGCGGGNTTGGGGATCGGCGTGGCCGCAGCGGTCAAATATACGGCGGGGCTTTTGGCCCTGCCCCTGGCGGCGGTGGCGTTGCTGGATAGCCGCCGCGACTGGACGGGCGCGCTGCTGGCGGGTCTGGCCGCCCTTGGAATCTTCTTCGCACNTAATCCCTATATATTGTGGCACTTCGACGCCTTCTGGCACGACTTCACCTACGAGCGCGAGCACATGGCCTTGGGNCACTTTGGCCAGGACCGGGCGCAGTGGACGGTGNCTTTCTATGCGGTCGAGTTGGCGTGGGCGGTCGGGGTCGTGGGGCTGGTCGCCTTGTGGGGTTTGCGGGACGCGGTGCGGCGGCGCGNCGCCGACGGGCTAGTGCNNTACTGTTGGGTCGGCGTCTATTTGCTGCTGATCTCGACCTGGGAGATGCGAGGCGCGCGCTACTTGCTGCCGNTCGTGCCGGTGCTGNTGGTGCTGGGGGCGCAAGGCCTTTGGCGGCAGCGGATGCGCGGAGTGTTGGTCGCCGTCCTGGTGGTGTACNGTGGGACCCAGGCCTGGGCGCTTAATGACCACTACGCGGCGCTGACGGCGCCCGATACGCGCCAACAGGTCGCCGAGTGGGTGGAGGACCTGGTGTCGCCCGAGGCGCTGATGGCGATTGAGCACTACACCTATTACCCCGGTTCCGAGGGCTCCTACCACCTGCTCTTTCGCCTGCCCATCGATGTCGTACATCCCGAGCGCTTCGCCGGACTCTACGCCCGCGAATGGTACGGTCATTTCGACTATGTGCTGGTGAGCAGCTTCGTCTATCGGCGCTATCTAGAAGATCCCGAGCGCTTTCCCGTGCAGGCGGCGTTTTACCGCCATTTAGAGAACGACTGGCGATTGGTGCGGCGCTTTGATCCGGACGGAGGACCGGGGCCGGAGATCGTCGCCTACGCAAACCCGCGCCGGGAGCGGGTGGATGGACCGTTTCCCACGGAAGTGTATAGCAATCTGGCAGGGTTGGAGCTGGCCTTGGTGGATCAGTTTCTGGGCGGCTTGCAACAGGTGTTGGCGGCCCGGGGCTATCCGCNGCGGGCGCGCAATGTGGGCNNGGCGGCGNCGGCGATCGCGCGCTTGCACCGCGAAGGGCAATAAATACACAAATATACCGGCTAGATAATTCTCATTTACTTATTGGCCGATTCCGGAAGACGTTTACTGGCGTTCATTATGGTGAAGCCGATTATATTGCCTTGCTCATAACGGATGATCACATCCTCGTCAGTGAGTTCGCTTTCGTCCGCGTGGCTTGGTTTTTTGAAGTTCACATAGAGTACATCCGCCTCGGCATCATATGAAGACCATAGGAACTGCTGCGGTGAGTGTTTCACGGCAGGTACCAGGTGTATATACTCGTCNACGCTTATAGTGGCCATAGTTGCTTCCTCTTGTTAAGAGAATTCACACGCCGTGTCAGGAATGCCGTAATAATAAAGCCGTCCTTTTCCATCTCCCGATAGGGAACGACGAGAAATTTTCCGGTCTCTACTTCGCGGATAGCCATCAACTCGCCGTGATTGCCGGCGAGGATACGAGAAGGTACTGATATCGTTTCGAGTACCTCCTCCCGCATTCCCGCTAGCTCGCAGTGTTCCTCGGTAATGTGTGACCAGCGCTCGACGGTAAGCCGAATGGGTACGCCGTTCTTTGATGTCGTGGTTTTGTTCATGCTCTAACGTTGTAAGCGCCCGCGCAANTGCGCAACGAGTGCGTGGGCGGGATGCTATGGGCTGTGCAAATCAATAACGAAACTTATTGGTTTTACACTAGGTCTGCGTATTTCCCATAACTCATATAAGCACACTGATATTCGCAAAAGTAAGCAAATATTCCGCATAGACGAAATCAAATTCCGNTTGCGGTTTACTCAAACGTGACCATTTGACGCCATGACCCGATATGCCGTTTTTAAACGAATTGCTACTCTCCGGAGCATCCCTCCGTCCCTTCCACTATGCCTGGAGATCGACTGTTGACTGACACGGCCGTCCTCGGTTTGCGCGCCGCGTTTTACGAACAACTGCATCGCCGCTTCGAGCGCCATGCATTCGACAACTGGCTGGTCTGGGGCGGCAATCTGACCATCTCTATAGACGACAAGACCTTCGCTTCGACGCTGGCGCGGGCCTATATCGAACCGGGCACAACCGCTTCCGCACGGGTGCGCTGCGAGTTGTTCGCCGCCGATATTGACGCCACCGTCGTGCGATCGGGCGATGTCGACGCACGGCTGTGGACCGATGCCGACGGGGCGGGCGTCTACGTGGACATGCAGTTGGTGACGNATGCGACGGGGGCGCCGGTGCTGGAGGGCAACAACTTGGTTTTCGAGTCGGGGGCCTTCGAGCTGGCGCGCACGGGCGCTTTCAATTATACCGTCGAGTTCTCCGCCGACAGCCACGTCGAGGCCGGGCGCAAGGAGTGGATCAGCCTCAACGACCTGGCCAAGAACAAAGACGGGCTGGTGGTGGTCAGTCCGCGCTGGGTGCAGCGGGGGCCGGTGATCGCCGAGGTCTGCGCGCGCAAGGTCGACGCGCGGATCGGGAAGGGCGGCTTCCGCTCGAGGAGTTGCCGG
>PBOD01000071.1 GCA_002724215.1 Gemmatimonadota bacterium | reverse complement strand
CCTTAACAGCCGCTGACGCCTCGCCCCCGCCGCTTGGATGCGACGGGGGCGAGGGTATACTGTGGGTAACCCATAGTTGAATGAAGTACCCACCACTCTACCGAATAGGTTCGCCTTCGACCTCAATCGCCCAGAAGAGGATTCGATGAAAAAAATTAGAAGGATTAAAGCCGGCGAAGTATACGATGAAACCTGGAGCAGCCAGATCTGGGCAGGTATTCGCCCGCTCTTCGACGCATTGAAACTCCCCTTAGAACTCTGTGTTACGTTCGACCATAACGTCCTCGACTAGGTGGTCGAAGGGGGTGCATTGGTGGTCGTGAAAGACGGGCATATCGTTGTCTCTCGCTGGTATATTTCGTATACTCGGTGGAGCAGGTTTAACCCTCGATCAACAGTTTGTTATGCAAAAACATGTAAAAAGCTTCATCATAAGGTCTATTTTTGTCTGGGTAGCAATTTCCGCTCTTTACTTCATGTTTATTTTCTGGATTATCTAACGAACGATATTAGACCGGTGGCCGATTTGTATCCAGCTTGCGGGCCACGTTAAACATCACCGCTAAAAGGAGAGTAGCTACGTCCCCCGAAAAACCTAAGACGCCACCTGATAAGGTTGTTGCCTTCAATGGCGTTGTGGACGAAATCATTCCCGGCTCGGAAGATATTCCCGCTACGGAAACGACCGTCTATTATCCGCGCTGATCTGAGCTACCAGCCCAGAGTATTCACCAGAAAATTCTCGATCCCGGCACCATAGATATCCGCCTGCTCGCGGAAAGCGGCGATGTGCCGGCCTCGCAACTGGGTTAAGGCCTTGGGTTCGCGCGCCGCCCGGTAGAGCCGCTGCCCGTGCGCAAAGGGGATCAGGCCGTCGTCGCGGCTATGCGACACCAGCACCGGACACTCCACCATACGCAGGTACTCGAGGGTGGGGTACTGAAAGCGGGCCAACCACCCCACCGGGAAGAAGGGATAGATCTCCTGCCCCACCTCGGGCAACGAGGTGAAGGTCGCCTCCAAAAACAACGCTGCCGGGTGCTGTTGCAGCGCCAGGCGGGCGGCAATCGGCCCGCCCAGCGAGCGCCCGACAACGATGATCCGCGCCGGATCTCCCCCCCTCTCCGCCACCAGATACGCCCAGGCCGCCGCCGCGTCGAGGTGGGTGCCCATCTCCGTAGGCTCGCCCTCGCTGGTCCCATAACCGCGGTAGTCGAAGAGAAATACCGACAATTTTAGCGCGTGCATCGCCCGTACGTCGGGCATAAGATGCGAAATATTGCCCGCATTGCCGTGGCAGAACAGCACCGTGCCGCGCGCCTCCTCCAGGGGCAAGTGCCAACCCGTCAACCGCACGCCGTCGGCGGTGGTGAAGAACGCCTCGCGGTAGGCCATACCGACCTCGTCCGGCGTCGCGACAATCGCTGTGTGCGGCGCGTAGACCAATGCGGCCTGAAAGGTGTAGAGCACCCCGCAAGCCAGGCCGTACAGCGCCGCGGCTCCCAACACCAGACGCAGCCCCATGTGCCCAACATCGCGTATGACTACTCGCATAAAGTGGATGCCTCCGCTCGGCATGTGCGCTTTTGCAAAATCGCCCTCTGTTAATTACCGCGGGATCTAAAAGGGCAAAGACGAAATTTCGCGGCGAGGGTTCGCGGTTCCGGCCCGTTGAAGAGATCGCTCAAAGATATTAATTTTTTCTCCTGTAGTAGCTGGCCATCCCGACGACGAGAGATCTTATGACCCGTGCAAATATCCCGTCTCCGATCCTTGACTGCACCTTCCGCATCCAGTTCATTTGCGCCGTCCTTACACTCTCTTCTGCGCTGGCCCAGGGCGGCTATCCCCCCGGTACCCTGGCCCCCGAGGTCGATCTCGAGTTACAACCAGTCCAGCTTATCGTGCCCGATGCCTTCCGCGGCAAAGTTCGCGACGACCTGANCCTGAATCTGCCGCCTGGCTTCTCCGCCAGCGTCTTCGCCCACGAAAGGNTGCGCANACCGCGCTTTATGGCNTTCNACGACAATGGCGTACTGCACGTGGCCAATATGGGCGCAGGGGAGATCGTCGCCTTTCCAGATCGCGACGACAACGGCGTCGCCGACGAGCGCATCCGCTCCTTACGCGGCCTCGCAGAAGCCCACAGCCTGCTGTTCTACAAGGGCGACCTCTACGTCGGCGAGGAACACCAGGTCGTGCGTGCGCGCGACAACGACGGCGACCTGATCTACGAAGAACGCGAAGTCATTCTAGCAGATGTCCCCTGGGAGGGCTGGCACGATACCCGCACGCTGGTCGTCGATCGCATAAACGACAAGATGTATCTTTCGGTCGGCTCNCCCTGCGATTTGTGCCGCATGGACATCGGCTTCCAGACGGTCGGCAATAGGACCGATATGGTNCCCCAGCACCCCGAGCGCGGCACCGTCATCCAATTCAATCCCGACGGCAGCGACCGCCGCATCTTCGCCACCGGCGTGCGCAACGTGATCGGCATGGACTTCCATCCGGTCACCAACGAGCTATGGGGCAACAACAATGGCCACGACCTCGAGGGCCGCACTGCGCCGCCCGAGTGGATCGACATCATGCGCGATGGCGATTTTATGGGCTACCCCTTAGTCCANAGCCACCAGGTCTGGAACGACTTCGAAATCGAGCCCTACCAGCGCATCTTGCCCATTACCGACGCAGACCGCACTCTCGCCGCTCGGCACAAGCGGCCGGTAGCGCTAGTGCCCGCCCACTACGCACCTATGGGCATCCACTTCTACACTGGCGACCAGTTCCCCACCCGCTACAAAAACGCCGCCTTTGTCGCCTTTCGCGCCGGCAAGGCCAAGCTCTCGTCACACCCCGGCTATATGGTCTCGGCTCTTTTCAGCGCACCCGACGGCTCCAANGNCACCATCGCCCCCTTTATCACCGGCTTCCAGGCCGGTACCAGCCAGGACGATGTCTGGGGCTTTCCCGTCGGCATTATCAGCGATGATGACGGCAGCCTCTACGTCACCAGCGACTATCGCAACAACCTNGTCATCAAGATCACCCACAGCCCCATCGGCGGCTCGTGGCNGCACGACCTGCCCGACAAATTGCAACTGGGCGAGACCCTGTCCTTCCACGTCACCGTCCATGTCGATCGCCTCGACCCTGCTGGCGGCCCCCCGCGCCTGAGCGCCGATTTGAGCGCCTTCGGGGGGNCCGGGGCCGTGCCGCTAATCGCGCTCGACGACAACGAATACGAACTGGCGATCGACCTCGAAACTGCGGGCCTGCCCAAGGGACTCTACCCGGTCGCAGTGCGCCTCGAACAAGAGGTCGGCGGCAAGTTCCAGGGCTTCGACTTCGTCAAGCAAATCTCCCTGTTGCCGCCCGACCTGTCTGTCTATGACGAAGAGATCGCCGACCGCTGGCAACTCCAGGGCCTGAGCGGTGCCACAGTCGCCGACGAAATCGACGGCCCGCTCTATCACGGCGGCCACGCCACCGCCGTCGCCGCCGAGCCGGTCAACTTCTATACCCCGTGGGCCATCGAATTCCGCCCCGACAACCCCGTCGAGTCCCTGGGCTTCGCCGGCGTGCGCTTCGCCTTCCATCCCGGCGACGCCGAACTCGCGAAGTTCCCCATCTTCATCCTCTANATCGACGGCCTTGGCATCGACCTGGTGCGCGACCCCGAAAAATTCCACCTCGACTTCACGCGCCGCGAGTGGCAGATAATGGAAATCCCCTTCNCCGCCTTCTCGCAGGANAACGATTACGGCCCTGGCCTACGCGACCAGATCGACGCGATCGACGCCCTGCGCTTCGAGGGCAATANGACCGGCACCTTCTACCTCGACGACGTGCGACTGGTCTCCAGCATACCCTCCGGCCCACCGACGCCGACCGCCGTCCGCGAAGAGCGCGGCGCGGGCCAGCCCGGGGACTTCGCGCTGTCGCAAAACTTTCCCAACCCCTTCAACAACAACACCACTATCCGCTACGCGCTGTCGCAGGCCGCGCCGGTCGATCTCTCGGTCTACAACCTCGCCGGCCAGCGGGTGATCCAACTGGTTGCGGGCTGGCGCCAGGCCGGCAACTACACCGCCCGCTGGGACGGACGCACCACCCGGGGCTTCGCGCTGTCTACCGGCGTCTATATCTNCCGCCTGCGCGCTGGCGACCGCATNGAGTCGCGCAAATTGCTCTTACTGAGATAGCGAGGAGTACACCCTATGAAAATTACCGAAGTCGAAGTCTTGCGCATGCGCGCCGGCACCGAACCCAACAACAACTGGCTCTTCGTCCGCATCCACACCGACGAGGGCATCAGCGGCGTCGGCGAGGGCAGCCTACAGTACAAGGATGTCGCCCTGCAGGCCGAGATCGAGAATTTCGCCACCTATCTGCGCGGCAAGGATCCCTTCCAAATCGAGCACATCTGGACCTCGCTGCACCGGCGCGTGACCTGGACTGGCGGTGCGGTCACTATCAGCGCCATCAGCGCCATCGACCTGGCGCTGTGGGATATCAAGGGCAAGGCCCTTGGCGTCCCCGTCTACGAACTATTGGGCGGCAAGGTCCGCGATAGCGTCCCGCTCTACGCCAACGGCTGGTTTTCGGGCCAGGAGCGCCCCGCCGTGCACGGCCCCCAGGGCGGCGGTGACGCCGAACGGGCGTGGTACGTCGAGCGCGCCAAGGCCGCCGTCGCACAGGGCTACCACTGCCTTAAGTTCTACCCCCTCGCCGGCACACAGGCGATCACTCCGGAGCGCATCGACCGCGCCGTCGGGCTGGTCGGCGGCGTCCGCGAGGCCGTCGGCCCCAATATCGAAATCGCCATCGACGTGCGCTCGCGCCTCAACATCTGGAGCGCNCGCCGGGCCGCGCAACAGCTCGAACCCTTTAATATCGCGTGGTTAGAGGAGCCGATCCTCTTTGACAACGCCGAGGCTATGGCCGAATTCGCGCGCTCGGTGCGAGTGCCGGTCGCCACNGGCGAGCAGCTCTACACCCGCTGGGAGTTTCGTCCCCTGCTCGAAGCCAATGCCGTCGGCATNATCCAGCCCGACATCTGCCACGCCGGCGGCATCTCCGAGTTGAAGAAAATCGCCGCCATGGCCGAGACCTACTACGTCACCGTCGCCGCGCACAACTCCAACGGCCCCATCTCAACCGTGGCCAGCCTGCACCTNGATATGGCGATCAACAACTGCCACATGCAGGAACTCTTTATCAACTCACTAGATCTCTACCACGAGGTCCTGACCAACCCCCTCATCGTCGAGAACGGCCACGGCACGCCCCCAGCCGGCCCCGGTTGGGGCACTGACCTCGACGACGCGGCATTGGCCCATTACCCGCCCGCCGAGTTTACCCCGGTCGAATCGGAGCCCTACAACGAATTCTGACAAATCGCGCCGGAGTATTTCACCCTTTCGCCGCAACGGGCTCTCTATCCGCGCAGACCTTCGCTGCAAGGTGGATATGGGGGAGAACTGGAATAGCGTAAAGCTGGACGCAGACGGGTGACACCATATCATCCGCCCTGCAACTTCTCCTCGACGCTCCGCACCTTTTCGCCCATAGTCTGCTCGCGGTCGGTGCGCGTTCCGAGCTTGATCGTCGTCGAAATCCGCGGTGCCCCCATCTCGTGCACCACCTCATGGCAGCGCTTAATAGCCGCCATCACCTCATTCCACTCCCCAGCGATATTGGTCCCATAGGCGTGCATATCGATCTCCAACCCGGCCTCCTGCAAAATCTCCTGACAAGCAGCCACATGCTGCGAAACCGACACGCCTACCCCAATAGGCACCACGCACAAATCGGCAATCACCTTCATATTCGATCCTCTCTATAATGGCAATACACGTTTAATACAATCCCGTGCAGTAGAAGTCGCCAAGTCTGCCACCGCCAGCCCACATTGATAAGCCCACCAATTAAAAGTATCTTCAAGTACCGATACCAAGGAAATCCGCATGTCCCACGCCACCCTCGCGCTCCTCCTCCTATTCTCCATCTCTACCGCCGCCGATCAACTGCGCTACGACTCGGCCCGCGACTGGCGCGAATGGCAACTCCCCCTCGGCGCCATAGAAATCCTCCCCAACGGCTCACTACAGCCCGTCCGCATTAAAAAAAACATCGACGCCGCCCGCGACGCCCACGACCTCGGCGGCGGCATCCGCCGCGCCGGATCCAACCCCCGCAACGCACGACAAATCATCGATGGCGACCCGCTGACTGGCTGGGCACCCGACCCGGCAGACGATCCTGCCGACTGGTTCGTCGAAGTCGATCTCGGCCGCTCGGTCTCCGCCCGCAGCATCACCCTGCACTTCGCCGCCAACGCACCCCCCTTCGAGCTCTTCGACCTACTGCTGTCCGCCGGCGAGCCCCAGCTCGACCGCGTCGCCAATCCGGTCGCGGGNTCGCTGATCTACCGCATGCGCGAGCGGGTCAAGGAAAACAACCGCCACACCATCACCTACGCCCCCGGCGATGCGCTCTATTTGACCCCGATCCGCTTTTTGCAAATCCGCAACCTCAAGCACGTGGAGGGTGCGCAACTGGTCGAGATTGAGGTCGAGAGCATCGGCGACAATCTCACCGTCGATCTCATCGGCCGCGGCGGGGCCATCGACGTGGTCATCGATGTCTTCAACCGCGCCGAGGAAGTCACCCTNGGCAACGCGCTCAATCTGGTNGACGGCTCGATCTTCGACCGCTGGCGCAATGGCCGCGAGCCCCGCAACTCCTATAATACCTGGAGCCATATCACCATCGACCTCGGCGCCATCTACTCGGTTGACTTCGTGCGGCTAATAACCGGCATCGCCATCCGCGGCGGCTTCGGCGAGCAGCTCTTGCGCAGTCGCCANGGCGCCGGCGGCAATCGGGGCTTCAGCTATAAAACCTACGAAATCCTCACCTCCGACGGCTCGCTGGCCCCCGACGGCTCGCGCATCTGGACCCGCCACTTTGCCGGCCGCGGCCAGCCCGCCGACCACCGTGCCGGGCTGGTCGACCACCAGTTTCAGGCGCTGCCCGCCCGCTTCGTCCGCGTCGCCTGGCTAATCTGGGACGCTACCTGCGCCGAAAACGCACCCGACGCGAGTTCGCGCTGGGGTTGTTACGCCAATGGCTCGGCCGAGGAAATACAGGTCTACGGCGAGGGCTACCCGCTGGCGACCGGCTTCCGCTCGCCGCTAATCGACCTCGGCGGCGGCAAGAGCCTCAACTCGGTCGAGTGGCAGGCGCTGACGCCATCCGGCACCCGCGTTGAAGTCCGCTCGCGCACCGGCGACGGAATCGTCGAGCAGTACACCTTCCACGACAAAAATGGCAAGGTCGTCACCCNGAAGCGCTACGACAAGCTAATCCCCAGCTTCAAGGGNGCCATCGATACCACCCGCATCGCCGGATCCGATTGGAGCCCGTGGAGCAATATCTACAGCGCTCCGGGCGCGGCCTTCCAATCTCCGAGTCCNCGCCGCTATATGGAACTGGACGTGCAACTGGCTGCTGACGGCCCGCAGACGACCGCGCGCTTCGACTGGCTGGCGGTCAACTTTACNGATCCGCTNGCCGACCAGGTCGTCGGCGAGATCTATCCCCTCNAGGTCATACCCGGCNAGCCGACCCAATTTTCGTACTTCCTGCGCCCGGCGCAATCACCCANGGGCTTCGACCAGATCGCCATCGAGTCCTCCACCACCCCGCGCTTCGACGCAGCCTTGCTAGACGGCGAACCCGTCGAGGTCGCAACCGAAACGACCGACCAGGGTTTCCGCGCAACCTTCCCGCGCCGCATCCGCAGCCGCCAGTTGGTCGAACTCCGCTTCACCTCGCCAGTCTACCTGCAAGCGACCCGCTTCGACGCTTTCCTCCAGGACAGCAATCAAGCCCAGACTCGCCAATTGGTCGATCCCGGCGACGCCGCCCCGCTGGTCGAGAGCAGTTCGAATGTCGTCCGCATCCCCGTCGCCGCAACCCTGTTCTCCAACCTCGTCTTCACCTCCACGCTCATCACCCCCAATGGCGATGGCATCAACGACGATCTGGCCATCTCCTTCGACCTGATCAACGTGCTCTCAGCACGCCCTCTGCGCCTACAACTTTACGATCTGGCGGGGCGGCAGATCTACGCCGTCGAACAACCGGCCGCAGCGGGCCGCCAGGTGCTGCGCTGGGCCGGACGCGATGCGGCGGGGAGCCAAGTCCCTCCCGGTCTCTACTTGGCCGAGGTACATATTTCTGGAGACGCCGGCGATCGCAGCGTGCGTAGAACGGTGTCCGTCGCCTATTGACTTTACATTTTTTATTTCGGGTAGATCACCTANATATTAATCTTGGATCAAATGTCTTCCCGTGGCGCGNACGGCGTCTGCGCAGCCTACCGNAAAATAACGACCTACTGGGTGGAGGATCTGACGTGAATACCAATCAGGTTGAAATTCTCATCGTCGACGACCTTCCCGACAATCTCGACCTCTTGAGACGAGTGCTGGAAACAGCCGACTTCTCGGTGCGTCTGGCGACGAGTGGCCAGGCGGCTCTGCAGACGGCGCAGGCACAGCCACCGGAACTGATTCTGCTCGACATCGCCATGCCGGTCATGGATGGCTTCGA
Source organism: Gemmatimonadota bacterium (assembly GCA_002724215.1). Lineage (GTDB taxonomy): Bacteria > Latescibacterota > UBA2968 > UBA8231 > UBA8231. The sequence continues at coordinate 23,376 of PBOD01000071.1, read as the reverse complement.
GACCTGCCGCCGCCTCAAGGCCGACCCCGCCACCCAGGACATCCCCGTCATCTTCCTCACTGGCCAGGGCGAGACCGAAAATGTCATACAGGGCTTCGAACTGGGCGCAGTCGATTATGTCACCAAGCCGTTCCGCACCACCGAACTTTTGCGCCGGGTACAGACCCACGTCGAGCTCTACCAGTTGCAGCGCAGCCTCACACACGAAGTCGAGGTCAAGAGCGACGAGGTGCAGGACGCGCACGAACACATGGCGCGGGCAAACCAGGTCTACTCATCATTTGTGCCGCGCGAGTTCTTGACGCTCCTAGAGCGCGACAACATCCTCGATGTCCAACTCGGCGACCAGGTCCAGACCGAGATGTGCATTCTGTTTTCGGATATCATCTCCTTCACCTCGCTGTCGGAGCAACTGGGACCGGGCGACAGCTTTCGTTTTATCAACGCGTATTTGAGCTGGATTAGCCCGATCATCCGTATGAACTTCGGCTTCATCGACAAATACAGCGGCGACTCGATCATGGCGCTATTTCCCAACGCCGCCGACGACGCGGTTGAGGCAGCGATCGGCATGCAGCAGGCGATGGCGCAGTTCAACGAGAAGTTCATTGCCCCGGGGCACCACCGGTGCAGATCGGCGTGGGGGTCCATAGCGGAGAGCTGATGCTCGGCGTCGTCGGCGAAGCTGAGCGCATGGAGACAACCGTCATTTCCGACGCGGTCAACGTCGCCTCGCGGCTCGAGCGTCTGACCCGGCGCTACGGGGTTGGCCTGGTGGTCAGCGAGCACGTTATGGGCAAGCTGACCACTCGCGACCAGTACCAATTCCGCGCCCTCGACAAGGTCCAGATCAAGGGCCGCAGCGAACCCCTGGTGATCTACGAGATTTTCGCGGGCGACCCAGAGGAACTGGTCGAGCGCAAACTGGCAACCCAGGCCGACTACGAGGAAGCGCTGCGGCTCTACTACGACCGCAAGTTCACCCAGGCCAACCTCCTCATCGCCCAGGCTCTGGCCCGCGACCCCGAAGACCAGGTCCTCCATTTCCACCAGGCGCGCATCGCCGAGGCCGTCGCCCGCGGCGTTCCCAACGACTGGGAGGGTGTCGAGATCTGCAACGAGCAATGAGCCGGGCATGAGTGGGCAAGCTCGCATCTTCGGCGGCGACTCTTATCGCGCATGGTAGACTGCTCGTCGTGCCAGACCGCGCAATTGATGACGCTTATTTTATCCGCACAGGTAAAAGGCGACCAGCAACAAAACCCATACCGCTTCTAGAAAATGCCAGTAGGCCGCGCAGGCCCGCACCGAGAGCAGGTGTTCGCTGTCGAGCCGTCTGCGTTGCGCCTTCCACGCCAGGTTAGACAGCGGCACCATCCCGCCGACCACGTGCAAGGCGTGCACCACGATTAACGCGAAAGTAATGCCGTAGACATTGCCGATACCCGTCCCCTCCAGCCCCCGGTGCCGCTGCAAAAGTTCCAGCATTGCCGGCGTCTGTATGGCCATAAACAACGCGCTCGACAACCAGGTCCACACCAACCACTGGCGCAACTGGAGAAAATCGCCGCGTCGCGCACTCTGCCACGAGCGGTGCATCGCCAGGCCAGCCCCCAATAGCACCGCGGTCGAGCCGTAGAGCTCCAGGGGCAATTCGACGGGATCGGTGCCCACCAGCGCCGCACTGGTCAGTCGCAAATAGGCGAAGGCCGCGATGCTGGCCCCAAAGAGCATGGCCAGCGAAGCCAGAAACAGCACCATCCCCATTCTGCGGCTGCCGCCGAGATCCGGCCCGGCCAGGGCCGCCGCGACCTGCTCGTCCTTTTCCGCGCTCATCCCCAACGGTACTCCGGCGGATCGAAGACGAAGCCGTGGAAAAAGCGGCGCTGGTTTTCGTTGAGACTCTGCAAGAAATCCCGGTTGTAGCGCCACTGCTCGGCGCAGGCCAGCATCCACGGATGCTCGTAGCCGTAGTAGAGCATCACCCGCTTTCCGCCCGCACGGGTAAAGGGCCCCGGCGTGTGCCACATCGCGTTGTGGAATAGCACCGCCGTGCCCGGCCCGCCGCAGACCTGTAGCGCCCCGGGAAAGAGCTCGGGATTTTTGAGATTTTCGGCGTCCGGGTCCAGATAGGACTTGTGGCTGCCGGGCACCAAGGTCAAATTGCCCTGGTCAGGCTCGCTCATATCGCTCAAATAATACCCGACCTTGAACTGCAAAAAAGGGATGTGCGGCTTGAGATTGCGAAAGCCGTCCTGAATGCCGTCGATATGCCAGCCGCGACCGTGGTAGTCTCCCCGCTCGACCTCGTAGAAGGCATCGGTCGAGTGCAGATGCGGCATCTCGTTGAACAAGCCGTGCACATAGTCGAGCATCGGCGAGTAGTCGAGCATCTCCAAAAAGAGCGAATCTTCGGCCAGCAGGTGCATGACTCGCTTGTTGGGCACGTCGAGCCGGTCGGCAAAGGCGGGCTCGTGCTCGCGCGCAAAACCGGGCGCTTCCCGACGCGCGATGACCCGCTCGACCGCCCCGTACAGTGCTGCGGTCCGGTCGGCGGGCAGAAAATCCTCGAGCACCAGATAGCCGTTGGTATCGAAGAAGAAGCGCTCGGCGACGGTGGGATGCGTTGTCATATATCTCCTATAATTTTGCAAAAACATCCTCTAAATAAAATCACACAAGCTCGCATCCCATCTGCTCCCACACCCGCCGCGCCCGGCGCCAATAGCCCCGACCCCAATCACACCTCGCTCATGGCGTCCAGCTATCCATCAACCCGGCGTATTCGCGCGCCTGTGCGGCAATATCGACGCCGACCTCCTCCGACCACGCCCGCAACAAACGCCTGTATATCGGTCCGACCGTTCCGTCCCCGACCGGCTGGAAGTTAAAGCGTGTAATCGGCACCATACAGATGGTCGTGCTGGTCCACCACGCCTCGTCGGCCTCGCGCACGTCGTAGGGCTCGATATCCGCCTCTATAAGGGGAATATCCAGCTTGCGCGCCAAATCTATACACGCCCCGCGCGAGACCCCGCGCAGTATATTGTGCCCCCTGGGCGTAATCACCACGCCGTCGCGGGCCATGAAGAAATTGTTGCCAGTCCCTTCGGTGATAAAGCCGTGCTCGTCGGTCAACAGCGCCTGCGCCCCCTCCTCCATATGCGCCGCCTGCAGCTCGGCGATCTTGTAGAATATGCGGCTGCGGTTCTTGGCCTTGGGGTCGATATAGCGCGAGGGCACGGACTGCTGCGGCGTCACCACAAAATGCGAACCCCTGTCGTAGGCATCGGCCGCGCCGCCGATATGCCGTACCAGCGGGAAGACATTGATGGTGACGATCGGCGCGGTGCCCTCTGTGACCAGCGAGTCGTAGAGCGGCAGTGCGCCGCGCGTGACATCGTGCATAATCTGGAAGTCTAGATCGCCGACGACGGGCAGGTTGCGCTCAATGGTCTCGCAGGTAGCCGCCTCCATCTCGTCGATGGTCAGCCCGCAATCGATTTGCGCGTATTTGAGCGAGCTGTAAAGCCGCTCCAGATGCTCGCGCAAGCGGAAGGGTTGGTGATTGAAAACCCGCGTCATCTCGAAGACCATATCCCCGTACATCAGCGCACAATCGAAAATGGATATGCGCGCCTCTTTTTCGGGTACGAAGTCGCCATTGAAATATACTAGTCGCTCGGCCATGATATTATCCTTTCTATCGCAAAAATCTGCGATGGCCCGCTAGCAAGACCACGCCGTCCTCGCCAACGGCACTGCTCTGCCGGGATAATCAAGTAGCGGTAGTCCTTTTGATAATCGCCCGCAAATCGGGCGGCGAGTAGAGTTCGGACTTCAACACCTTGCCGTCCTCGCGCAGCACCGGCTGCCCGTTGGCGCCGAGCTTGGTCATATTGCTGCGGTGTACCTCGTCGAAGAGCTCGGCGGCGATATCCTGCAAGCCGTGCGAGTGGTAGGTCCCCAGCACCAGATAAAGCAAGTCGGTCAGCGCGTCGGCAATCTCGACCAGATCCCCGGCCGCGAAGGCCGCGCGGTATTCCTCCAGTTCCTCGGCGATCAAATGCGCACGTACCTCCCCCACGGCAGCTGGGATATCCGCCGTCGGCGCCTGCTCCATATGTGCCCCAAAGCGCTCGTGGAACGCCTGCAGTTGTCGCAATTGCCGATCCACTACGGCGTTGGTGCCTCCGCGGGCAACAATCCTTCGGCTTTCAATTCATCCCACAGCGCCGCCGGAATCGCAACCTGCATCACTCGTGCATTGTCCTCCAGTTCCGCCACCGATGTGGCCCCGGGCACCGCCGAAGCCACCGCCTCGTGCGCAAACAAAAACTGCAGCGCGGCCGCCTTTAACTCGACGCCGTGCCGGTCGCATACCGCCTTGAGCGCCCTTGCTTTATCGACCAGGGGTGGAGGCGCCAACTGGTAGTCGAAAGATACCGGCTTGTCCAGATCGCGCGCCAGGATACCGCTATTGTACGGCCCGCCGATCGTCAGCTGCACTCCGCGTTCTACGCACAGCGGCAAGAACTCGGGCAGCGCCGACTGCTCCAGCAGCGTATAGCGCCCGGCCAGCAGGATATAATCAAGGTCGAAGCGCTCGAGCATACGCCCGGTGCGCTCCCATACGTTCATGCCCATGCCGATGGCCTTGACGACACCCTGGGCCCGCAACTCCGATGCCGCCTCCAGACCCTCGATAAAATCCTCGTCTGGATGCTGGTCCTTCAGGTCGCTGTCGTGGACGAAGAGAATGTCCACTACATCCAATCCCAGTCGCTCCAAACTCGAATCGAGCGAGGCCTGTATGCCTTTGGCGCTGAAATCAAAATCATAGGTGTAGTGCGGAATCCCATCCGCACTGTAAGGCGCCAGATCATCCGGGTTCTCCGGACGCAACACCCGCGAGACCTTGGTCGAGATCGCGTAAGAATCGCGCGAAAAATCTCCCAGTACCCGCCCGTAGCGCACCTCGCTGCGCCCCTCGCCATACAGCGGCGCGGTATCGAAATAGCGCACGCCCATCTCATAGGCCCGGCGGATTATTGCGAGCGCCTCTTCATAGCCACTGCCCTGGAAGATCCCATCAGCCAAGACCATACCCCCCAATCCCGCACCACCCAGGCCCAATCGCGTCACCTCGACGCCGGTATCGCCGATCGCAACTTTCTCAAAAGGATCCATCGCCTAAGCCAATCCGTAGAGCCGCTCGGCATTGGCAGCGAACAATTGCGCCTGGTCTCGCTCCGAACGACCAGAGACAATCTCCCGCAATGCCGCAACCCATTCGCCCAGACTCGCACCCATATTGCACACCGGCCAATCGCCACCGGTGACCACCCGATCCTGCCCGAAGCTGTCGAGGCAGTGCTCCACTGTCGGCGCCAGCGCATCGGCATTCCACCCCGTCGGTGCGCGAGCGATAATCCCCGAGATCTTGCAGACCGCGTTCTCGCGCGCGCCCAGCGTGGCCATATCGTGCTGCCACTGTTCCCTGGTGTGGCTGAAGGGATTGGCTGGATCGTGTTCGGCGCTGCCGTTGACAATCGACGGATCGGCATTGCCGCAGTGGTCGATGATAAAGAGCGTACCCGGACACTGATCTAACAGCCCCACCGCGTCGGCCAATTCGCCCGGCCGGATGCAGATATCGAAGCTCAAGCCCACTTCGCCCAGGTATTGTATGTCGCGTACAAAGGCCTCCTGCAAACAGCGCCCCTGCTCGGCCTCGGGCACGTGCAACACCAGGCGCACGCCTTTAATAAAATCATTGTCCTTAAAGCGATCGATATACGCGCGAAAGCCCTGCGCGCCCGGACTCCCACCGATCACCGCCCCGACCATCGGATTGTCTTCGGCCCTGCTCAGGCCGATGACAAACTCCGCCTCTTCCGGGCGCTGGCTTGGCATCACATCGACTTCCATATACACCGTCTTGGCAATGCCGGCGCCAGCTCCCGCTGCGAGATAATCGCTCATCATAAAGTCGTGTTGCAACGGGTCCATCCCCTCGCCGTCCAGCCAGGGCAACGAAAACTGGCTGCGATTCCACAGGTGTTGATGCGTATCGACAATCGGTAGCATAGTCCTTCCCTCGTTTTTTAACGTTCAATTTTGCACTCGTAGAGTTGGGCAAAGCCGGTCCGGTCCGATGCAAAAACCACATATTGCCCGTCCGGCGAGAAATTGGGATGCGGATGCGTGTGCTGCGGCGCGTAGACCGGGGTCGGCCCATCGTCGTAAGGGCAGTGGTCGATATCCCAATGCTTGCCTTCGTTGCTCGAGTGCGACAGGCACAACAACTGCGGCTCCCCCACGCCGTCGTTCGGGTCGAAGATCTGCAAGCCCGTATCTGGAAAATTCGTATCTGTAACCATTATCGCACCATCGCGGCTGACCATAGGATGCCAGGCGTTAAAGGTACAGACCTGGCGCTTTTGCCCGCCGTCTATATCGATGCCGATGACCCCGTGCGGCCAGCGGGCGGTCAGCAATTCGCGCCGCCCGGGATGCCACGTCTCGTGCACGATCCACTCGCTGCCCTCGCGCTCGTAGGCCAACCTGTTGCCACTCCCATCCCGGTTGACCACCCACATCCGCTCGTAATACGGTCCCGCGTAGCGCAATAGCGACGCGTCCGCCGGATGAAACTGCGGATGCCCGACCGCATCGCGCTCGACGATCACCTCGCGGTCGCCGCTGGCCGTATCAATCACCACCAAGCGCGCTATTCCATCCGCTTTCACCGGCACCGCCCACCACCTATCGTCGTAGCTCAGCGCCGTCGTGCCCTGTGCCGCGCCCTCCCCTGCGAAAGAGGCCAGTTGTTCTTCCCTGCAGGTCTCGGTCTCGACCCGCCAGGCTCCGCCGCCGTCGGTGAAATAGACATAGCGACCGTCGTGCGAGGGCGTAATAGAATATTCGGCCAATCCCGCGTGCTCCGTCAACTGCAACAACTGCCCCGACTCGCGCAGTTCTAAGAAGATCTCGGGGCGCCCGGTACGGTGCGAGACAAAGACCAGGTGCCGCATCGCATCGTCATAGGCCGGTATATAGTAGAAAGGATGGTGGTGAATCGACGCATGGGCGGTGATCTGCCTGAGTTCCGCTCCAGTCTGTTCATCGCGCAAGATCTGCGACTCAATCGGATACAGCGCGCCGCATCCCACGGTCAGGGTCGCGCGTAGTTGACCGACATCATGCCCTCGACGTCCATCGGATCAATGCCGTATTCGCTCTGCAGGCTCTGCCTGGCCGGAGCGTCCGCCGCGTCCTCATCCGCAAGGGGCAGCGCGATCCGCCGCCCCTCCTCGCTCTCCGACAAAGTACACGCCAGCGACATCGCCAGCGACATCAGCGCGTCCTCCTCGTCGAATTCCCCCTTTTGCACGCCGCGCACGTCCAACGCGAAGTCGGCAATATGGCTCATCAATGAGGCGCCGTAGTCTTTGCGCGCCTGTACATAGGCATCGCTGCGAAAGGGATTGACGTATTCGACCCGCCCGGCGCTGGTATTGGCATAACTCCGCGTCCAGCTATGGCCGTCGTCCTCGCTGACCACATCGACGACCTCGTCGGCGATCGACTGAATCACCGGCACGCCATGCTCCGCATCGACGCCCGCGTCCGAGCAGCGCCGCAACTGCATGGTAGCAGGCGTAAAACCACCGGTCCCTCTGGCCGGCGCAGTCGCCCGATAAATCAGCGTGCCGCGTTCGCCCTGCCACTCGGTATAGCCCGGCCGCGGGTGCCGACCCAAAAAGCCCTTGCCATTGGCGTACTGGTCTGCCACCATCTCGCCGCCCGCAAACCCGAAGTAGTGCGCCTTGAAATGCTCGCCCGAGTGAAAGCGATGCGGCATCGAGCGGAACGACGGCGTCTCCATCGAATGCCCGATCGCCTGCACCCACATCGGATGCCCGAAAAAGCGCACCCAGCGCGAGTTGTTGTGATACCCGGTGTGGTCGGCATAGCTGAATATCCGCCCGATCCGCCCAATCGCGCCGTGGTCTTTGAGCGTCTGCGCGAAGCGATCGCAGGCGAAGCGGAAGAAATTCTCCGCCACCCGCACCACCACGTCATTCGCCCTGGCGACCCGGATCATCTCGCGCGCCTGCGCCAACAAGCTGCACCAGGTTGTCTCGCACTGATTGTGAATACCGCGATCCGATAGATAGACCGAATAGGCATAGTGCGACGGCACCGGCGTCACCACTAGGGCCGCCTCGGCAATGCCGTCGGCGACCATTGCGCGGACATCGTAATAGGCCCTGGCGCCGAAGGCGGCCGCTGCCTGATCGCAGTTTTCGCGGACCGGATCCACACACGCGACCACTTCGACCCACTCGCGCAGCGCCGGCAATAGCGGCTGATAAATCGCCTGCGAGCGATTGCCGGTGCCGACCAGCGCGATCGCAACCGGTTTGTCGGGTTTGGGATAGTCCATTACTTCTGCACGCACTCGTAGCCGAGATCCTCCAACCGCCTGCGGATCGCCGCAATCTCCTCCGCGCCCAAATCGCGCAGCGGTCGCCGCATCTGCGGCGACGGGAACTTACCCATCAGCCAGCGAGCGCACTTCATCCGCTGATGGGCGCTCGACGAGGGCTCGCCGAAGGCATAGACGATCCGATTGAGCGGCTCGACCTTCTTCTGCGTTTCCCTCGCCCCGGCGTAATCGCCATCTAAAGCCCTGTGCACCAACTCGACGATCAGTTCCGGCACGAAGCCGGCAAAACCCACCAGCGCCCCGTCCGCCGCTTCCAATAAAGTCGGCAGCAAAAACTCGTCGTGGCAGGTGATGATCGGCACGTCTTCATCGACCTTCTTCAATTCCTGATAGTCGAAGAGCCAGCGACTCATCTCTCGCGTGCCCATCTTGATGCATTTGACCTCGGGAATCTGCACCATCGCCTTCATCTCGTCGAGTGCGTACCCCGCCCGCGTCCAGGCCGGATACTGGTGCACTACGATATCGACCCCCGCCGAGGCCACGTCTTCGAAAAAGCCCACCGCCGTTCGCGCCGAGCGACCAAAGCGCAGCCAATGGTGTGGCGGCATCAGCAAGATCGCATCGGCTCCGGCCTCTTGCGCCGCCAGCGCGTGGTCAATCCCCTCCAGGCTGCCTTCCGCCGACACGCCGCTGATCGTCTTTATATCGCGCCCTGTCGCTTTGATTGCCGCAGCAACGATTTGCGTGACGCGATTGCGCTCTGCAAAGCGCAGCGACATAATCTCACCGGTGTGGCCATTGCAGGTGAGCCCCTTGACGCCCTCTACGGAAGCCAGTTCGGCGATATAGGTCTGCAGGCCATCTTCGTCGATCGACTCGTCGGCGTGGAAAGGGCACAGCGTCGCGGGGAAAACCCCCGCCCAGGGATGCTCCCGCCAGTTGCCCATGGGTATAATGGCTCCTTTGTACAGAGAGTATATGTGCGGGGGAATTAACGGTCTTAGATCAGGCGGGTCAAGTACTTCAGAAGCTCTGCTGCAGGGGGGTCAAAACCAGTTCGTCGATATTGACCCCCTCCGGCCGCGACAGCATAAATAACACCGCATCGGCCACCTCATCGCGACTGAGCCGATTGCGCTCATCGCCGCTATGCAAGACAACCATATCGGGTGTAGCCGCCTCCGTATTGGCCACCGATCCCAGCGTAATGAATCCGACGTGCACTCCGTGCGGAGCCGCCTCCCAGCGCAGACTCTCGCACAAACCCCGCACCGCCGACTCGACCGTCGCATAGAGCACCGGCGGCCGCACCCGGATCAACCCCTGCAAGCCATTGATATGCACCAGCCGCCCGCCGCCCTTCATCAGTTGGGGCAACGCCGCACGGGTAATCTGCAACGCGCCACTGACATCCGTATCGACAAAACGCCGGATCTGCTCGTAAGTCGCCGCATGCAACGGCTCTTCGACCCAGGTTCCGGCGGCGTTCACCAGCGTATCCACACCGCCGAACGCCTCCACCACCCGCTGCACCACCGCCTCGCAATCCTCGCCGCTCCCCACATCACCCGGCACGGCAATCGCGCTCCCAAGCTCCGCCGCAATCTCTCGCACCCGCTCCGTCCGCCGCGCCATCAATGCCACCGGGTGCCCCTCCGCCGCCAATCGCCGCGCGATGGTCTCGCCAATGCCAGAGCTGGCGCCGGTAATCAAACAGCGCATACCTCAGACTCCCGATTCGTGCCACATTTATCGATCAGCAGTTCGGGCCGACGATTGGCCAGCGGCGCTGCACATTGCATCCGTCGCCACAATCGATACGCGGCAAAATTTGGATCGCGATACTGTTGCCACCAGACCATCAACGCCCAAAAAGGACAGCGGCTCTCACCGCTGCTGCCACCCATACACCGCCTGCGAATTCCGCCAGAAAAACTTCTCGGTCACCTCCAGTCCCCTGGCTGCGAAATACGCCCGTACGATGCGAATGCAGCGCGCATAGGTCCCCGCCCGCCCGCACACCGGCCAGTTGCTGCCGAAAAAGAGCCGGTCTGCACCGAAGATCTCCCACATCGCATCGAGCGCCGGCCGGTAGTACGCCAGGTCAGGCGGCGCGGGCTGCTGCGCGCTATTTTCCATCAGCGCCGAGACCTTCTGCGTCGTGTTGGGATTCTCCGCCGCCCGCCGCATCGTCTCCAGCCACTCGTCGCTCGGCGCTTCGCCATTGACCTTGACCGCACTGACGTGTTCGAGCACGATCTTGAGTTCCGGCACCTGCTCCCGCAGCGCAAAGAAGCCGTCGGGCGTCTGCCACGGGAAGTTCACATCCACCACCAACCCCTTCTCTGCCACCCGCTTCATTTTGTCGATAAAGCCGTTCTGGCTCACATCCGCGAAATAGCTGCCCCAGAAGCGAATCCCCTGAAAGATCGGATGCGGTGCAAAGCGCTCCAGATCCTCCTCGAACTTCTCGTCCCCCGGCTCCAGTCGCCCCACCAACCCCACGACAAAGGGATCATCGGCGGCAATATCCAGAATCCACTGATTGTCCTCTATCCATTCACTGGCCTCCACCACCACCACGCCATCGACCTGCTCGGGCACCGCCTGTTCCTTGACCTGCTGCGGCAGCGTCGTGCGGTAGAGCAGTTTGTTATCGGGGTCGGGCCAGGGCGCGCCCTCGGGTCGAAAGGGGTCGTAAATGTGGACATGCGTATCGATAATCATCGCGCAATCCTCACACTCGAAAATACGGCGCCAGATCCGCCATAATCATCTCTAACTCGCGCCCGTCCTCCGCATCCATCATCGCCGAGCCGGGAATGCGCATCTTAGCACTCTTGAATATGCCGCGCCGCACCAGGATTTCCTTGCAAACCGTCAAATTGATCGCCATAATCAAATTGATCTGCGGCAGCAACATATTAAAGATATCCCGCGCCCTGCGCTCGTCCCCCGCCTGGTAGGCGTCCCAAATCTGCACGTGCACGTCGATCGCCTCCGCCGCCGGCATAAAGCCATTGGCCCCTCTTCTCATCTCCGACAGCATCCAGCGCCCGTGCCCGCCGCCGAATACCCCCAGACAATCCTCCGTGACCTCCCCCAGCACCGCGCTGATCTGGTGCGCACTCGGCTGCTGCTCTTCCTTTAGATAGTCGATGTGCTCGACCTCCGCAAACAACTCCCGCATAAAACCCGCGCTCAGCCCGCCAGATGTATGCTGCAAAAATACCGGCCGCCCCGCCGTCGCCGCGATCGCCTCATAATACGCTCGCACTTCCGCCGGGCTCCCCCCATTTGGCGGCAACGCCACCACCGCATCAGCCCCAGCTTTAACCGCCGCGTCCGTACACAATACCGCGACCTCCTTGACCGGACCCGCGACACCTGCCACTACGGGCACCTGGCCCGCCGCCGTCCTGGTGACAATCTCCACAAATTGCGCCCGCTCCCCCTCCGTCAAATACATAAACTCACCACCCAGGACGGGATATACCAACCCGTGCGCCCCACACTCGATACAAAATCCCACCTGTTTTTCCATACTCTCTGGATCTAGCTCGCCGCTCTCCGTCAGCGGCGTCTGCAATACCGCAAAAATTCCTTCCCATGCGTCACTCATCACATCGCTCCTTATAGATAATCCGCAATTTTCTTGGGCTGTCCGTCCACCGTTGTCTCCATCGCCGCAATCACCAGCGCAAAACTCTTCAAGTTGTCCTCAATCCGCGTCGCCGACGGCGCGCCCCCGTCCAGCCAATCCACAAACTCCTTCAGCAAATACTCGTGCCCCGCCCACTCCATATCCGCCGCATCGTATACCTCCGGCTCCTGCCCCACGCGCGTAATCTGTACCCCCACCTCATCCCCTCCCACCTCCACCGTCCCCTCCTCAAACTCCAGGCGATAATGCTCCCGATGCCAGCAATTGGTCACCCCCGCCGCCGAACTATTACCCTCGTAGGCCGTATGTACCCCATTATTCATTCGCATCAAATAAATCCCGCTCGAAAAGTGCTTAAAACTCGACCACTGCGGATTCCATCCGAAACCCTGGAACACCTCGCAGTCCCCACCCGACAAAAAGCGCAACATGTCGAAGTGGTGCACCGAGCCTTCGAAGAGCAGGCCGAAGTCCATGTCGTGCCGCCAGGCCTTGCCCCACGACTCGTATTTTCTATAATCGCAGGCATAGCGCCCGACAATATGCTGCAAACGCCCCAAACGCCCCTCCTCGCGAATCCGCACCAACTCTTGCTTGTTGGGCGCGTAGCGATAATTCTGGATAATCGCGCAGGGCAACCCGGTCTCTACGGCCTTCGCAGCCATCGCCTTGGCCGCCTCCAGCGTGTCGGCAATCGGTTTTTCGCAAATCACCGCCATGCCCGCATCCATCGCCGCAATGGCCGCGGGAGAATGAAACTGCGGCGGAGTCGCGATGCCACAGAAGTCGGCCTTTACTTTCGCGCAGGCTTCCTCGTAGTCGGTAAATAGCTGATCGTCATTCAACCCCAACTTCCCACCCCGATCTCCAAGCACCTCTTCGTTGACATCTACCAAACCTGCGATTTCGACCCGATCGCCTAGACGCTCGCTCAGCCAGTCCACCCAACGTCCCGCCATCCCGCTGCACCCGATCATCAAACACCTCTTCTTAGCCACAATACCCTCCCTTTATTAAATAGGACCGTACCGCCAAGCCTCCCACCTGGCCAACCACTCGTCCTGCCCCGTAAGCGTCCCTACATCCCCGCTCCGCGCCACAAAGCCATATTGCTTTCACTCGCGGTCACCATCGCGGTGGCCTCGTAGCGCAAATCCATCGACCAGTGCACCGCNTCGCCCTCGTTACACAACGCGCGGTGCGACGTCAGCGGAGTAAGGCACGGCGCCCAACGCGTGTAGATGNCCCCCGCGCTTGTAGAAATCGATCGGGGCCNCGCCGAGTGTCATCATCCGTCTGCCAGTTCGACTATACTGCCGTCGGGCTGGATGCGCCGCCTTTCCGCCTCGACCTCCTCAAACCACGACTCCATCTGCCGAAGCATGCGGCTCGCCCGCTCCGGCTCGGCCGTGGCTAGNTTGTTCTGCTCCAGTGGATCNTCGTCGATATTGTAGAGTTCCAGCGCAGCCGGCGGCGGAATCTCGACCTCCGGATCGGGATCGTCCATCAAATCCGTCACCTCGTCNGGATGGTATTTGTATTTGATGTCCATTTCCACATAGCGCTCCATCCGCCGCTTGTCCTCGTCGGTTTTGGGCCTTTGCGCCAGTTGCGGTCGCACTAGCTTCCACGCTCCCTCGCGCATCGCCGCATTGAGCCAACTGACGGGTTGGAATTGGTTGAGCTGCCAGAAACGNGCAGGCGCCGCATCACCGCCACCGCGCAAAGCCGCCAGCGCATCGCACCCATCCAGCGGTCGGCCCCCCGGCCTTTCCGCCCCACAGATCCCCGCCAGCGTCGGCAACCAATCCGCCATGTGCACCATCTCGTCGATTTGCCCTCCCTGCAACCCACCGCGCCAGCGCATGATCATCGGCACCCGGATACCCCCCTCGTAAACCGAACCCTTCTGCCCGTTAAATCCGCAATTATAGCGCAACGTATCGGTGCTCATGCCCTCCGGCACCTGATCGGGCCGCAGTCTGAACGCCGGGCCGTTATCGCTGGTAAACATCACGATAGTATCGTCGCCCAATCCCCGATCTTCGAGCGCCTCGACAATCCGCCCCACGCCGCGATCCATGATCTCGTTCATCGCATAGGTAATCGCCACCCCCGGGCTCAATCCCGCATCGAGGTAGGGCTGCACCGCCGCATCCGGCGCCTGCAGCGGCGAGTGCGGCGCATTGTACATCATGCAGAGCAAAAAGGGCTCGGCCTGGTGCCGCGCGATAAAATCCACCGCCTCATCGGTAAACACATCTGTCAAATAGCGNCCGTCGGTCGTCTCGCGCCGTCCNTTGCGGTCNAGCCACCAGTCGAAGTAATCCATCCAGCCACCGCTGAAGCCGACAAACTCGTCGAAACCCCGGGCGTTGGGATGGTAGCGCGGATCGAGCGCCCCGTTGTGCCACTTGCCGATCAGTCCCGTCGCGTAGCCCGCGTGCTTGAAGGTGTCGCCGAGNGTGACTTCGTCGAGCGCGATGCGATCCATTCCGCGCACCTCCATCGGCGTCAGCGCACCGGTGCGGTGCGGATAGCGGCCGGTGAGCAAGGCCGCTCGCGACGGCGAACACGCCGCCGANCCAGCGTAGTGCTGTGCCAGGCANGNGCCCTCATCNACGAGNGCGTCCAGATGCGGCGTGCGCGCCGGGCCGTCGTTAAAGACGCCGAAATCGCCATAGCCCATATCATCGGCGACAATCAACACAATATTGGGTCGTTTAGACACGGTTTCCCTTCCCTCCATCGAATGGAATACGTAAAATAAGCCTCGGATCAGCGCGCCATCAATACCCCGCTACAAGGAGCCCACCATGCCCGGCACTTACCTCGACGACCGCACCGTCCGCGAATTCATCACCCGCGGCTACACCCTGGTCCAATCCGACCAGCCGGCCGAGTTCCACCGCGCCGTCTGCGCCAAGCTCGACGCGACACTCGAAGNCGAGGGCAATCCCGGCAACAATATCCTGCCGCGCGTCCCCGAAATAGGCGAGGTCTTCGCAAGCCCCTCCGTCCACGGCGCGCTGCACAGCCTGCTCGGCCCCGGCTATTCGATGCACCCCCATCGCTACTGCCACCTCAACCGCCCCGGCTCGCAAGGGCAGACCTGGCACAAGGACGATTTCATCTTCGACCACAACGTCCGCCACCACCGCTTCCGCTGGGTCATGGCCTTCTACTATCCGCAGGANGTCGACGCCNATATGGGCCCGACCGGCCTGACCGGCCACGGCCAGTTTCACAACCACATNTCGAATGCCGATTCGTCCCAATCGACCGAAGAGGAGATCAAACTCTGCGGCCCCGCCGGCACCGTCGCCCTGGTCAACTTCGATGTCTGGCACCGCGCCACCGCCAATATCAGCGACCGGCCGCGCTATATGCTCAAATTCCAGTTTTTGCGCATGCAAGAACCGCTCGAGCCCAGNTGGGACGGCNGCGGCCNCGACTGGCAGCACGTCGAAGACGACCCGCATCCCGCGCTCTCGGCCCACGTCTGGCGTTGGCTCTCGGGCGCATCCGCAGAACGCCCCGCAACGCAGCCGCTCAACCAGAGTGAACTGCTCGCCGCGCTGCAATCCGCCGCCGAACCCGCGCGCCTCGACGCCGCCTACACCCTCGGCAACCTCGGCGCGCGCGCCGTCCCGCCGCTAATCGACGCCCTGCGCACAGAGGCGCTCGCCAGAGCAGAAACCAACCAGGCCCGCAACCCGGCCAATGTCCAGGGCGGCAATCCCTCCGACCTCGACGCCGCCCACGCCCTGACCGCTACCGGACCCGCGGCCGTCCCGCCCCTGATCGACGAACTCGCCAACCCCGAGTGGCCCCNGCGCGCCGCCGCCGCCGACATCCTCGGCAACCTCGGCCTCGAAGCCCGTGAGGCCACTTCCGCCCTGGCCCGTGCCCTGAGCGACGAAAACCCCTGGGTCCGCCGCAACGCTGCCGAAGCCCTGGGCACGCTGACCCCAGAAGAAGGCGAGCCCATCACTGCCCTGGCCACCGTCCTCAGCGACGACTACGAGCCCGCCCGCCGCAACGCCGCCCTCGCCCTCGCCAAAATCGGCCACGCCGCCGCCGCCGCNGTCCCGACGTTGCGACAGGCCCTTCACGACGAAAATCGCTACGTCCGCTACAACGCCCAACTCGCCCTGCAACGCATCGCCACCCCCGCCGCCCTCGACGCCCTGTGGAACGACATAAACACCGCCCGCTGGTGTCCTATTACGACGAAGGATGCGCCTTACTAGACTCTGGCGGGCCTCACGCCAACAACCGCCCCACCGCAATGCCTTGCTCCCCGCCTACCGCATAAAAAACATACCGCACTCCATCCTCCGCATATACCCCCGGATCCCGCAACTGCCGCGCCATGCCTTTAACAGCCCCCGACCGCGAAGCCTCCAACGCNCATTCCGCCCCCTCCCAACCCAGCTCCGGCTCCAGCACCAACTCCGGCTCGCCAAATACCCAATCCCGCCAATCCCCGCGCAAATCTGCCATCGCGTAGAGAATCCGCTCCGGCCGGTCCCCCACCCGCGTATACAACAGATGCAATACATCCCCGTCGACCCACAGCGCCGTATGCCGCACCCGCGGCAACAAGCGCAAACCCTCAACGAAATTCGTCAGCCCGTCGCGCGAGCGGTAGAGCACCCCGTCGACATTGTCGTACTTGGCCAGCGCGTAGTGCCAGCCGCCGTACTGGAAAACGCGGAAGTACGACTTGCCCAGGATCTCGGACCGCACCGCAAAATCGAGCCCGTTCTGCGACTGCGCCGCGAACGACACCTGCCCCAGCGCTTCGTGCCCCTCGGGCGCGGGCATGTGGAAATACATCCGGATCTCGCGCCGGTCGGGATACACGTGCAGATCCGGACTGGCGATGTGCTTGCGGCCGGGGCCCTGGTCCATGTGCAACACCCCCGGCTCGTGCACCGTCCACGGACCGGCCAACGCGTCGGCGTAGGCCATGCGGATAAAGGCGCCCTGGTGGTGCGCGAAGTACATATAGTACTGCCCCAGCGGGCGCTCGACCCACTCGGGCACCCGCAATAGCGACGGCCCGTTGATATTGGCGCCGAGCTCGCCTGCNAGCCCNGGCATGTCGGGATGGATAATCGGATTGTCGGGAAAGCGCTCGACCCGCACGCCTACAACTCCGGCAAGGCGAAAACATCGCCCGTCTCGTCGATCCAGCCCGCCAGTCGCTCCTGNAAGCGCTGGCGCTCGGCGCGGAAGGCCGTGTTGTGAGCGAGATTGGCCAGCTCGTAGGGATCCTCCGCCAGATTGAACATCAACCACGGCTGCCCCTCGAGCGCCACGTACTTCCAGCCGTCACGTGTCGCCACCCCGCGCCACGGCCTATCGACGCTATTGCCGTGGCCCGTAGGCACCACCAGTTGCAAAAAGGCCGAGTCGGGCTCGTCACCGGCGAGTTTGCGCTGGCGGTGGTGCGAATAATCAGTACCCGGCATCCAGTCCGGCACTTCGATCCCGCACAGGCCCAACGAAGTCGGTCCGATATCGACGTGGTTGAGCGGCGCGTCGCTGATCGCCCCGGACTTCAACTCGTAGCGCCGACCGCCGCCGAGGACGCACGGCACGCGAATNGCCTCTTCCCACGGCGCGGTCTTGAGGAATTGCCCGTGCGAGCCGTGCAAGTCGCCGTGATCCGAAAAGAAGAAAATATGCGTATCGTCGTACAAACCCTCCTCGCGCAACACCTGCACCACCCGCCCCACATTCCAGTCGAGATTCTCGATCATCGCGTAATAACCCGCCAGGTCGCGCCGCGCCTTGTCGATAATNCGNGCCACCGGCGGCACATTCGGCCGGAGCTCCACCTGGCCGGGCGTATGCCGCCCCATCCACTCCGGCGGCGCCACATAGGGATTGTGCGGCGGCTGTACGCTCANGGCCGCGAATAGCGGTGCTGAGCCCTTGGCGCGGATATGCGCGATGAGCATATCGGTCAGCGCGTCGGTCTCGTAGCCCGGCAAGCGCTGTAATTCGACCTCATCGGCGCCGTGGTGGCCGTGCACCCAGGCGTCGTACTGGGCGTTGTTGTTCTCATAGCCGATCCAGGTATCGAAACCGCCGCGCCGCTCTTTGGGCACCTGGTGAAATGCCGCCCGGCCTTCTTTTTCCTGAAAGCCGTCGACGTGCCACTTACCGTACCAGGCGGTGTCGTAACCAGCTGCCTTGAAGGGCTGGGCGATGGTGAAGAGGTCGGCGGGCAGCCGCATCTGGTGCCCGGGCACTGCCTTGTGCGGATAGCGGCCCGACAGCAGCGAGCCGCGGTACGGGCAGCATAGCGGACAGCCCGCCACCGCGCGATCGAAGGTCACGCCGTCTGCGGCCAGCGCGTCGATATGGGGCGTCGATAGATTCGGATCGCCCATCGTGCCGAGCGCCTGGGCGCGGTGCTGGTCGCCGAAAATCCAGAGTATATTGGGTGCAGTCGCACCGCTTTTTTGCTCAGGGGTCATGGAAGCCTGCTCGCGTGTAGAGTGCGCACAGCTCCTAAGAACGCTTTTAATAAGCCAGGGCGAAAGTCCGTAGCACCGCCGCGTCGCCGCCCGCCGCGCCTACGTCGACCCGACACAGATAGACGCCGGGTTGTGCCGGCGATCCGTCGGCGGCCCGCCCGGACCAACTAAAGCGCCAGCGCCCACCGAACTGCTCACCCGCGAGCCGAGCCACCGTCCGCCCCGACAGATCGAAGACCTCCAACCGCGGCAACGCCGATCTCGCCTTGAACACCACGAAGTCGAAAACCACCGCGTCGTTGACCCCGTCGCCATTGGGCGTGAAGACCGCGGGCGCGACGCGCAAGTCGCCGACGAGCCCCCGCTGCGCCTCCAGGTCGGGCAGGAGCACGATATTGGACCGGCGGTCGCTCGGTTCCACAGATTGCCACAGCCCCGGTCGCTCGCGCGCTTCCAGGTCGAGCGCGAACAGCGCCGCATAGTCCAATAGCCGCGCGGTGAATTCGACCTCCACCGAATCGGCAACTACCGTTCCCGGCAGATCAACCAACAGTGAATCGCCGCGCCGCGCCACCGCCGCGGGCACGACCTCGGCCCCGCCGACGCGCACCACGACCCGGCCGTCGGTTGCGCCGGGGACGCGAAAGCGCAAACGGTCGAAGCCGCGGTCCTGGCCGTCGCCACCTGGATACAAGGTATACGTGAAACGCGTGTCCTCGTTCGGTCGGGCCTGGCGCGGAATGATGCGACCCTGCGCCGACTGCACCAGCGCGTCGGTAAACTCGATCGCCAGCGCATTGACCTCCGGCGCCCGTTGCGGATCGTCCGACGACAGGATCATCTCCAACTGCACGAAGCGGCGCGGGCTTTCCGACTTGAACGCCTCACCGGAAAACTGGTAGAAGTTGCTCCACTCGCCCCAATCCTCACCGACGACTACCGTAGTGTCGATCGGCCCTTTGAGCACCTTGGGGATGCTATTGTAGCGCTCCTCGGTCACTTGCTCCCCCTTCTTGTCGAAGAAGGAGTAGACCTCCTGCAACTCGTTGCCCGAACGCGAGCGCAGTTGCACCCTCGTCCCCGACGGCGTATCGGCCGCCCACCGCAGCCGCTCGATCACCCGCGGCCGCCCGTCGCCGGCTTCAGCCGCCAGGTCGATAAAACCCGAACGCATATCCACCTGCGCCGGATGTCCCGCGGCGAAGAGCATGGTCTCCAACCCCCAGCCGAAGCTACTGCCCAGCCCGTCAATCTCGTGCCAGAACAGATAGCGGACCTTGCGCGGCGCGAATAGATAGCGCTGGCGGAAAATCCGCCCCTTGCACCCTACGCAGCGATCTTCGACCAGCACCTCGTAGTCAACTTTTTCGGGCACCGGCAAACCCGACCCTGCGGCCGACCTACCATCTGAGATCAAGAACAACCCACCCGCCGCCGAAGGATTGCCGCCCTGGACCTGGCTCCGCAAACCTTCGCCGCGCTGACTCTGGTAGATAAAAAACTCGTCGAGGAACAACACCGCCCCCAGGTCCACCCGCCACCAGATCCCCGCGTCGAGCCAGCCGCCGTCGGCGCTGGTCAGCAGCGCGAAGCTGTCCATATCGCCGTCGAACATCAGCGCCGCGCCCGTAGTGCGCCCACCCTCCAAAAAACTGCCACCGCGCCCCGCCGTGCCCAGACTCACATTGTCGCCCACCGCCAGCACCTCGACCTCGGCCAGCGCCGCGTCCGGGCTCTGCTCGTCGACTTCGATGATGATGTATTGGATGACCTGGTACTGGCTTTCGCGGCGGTGATCAAGCCCTAACCCCGGATCGAGTATATAAGTGCTGTCAATCCCCGCGTACTCGAGGGGAATCACCAGTTCGGTGTCAATGTTGGGCTTGGGCGTGCGGTAGATCGCCTCGAATTTGAACACGTCGTTAAGCGCCTGAATCCTAGCGCCCGAAGCGATAAAGACGCTAAACTGCCGCAGCGGCCGCGCCCCCTCGCGGTCGGGAAAAACCAGGCGGATGTGCCGCGCCAGCACCGGCCGCCCCAGGTCGATCTGCACCGACCACTGGTCGGGCGCGTCGGCCGGGTCGGGCTGCCAGAAGGTCTGCGGATCGCCGTCGACGAGAAAATCCGCCGTCTCTGGGCTGCTCTTGGCCTCCCAGATACCTCCGGCCACCTCGTCGCGCTCCTGCGTCGGATGGCGAAAATCTCCGGCGTTGGCCAGGGCGTTGATATCCTTGCGGAATTTCCTCAGCCGCAACGAGCCGTCGGCGCCGACCTGCACCAAATCGTTGGGCATTTCCCACGCCGCCCACGCCGCCGCGCTGTCAAAGCGCAATTCGTCGGCCCCTGCCGCGCCGAGCGCGAGCGCCAGCAGTATGGACAACACCCGCGCGGCCATCTTAGTAAACCACCGCCAGCGCGCGCAACAACCGCTCGCCCGTCCGCTCGGCCACCGGCACCACTTCGACCACGTAGAGGCCGGGCGGCACGAGCGCCCCGCGTTCGTCGCGCCCGTCCCAGCGGCCTATCTGCGCCCCGAAGCGCTGATGCCCCAAATCCCGCGCGGCCACCCGCCGCCCGTCGAGCGCGTAGACGTGCAATGCCACCCGCACGGCTTCGGGAAAGCCCACCAACGCGTAGCTGATCTCGACCTCGTCGTGAATGCTGTCGCCATTGGGCGTCAGAACCCCGGTCGAAAAAGCCAGTTGCGCCACCGGCCCCTCGCGATCGGCGGCCATCCCCAAGACCCGCAGCCCGTTGGTGCCTAGTGCGGCGCTGACATCGCCCGGCTCAATCGGCTGCGGCAAGACATCGGTCCCGTCGTCGTATACTTCACCGGCGAAAGTCCAGGCCAGCGCGAACACATCAGTTGCGAAGACGACCCGCGCACCCTCGGCGCCACCTGGCTCAATCCGCTCGGGCAACACCACCGACAGTTCCTCCTCGCCCTCGACCACCGCCACCGGCGCGACCGTCCGACCGTCCATTTCCAACCGCGCGAAGACGGCGCGCGCACCGGTACGGATCCGCACCGCGTCAAAACCCGCGCCCACCCCGGCGAATTCGCCGCGGATATCGTAGGCGAACTCCGCCCTTGCTCCCAACTGCACCTGGGCCAAACCCCCGGCCGGCTGCGCGTCGTCGACCAGCGCGACCTCGCCGACGACCCGGCTGGCCAGGAGCGGCGCGGTCTCGATCCACAGCGAGTCGAGCCGCACCAGCGCGTCGAATTCCTCGCTCTTGAGCACGATGCGCAACTGCAGATGCGTCCCGCCCCTGAGATCGATCGTCTGCCCCGATTGGGTGAAAGGCAGAGACCAGAACGACCAGTTTTCGCTGTCGTAGATAATCGAGGCGCGCATCCCCGGCCGGGGCTCGCGCAACAGGCCAGCGCGCCAACGCGGCTGCAGCACCAGATCGTAGTGCTCCCGGCTCACGACCTGTTCGCCGCCTCGATCCGTGTATTCGTGATAGACATTGGGATCGCCGTCGCGCCCGGTGCGCACCTCGACCTCGACCCCGACCTCGGCGTCGGGCGCTTCAACCCACTGGTCGCCGACCCGCCGCAAAGGCGTTGCCGCCCAGCGCAGGCGGCCGAAGTTGACCGACATCCCCAGATCGAAAATCTGCGAGCGATAGATCGCCTTGCGCGGCGCGCCCGCGCCGAAGAGTTCGAAATCGCCGATCGACCCCCGGAATGCCGTTCCCGAGCGCACGCTATTGGTCGACCCTTCGGCCGAGTCCAGCAGCGAGGTCTTGCGCTTGTAGCGCACGAAGCGCACGTACTGGCGGGGAAATTCGATCCGCACATTGGCCGCGAAATTCTCGGGCACGTCGGCGATCACCGGGCCGATGCGCTGGTAGGGCTGGGTCCCTTCCAGCCAGGCGGGATCGCCCTCCGCCGCGATCGACACCTCGTAGGCGGGCACCGCGTCGAGCGCGAAAGGCGTGCCGTCGGAGCGATAGCCGCGCGGCGGGGTGAAAAAGCCGAAGCGGTGCGCCGGCACCGGCACCGCCAGGTCGATGGTGTACCACACGGATTCAGGATTGGACGACACCGGGGGATTGAAAGTCAGGCTGTCGCCGTCGACCATATAGGTGCCGTTGTGGGCGGTGGTCACATTGCCATTGGCGCCCTTCCAGGCGCGCGGCGTCTCGCCCTCGATATAGAAGAGCTCGCGCGGCTCCTTCAGCGGCTGCCAGCCCGCAAAGAGCGTCAACATGCTGCGGCTGGAATCTATATAGACCGGTTGGATCGCGCCCGGCGCCGCATCGTAGTCGATCAGCACCTGCAGCGAATCGCTATCGCTCCAGACCCGCGCCGCGCCACCGATCTGCCATTGCTGCCGTTGGGCGTCGACCGCCGTCGCCAACGCCAACAGCAACCATATTACGTATCGCATAGACACCCTCTCGTGTCCTTTATACCACCGCCCATATTATACCACCGTCCATACCCCAAACCAAATCACGCGGGTGGGCTGATAATTGCACGCACGACAAAGAACGGCGCTCAAATTTCAGCGATTTTCCCGCGATTTTTTATTGGCCCTTTGCTGAGCATTCCATATAGTGTTGGCCGTCACCCTCCAATCCCACCCCCGCTTCACCGGCCAGCCCCGCATCGGCGCCGACGGCCCCCCACTCGCCTTGGCCCTCCAATTCTGATCCTGCAACGCGCCGGTCCCGGTAACATTCTGCCGATCCGCAGGGGTTAATATTTGACAAAGGGCCGACAAATCGCCGGCTATTCCTTATATTAA
>PBOD01000070.1 GCA_002724215.1 Gemmatimonadota bacterium | reverse complement strand
AACTCGATGATGTTGGTCGTCGGACCTTCACCGATCGAGCCGCCGCCGCCGTCGGCGTAGGGTAGCGCGTTGACCCAGTCAGCACCGGCGCCCTGATAACCGACGTGGCGGCCATCGGGGGTATCGGCAATAGCGACGTACTGCTGCGCGGTGCGATTGCCGTTGAGGGTCTTCTCTTCGTCGGTCCAATTCTCGTCGGCCGAACCAGTGTAGTCGCCACCAGTGTGGTCACCATCTACCATGAACTCGATGGCATCATGCTGCCACAGGCTGCCGAGGTCGCCACCGGTGTACTCGTTGATGTAGACATTGTCGATGCGCTCCATGCCCATCCACATCGTACCCAGGTTACCGTTGTAACCCAGCCAGATGCGATAGTCGAGGTCGGCCGGATCGTACTGGGCGCCGTCGCCGACAGTCGGGTCCTGGTACATTTCGAGCGGAGTAAACATGGGATCGCCCACGACATCCTCCCAATCGGCTACGCTGACATCACGCAGATCGATATCGGCCGCATCGGCCGCGGGAATTTCGAAAATCAGGTAAACATTATCGCCAATATGCGCGCTGGCGCCGCTCGTCAGGNCGCAAACCAGACCGATGGCGATCAAAGCCAAGAAAGACTTTCTCATTGCTTGGACTCCTTCCAAAAGATCCTAACAACAAAAGTGTGTGAATTGAGTTAAAANCTCNTGCAGTACTTTNCTACTGCGCAANTACCCGGACACTGGAGCCCCGGGAACTTCGTCTTCTCTTTCCTCCTTTCGGTCTGNATATCCGATATGGGAGGGATCGCTCCCCTAAGTTATTCAATTTCGCACAATATGATAGAAAAATCAAGGATGGGTGTCAAGATAAATAATCGTGCGGCTTAACATTCTGTAATAATTCTACTTAACGATCCTTTTATTATCCGTGTAAAATCTACTTGGCCACCGGTGAATCATCGACGACTTCTTCCGGCTCATCGTCCTTAAAACGGATCTGCTTGATGGCGTGCATGCCGATGGCAAAAGGCCCCGAGCCCATTCGTCCCGTCAAGGCTTGATTGACGCGCTCAAAATAGCTTTTGTCGGTTTCGCCCGACAAACGCACAATGCTCGCCTCGACTACGCCCATAACCGTCTTCCCCGTCCAATAGGTCGCAGTGATCGGTCTAAACTCGTCGCCGGCGGCACCGTCTTGGAAATCTATTCGCTCTACTTTGGCCAGCGGGATAAAGCGCTTGTTGCGTCCCCTGTAAAAATCCAGACGCTGCTTGCCGCGGAAGCGCAAGTTTTCCACCTCATANCGCTTCCCTTCCAGGGTGATAATCGTGGCTTTAAGCACCCTGTCCTCGGGCGGTGCTTCTCCCAGGGGATGGCGCAAGATGACCTCGCGCACATCGCTGGCGAGGATGAAGAAGGGACCGAGATCGGTCACGCCGGCAAAGCGGCGACCGCTGCTACCGCCACCGACGGCGTCCTGGTGGGGCGATGATGAGCCACCCGTCACGATCATTCCATGCTCTTCGCCACCGTTGCGCAAAGACAGCACCACGCGTTGTTCTTCATCGCCGCGCTCCCCTTCAAAGCGCAACTTGGCTACTCTGTTGAGCGCCACCAGTCGCCGCTGGCCCTGGACGTAGATNTCCANATCCTGACGCCCCTGGAAGGTAAATTTATCGACCTCGTGCTGATTGCCNTAGCGATCGATAATCGTCGCTTTAAGTGGGGAAGGACCTGCGTCCACTGCAACGGTCCACAGCGAGGCCAGCAATAGGGCCCCAATCCATTGTCTCGCGTACTTCATTTGCATCGCTCCATGAAAGAACTAAGGCTGTGACGCACCTTCGCCTCCCCCTTCGCCCGGCTGCGCCGGCGCCGGCGGCGGTCCGATGAGGATGTTCTGGGTCTGGCCCATGCTGACCTGNACNGGCCTGATTTCATCCAGACCNGTCGGNGAATTTTCGATGCGCACCTTGTANTCGCCTACCGGCACAATGAAATAGCGTACCTCGGTCGAGGTCATGCCCCGCCCCAGCATGGTCCGCAGGTTGTAGTCGTAGATCAGGAAAGGCACCTGGCTGCGACCTTGCGAATCGGAAAAAATCACCTGGAAACGGCCGATAGGTATGGTCGCATAAACCTCCTGGCCCATGAGAACCTCAATTTCCTTCTCGACGCTGTCGTCGACATCGGTGTTGACCACCACTAGATAGTTGCCCGGATCCAGATCGACGTATTGGGGAAAGGCGCGATAGCCCGTCTCGTAGCCAGCGGGCGAACTCGCNGCCGAACGCGGCGACTCCGCATGGACTTCTTCGCCGGTTTCCTCGTCGAGAACGTAGTAATTCACTTCGTTGATGCCGCCGGCTTCCAGCATTAGCCGCCCCTTGCCCTCGGGAATCGGCGGCGGACCGTAACCGCCACCGCTACTGCTCCCGGTGCTAGCACAACCGNCCAGGACGACCACTGCCGCGAAGATGACTCCGGTCAAAAGCCTCTTGTGCCTCCNCGTACGCTCCATCTNAATAGCCATATTTCCCTCCTTACAACGACTTGCCGTTAAAGGGCTTAAGTACCCAGTATTCCAAAATCTTGCGTTGCGCATACTATACGCAACGCCCACCGGCCCTGTCAACCTGAGGCCGCTCCCTTCAGGGCGCTTNCANAGGCACGAGAATAAAGTGGCGATCTTCTCCTCGCTGCGTCCCGATAAAGCGCGCAAATTCCGCTTCGTCGTGCCACAACCGCGGATAGCCGGACGGCGTCGATACACCCCGCCGCAACAGATCCTGCCAGAANGGCCTGTCCCCCATCGCAAACCCGCCCGCGACGAGGAAGAAATCCGCCCCGACCGCCGCCAGGCTGTCGAGTCGCCCGGGNGCGAATTCGCCGGGGTTTATCTGCCAACCCTTGCGGTGACAGTAGTAGAGCAGCGTCGGACTCTGCGCCCGGTGTGGCGCGCCGGCGTTCTCGTCGACATCCCCCACGACCAGCAGTGCGTCAGGGGGCAACTTGCCATCGAGGATCCGACCGGCNATATGACAACTCTCGTAATACGTGTGCACATTGTTGGGCTGCTCGTAATAAGGCCCGACCGCCCAGGCGCTGTAGCATCCTAACCCGACGCCCAAAACGCCTATCCAACCGACGCACTGCCGTGGTCCCCAGTTCCGCGTCCANTTAATGCGCCCATCCAACAAGGCCGCGACGGCCCATCCCGCCAACAAGCCGCCCACCGGCGCGAAAGGCAATTGATAGTAATGCAATTTGCGGTTGCCCTCGGGCACCAGGAGGAGATACAGCAGCAAGCCGCCCATCCACGCCCACAGCGTCCACTGGCGGCGACCCGTTGGCCGCAACATCAGTCCAACCGCGACCCAAACCGCCCCCACCGGCGTGTAGATCGAGTGAGCGAATCGGGTCAGCATCGTCTGATACCAACCGATGTCCAACAGCAAACTGCGGTCCCACTTGTCGTAGCCATAACGGTTCCATATGCCGAATGTCAGCCCCGTCTCCTCGAACAACAGGCTGGCGTGCCAGTACCACANCACCGCCGGAAGCAGGACCAGGGCCAAATAGAGCCAGAGCACCGGTACTCGGATGAACCGCCACCCCCATTGTGACCAGGCCAGGGCCACCAGCGGAAAGCCGAGGTAGAGCGTGGGAATCTTGACCATAAAACACAGAGCCGCAACGACCGCCGCGAACACAAAGGACGACCGCCGCCCGTCGTCCAACCACCGCGCAAAAGTCCACAGCGTACCGACGCTCAACAGCAGCATCAGCGCCTCGGGCATAAAAGTGCGCCCGAAATAAATACTGACGGGAAAAAGTAGAAAACACAGCGCCCCGGTCAGGGCACCCACAGCGCCGATGCCCAGCCGCAAGGCCAGCGAGTAGAGCAGCGCCGCCGTAACCGTCGAACACAGGGCCGCCAGCAACCGTCCAAGCCACTCGCGGACACCGGCTAGCTCATAGAGCAGGGATACAGCGTAGGGAAACAGCGGGAAATTTGTCTCGACGTGCCCCGAGGTGGTGCCCCGCCAGTCTACCCTTGGGAAGAAGAGTCCCTGGCCTTCCTCGAAAAAATTGCGGGCGATGGCCGCGGTATCGGTTTGGCGCCAGGCCTGTTTGTCTATCAGGGGTTCGTCCACGCTGATCAGCCGCAACCCCAGCCCCAGAGCAAGGACGATCCATAACCGGACGGCCCACCCCTCGAATGCCATCGCGGCTCAATAAGGGCGCCAGCTCGGCGTCATATCGTCGCGGTCGTCGTTGTCGGTCAGGTTGACGGGCGGCTGCACCGGCTTGTCGAGATCGTCGAGGTCAAAACCAGACGTGCCTACGACATAGATATCGTAGTCGTCGTCGCCCATCTTGCCAGCGTAAGCCAACGCCTTGCCGTCGGGCGACCACGCCGGCTCCTGCTCGTAGGTCTTCTCGGCAATGGTGATCCGGGTCTGCGCCTTACCGTCGGTGCGCATGACCATCAGTTCCTGGCCGCCGAAGGCCTCGGAATTGTAGGCCAGCCGGTCGCCCCTGGGCGACCAAGCGGCGAACCAGTCGAATTTGCGGCGATTGTCGGTGAGGCGGACCCTATTCGAACCATCGAGGTCAATGAGATAAATCTCGTCGTTGTCGTGGAAGGCCGAAGAGGTGAAGACCACTCTGCGGCCGTCGGGCGAAAACGAGGGCTCGCGGCCCTTGACCAGTTTGCGCGGGTTCGCGCCGTCGGCATCGATCAGCCAGACCGCGACGTCGCCGTCGCGCTGACTGACGAAGGCCACGGTTTTGCCGTCGGGCGAAAAGGCGCCGCGCTGGTCGCGCTCGGGGTGTTCGGTCAAGCGCGCTACATTGGAGCCATCGGCATCCATGGTGTAGATATCGATATTGGTCATTACGTCGCCGCGGGTAAACAGGATCTTCTCGCCGTCAGCCGACCAGGAGGGGTGCTGTTCGAAATCGCGGGTGTCGGTCAGTTGTCGCCGGTCGCTGCCGTCGGCCTTGATCGTGAACAGGTCCCAATTGCGGACATTCTTCTTTGTCGAGGCATAGAGGATGGTGCCCTCGCGTTTGAAACCTGTGTTGCTCCCCGACGGAATCTCAAAGGTCGCCGTGTAGTTCTCGACCCCGCTGATCGGCGGCGATTCGAGTTCGAGGACGACCGTCTCCAGATAATCCCCCGCCGAGACATTCACTACGTAGGTGCCACTGCTGAGGTCCATCTTGCTGTCGGGCTCGGGAAAGACATAAGTGCCAGCTTTGACCAGTTTGTTGAATTTGTATTGGACTTTATTGGCATCGAGGCGGACCATTTGGCCGTCCCCGCCTTTAATTTCAACGGTGATCTGGTTAGAGCCGCACCCCGCCAACGCGAGACTCAGCACCACAACGGCTAACTTTGACATGTATTCCCTCCACTGCATGGTTTGCTCATCAATATTGCTTCAAGCCAGCCCGCTAAGCGTCCGCAGACGCTGGTCGAGATGGGCCATCACGGCCCCTACGTCGGCGAATGAATCGGCGTAAAACGGTTCATCGACGCGAAAATAGACCGGAGCCCGGGGCCGGGAATAACTCCCGTACTCTATCCCGATCGGAATCAGCGGCACCTGTACCCCGAGGCGCTCCTGGGCCAGCACCAGATGTTCGACCACTTCCTTCTGCAACGGACCCATTGCGTCCTGGTAGCGCATCCCCTCCGGGTGCGAGATCACCAGTTCGCCGTGGCGATAGAGCCCGTCCAGGTAGTCCTGCAACCGCTGGTTGGCCGCGCGCGCGCGGCGGATTTCGGCACGGCGTTCTTCCCGGTCGGCGATACGCCGGATATCCTTGGGCCTGAAGACCTTTATGCCGCCGCACAACTCCAGTACGCCCCACAACCCCCTCTTCATCACATAGGTGGCATAGCGCTTGGTCAGCCGATGCAGCAATACGCCTTCGACCATGATATCGCGGTAGGCGTGGTGCTTGGGCAGAAGCAGACCTGGGCCTGCACGGGGCAGATTGTGCCCCCCCTCGACGACGACGCGATGGTACAGCAACAGGGCGGCGCCCGTCAAGCGAGCACTGCAAGCGAAGGCGTCGATGCGCTTGATGGAGAAATCCGCAGGCTGTTCAGACATGGATTGCAAAATGGCCCGTGCGCAAAAAAACGGCGCGCCAGGCCCCAAAAATAGGCCGACCACCACCGCGCCGCCACCGCGCACACCGCCGCTACTTGAACAAGTCCTTGACCTTACCCCAGGTGCTCTCGTCTACCTCGGTGGCGATATTCGCAGCGACCAGGTCCTCGAGGTCCCGGCCGGACCCCGTCCGCCACCTGCCGGCATCCCACAGCGCGAAGTAGTCGCTTTCCGCATCCAGCCGCTCTTTGAGAAACGCCGGAAAATCCGGCGCCCCTACAACCGCTACCGCTGCTACAACCGCCGGATTCTCCATGCCCCATGGGCCGCGGGCGATCACGACCAGCGGCCGCTCATGCAGTAGACGCTGCATACGCTCGGCGCGCTGCCGCTGCTCCACTGCGTCGGGGGAAAACAGATAATAGACTCGATCCGGCGACCGGACAGCCGCCTTGGTCGCGTCGGCGACTGCGTCCGCCGCGGGCAAAGCCACCAGCGCCACCAGCGCCCTTGTCAACAAAGCGATCATAAGCATACGTGGCCCCTTACTCGGCCCGGATTCCGAAGCCCTCCTCAACATCAGTCTCCCCATCGAGGATTCGCACCAGCGACAGGTGGTCACTGAGCACCTGCTCAATTTGCACGACCCCCACCCGGCGCGGCAGGGCCTTGCCCAGCACCTCGTCTGTCTCTGGATCGCGCAATTCCCTGCCCTTGTCCCAAACGCCGTACTTGCTGCCGTTCTGTACCGAATCGGCCAGCCCCACATTTATATAGGCCTGCGCCCCGTCGATGGAGATGATCTTGGGCTCGGAAACCTTGAGCGCGGCAGGGGGTTGGATCAAGCTATCGAGACCAGCGGCCAGCACGTCGAGACACTTGCCCACCGATTTGCCCAGCAGGGTATCGTGGAATTCACGACTGCCCCACTGCATCTGTCCGAGCAGGAAGTACTCCTTCTCCAGCGGCACATAGGCGGCGGGGTTGGTGATTCCATAGCGCTTGCTATCCTCGGCTACTTCACGCTCCACATCGCCGGCGGGTTCCCCATCGATGATCTTATAAGGAAATAGTTTAACGATGGTCAGCCCCTGATAGCTGCGATAGCCACCGATCGGCACGGTGGCGCGAAAGCGCTTCATGCTCATCTCNTCGATCTGGCCCAAAACTACGTAATCGACGCCCANNTCGCGGCCGATGTCCAGNGCGCGCTNAGGATCTATTTTNCCCTTGAGTTCCTTTTTCTCAAGGNGCACGAGCACCGAATCGATCGGGAAAGTGCGNAAAAATGCGCTGCCCTTGAGCGAATCGGCCAGGCCGCGGGGNACCTCGGAGTAGATGTCCCACTCGCCCTTGTACTTCGACTTGTCGCGGAAGGGCATAAAGAGCAGCGTCTGCTTGAGCGCCTCGTCGCTACTATCGACCACGGCCGGCGCCACGACCTGTTTTTGCTCCTCTTGCTCTTCGTCGTCTTCTCCCAGACCCATAATCGGCACGACCGCTGCCGTGACCGGCGCGCTCAGCACGAGCGCCGCGACCAGGCCCCACAACAGTACCGCCATCAGTACACCTCCTGCATCTGGGTCAACACATAGGGTCCCTTCGGCACTACGGCCACTCTGGCATTGTCCCCGTGCCGCTGCAGCGCCGCAGCCAATCCCGCCTCGATCGACGGCACTACATCGACCCACACCCTATCGCGGTAGTCGGCCGCGATNCCCTCAGAATAGAGCATGACCTCGGCCTTGTCCATCACTTTGCACAATTCCTGCAGTTGCCACTGGTCGATGGCAAAGAAATCGGGATCGGCGAGACGCTCAGCAAAGGCCGCAGCACCCGGGATATTGAGCAACATATCCGTAAATTCCGGGCTACCCAAACCCTCTTCGCAGCGNGCAGCAATCAAAATAGTGCCGCCCTCTTTGACGATCGGCAGCACCGCGGTCAGGCCCTTGACCGCCTGGTAGAACGTCAGATCCAGGGGCAACCCGGCGCTNCTGGTAATGGCGATATCGACCGGCTCTTCGACAAATGCACCGTTTTGTCGCTCGACGAAGCGCACCCCCTCGGCGTGGGCCTTCTCCAGATCGCCGGCGAAAATGCCGGTGATCTCCCGCCGGTCGTTCATCGCGACATTGAGCGTAAAATCGACGCCGGCCCGCTGTGCGACCTCGAGCGCCTGCCGGTGGAAGGGATTGCCTTCAATCTTGCCCTCGCAGGCGTTGGGGTGGCCCAGCAACTCGGGGCCGTGCAAAACGCGCATCGTCTCGACTCCCATCAACCCGGGGCAGATGGCCTTGCGCCCCCCCGAATAACCGGCCATCAAGTGCGGTTCGATGAGCGAGGTGGCGATTTTGAGGTCGGCTTCGACATACAGGGTGTCNATCCAGATCGGCGCGCCGCACGAGGTCTCGCCAAGATAGGTCAGGGTCTCCTGCTCGCGGGCCATGTGGTTGACGATGCGGTAATCGCGGGCTATCGCGGCCCCCACCAGTTGCACCAACTCTTCGCCCTCGTTGGGTCGGTGCAATCCCGTGCCGACCAGAATGGTGATGTTCTCGCGGGCGACGCCCTCCTCCTCGAGGATTTGCAGCATCGGCGGCAGAATGGTGGCGTTGGGGACCGGGCGGGTGATATCGGCGATGACAATGCAGGCGTTTTTGCGGCCCTGCGCCAACTGTCGCAGCGACGGGGTGCCGATCGGGCGGGCTAGCGCGGCATCGATGCCGGCATCGACCTCGTCGAGCCCTGCACCGGCGGCCATCTGCAGGACAGTCGCCGAATCGGGGACCGCTATTTCCAAACCCGTTGCGCCGTAATCGATAGTGAGTTTCATACGCTCAGGCTAGCTTGCCTTCTAAATAATCGCGGAAGGCCGGGCCGAACTCNGGGTCGGCCAGGGCGAAGTCCGCGAAGGCCCGGTAATAGGTNAACGGGGTGCCGATATCGTAGCGCGTCTCATCTGGCTCGAGGCGGACGCAGCGAACCTCGGTGCCCTGTTGCAACAGGATGCGAATGGCGTCGGCCAGCCACAACTCGCCGCCGACCCCCGGCTCTATNGCGTCAAGGGCGGCAAAAATCTCCGGCGTAAAAATATAGCGCGCCGCCACCGCCAGGTTGCTCGGGGCTTGTTCCACCGACGGTTTTTCGACGATGTCGGCNATGGCAAACTCGCTCGTGGCCTCGCCCCGAGGCGTGACCACGCCGTATTTGTAGGTCTCCTCGCGCGGCACTTCCCACACGCCGATCGTCGCGGCCGCCCCCGACGCCAAGTGCGACTCCATCATGCGCCCGACCGGGCCGGGATTGCGCGGCGAGTGAATAATCGTATCGCCGAAGCCCACGACGAAGGAGTCGTCACCGACNAACTCGCGCGCCATTCGCACCGCGTCGCCATTGCCGGTGGGGCGCCGCTGCCGCGCGTAGTAGAATTCGATGCCCTGCGAGGCGTAGTCGATCTCGCTGAACGAACGATCGGCCAATTGGGCTTCCAACTCTGGATCGTCGTCGAAGTGGTCTTCAATCGACCGCTTCTTCCGGCCGGTGATAAAGAGAAAGCAGTCGAGTCCTTGCTCGATCATCTCCTCGACCACGTACTGCACGACCGGCTTATAACCGACCGGCAACATCTCCTTGGGTTGCGACTTGGTCGCCGGCAACAGGCGCGTGCCCATGCCGGCTACGGGAAACACGGCTTTGCGAATTTTCACGTCTTATTTCAAATCAATGAGAATAAAGGACATAGATTAAAACAGCATTAAAAGATAGGACGCGGGGGAACCTAAATCAAGTCCGGTGTCTATTGACACNTGTGGTCCGTCCTGCTACCATTCGCCTGTTTTTAGCTTAGTAGGCCCGTTTATGGATAGTTCTATGACCGCCGATCCCATCCAGCGCCTGGGCGCAAATATCGAAGTACACGCCTCCCTACCCGGCAAGGCACCGATCCGCCACGCGGTCTTTGATTTCGACGGCACGCTGTCGCTGATCCGCGCCGGCTGGCAAGAGGTCATGCTGTCCCATTGCGTCGCCGAGTTGGCGGGCGTGNCCGNGCGCGAAGATCGCGCGACGCTGGNGCNAATCTGCAGCGATTTCATCCNAGAATTGACGGGCCACCAGACCATTTACCAGATGATCCGGCTCGCCGAGGAAGTCNCCCGCCGCGGCGGCATTGCCCGCGACCCGCTCGAGTACAAGTGGCAGTACCTCAACCGCCTGCAGGATAAAATCGCGCACCGCATCGCCGACCTGGAGCGCGAAGCCGACCGAGCGGCCTATCTCGTCGCGGGGAGTATCGACCTGCTCGACGAGCTGGCCCACCGCGGCGCCATATGCTATCTAGCCAGTGGCACCGACGAGCAATTCGTCATCGCCGAAGCCAAATTACTCGGCCTCGAACCGTACTTCGGCGACCGCATATACGGCGCCCGCGANGACTATCGTTCATTCTCCAAAAAGATACTGCTCGAGCGCATTAGNGCCGAGCACGGCGTGGCGGGCACNGCATTGGCCGTCTTCGGCGATGGCCCTGTCGAAATTGCNAANGCGCGACAGGTAGACGGCGTTGGCATCGGCATAGCCAGCCGCGAGGACGGANTCGGCGGCTGGGACCCCTGGAAGCGGCAGCGACTCGTCGCCGNCGGCGCCCACATGCTGGTGCCCGACTGGCGCGAATCCGCGCNGCTGCTTTCCTTCCTCTGCGGAGAGTCCGATGACTGACCTGACCCCGACGCGGCTNCGCACACTACTCGCCGCCTTTCCCCCGTTGCGAATCGGTGTCNTCGGTGACTTTTTTCTCGACGCCTATTACGACTGCGACCCCGCGCTGGACGAAAAATCGCTAGAGACGGGCCGGACNTGCTATCAGGTGGTCNGCCACCGCCGCCAGGCCGGGGCCGCCGGGACCGTCGCCGCCAATTTGCGCGCCCTCGGCGTCGGCAAGGTCGCGGCGGTAGGCTATTGCGGCGACGACGGCGAGGGCTACGAGCTCCGTCGCGCGATGCGTGGCTTGGGCCTGGACCTGGCCGACTTTGTCACCGCGCCCAACCGCCTTACCCCCACTTATGGCAAACCCTGCTATATCGACAGCACCCGGCGCGGTAGGCCCGTCGTCGAAGAGCTCGAACGCCTCGACAGCAAAAATCGGCACCCCACACCGGCGAGCTTGCAGGACGAACTCATCGACCGCATCCGCGCCGGCCTGGACCGCTGGGACGCCGTCGTGCTGCTAGACCAGGTCACCGAAGCCAATTGCGGAGTCCTCACCACCCGGGTGCGCTCGGCGGTCGCCGCCGCGCTCGCCGAGCGCGAACGCCCCTGCGCGCTGGCCGACTCGCGCCAACGCATCGGCCAGTTCCGCAACGCGATGCTCAAACCCAACCAGCGCGAGGCCTTTGCCGCGTGTCGCGGCAAAGGAAGGCTATCGCTCGCCGTGGCCCAAAACAACGCAATGGCCCTGCACCGCCGCGCCCGCCGGCCCGTCTTCCTCACGCTCGGCGCCCGAGGCATGCTGGTCGCCGATGCCGGCACCACGGTGCGCGTACCCGGAATCCGCGTCGCAGGGCCGCTCGACATCGTCGGCGCCGGCGACGCCTGTTCGGCCGCAATCAGCGCGGCGCTGGCCGCCGGCGCACAACCGGTGGAAGCGGCAACCATCGCGACCCTGGCCGCCTCGATTACCGTACAACAACTGGGCACGACCGGCACGGCGACACCGGCCCAACTCCGCCGTCGCCTGCAGGAGGTGCGCCGTGGCCTATGACAGACTCGATCATCGCCAGCTCCACGTCCAGCCGCTGGCCGCCCGCAAGAGCAAACACCACCTCGACGAAATACGCCGTGACCCCGATGCGACACCGCCCGATCCCGGCGCGATGGCACCGGCCATTGCGGCGACGGTTGCCGCCATACGCGCGGCGCGCGCAAGCGGCGGCGCAGTCATCCTGGCCTACGGGGCACACCTGATAAAAAACGGCCTCGGACCGGTCGTCGCCCGACTCGTGCAAGAGGGCTGGATCACTCACTTGGCCACCAATGGCGCCGGCACCATCCACGACTGGGAATACGCCTATGGCGGCCGCTCGGAAGAAGACGTGCGCGCCCACGTGGCGGCGGGCTGCTTCGGTACCTGGGACGAAACCGGCCGCTATATCCACCTCGCCGTGCTGGCCGGCGCCGTTGAGGGCATGGGCTACGGGGAGTCGCTGGGGCGCTTTATTGCCGAGGACGGCTGCAGCCTACCCAATCCCGCCGCCCTCGCCGCCGCCCTGACAGCCTGGGCCGCGGCCCCGTCCGACGACCCGCTGATGCCCGCCCGCGCCGAATTGCTCCAGGCCATGCGCCGCAGCAATCTGCCCGCCGGCTGGCACCGCGTCGCCCACCCGCACCACGACTTCTCCCTCACCGCCGCCGCCTACCGCGCGCGGGCGCCGCTTACCGTGCATCCGGGCATCGGCTACGACATTATCGCCAACCACCCAGCGGCCAATGGCGCGGCCCTCGGGCGCGCCGCATATCTGGATTACCAGACCTTCGCGCACGGCGTGAGCCAGCTCGATGGGGGCGTATTGCTCTCGGTGGGCTCGGCGATTATGGCGCCACAGGTATTCGAGAAGGCCCTGTCCTTCGCCAACAACCTGCGCCGGCAACAGGGCCTAGGCCCCATTCGCCCCTTCATAGTCGTCAACGATCTGGCGACTATCGATTGGGACTGGAGCACAGGCGAACCGCCCATGGACAACCCGGCCTACTACCTGCGCTTTTGCAAGTCCTTCAGCCGCATGGGCGGGGAGATGGTCTATGCAGGTGGCGACAATGCGGTGCTGCTGACCAATTTGCAAGCGGCGCTGGCTGGGGCTTAGCGCCGGTCAACGGCAAAGCGACCTATCCGTACGTTTCATCGACGAGCTCGCGGTAGTGCTCGACAATGGCCTTCGGGACCACCTTCTTCAGCCCCTTGGTCAGCGTGCCAGCATCCTCGCTGAGCGGCTCGGGCAAGAGCGCAACCCGCTGCGGTCGCTGGTAGCTGGGTAGCCCCGCCGCCTGAGCTTCGGCCAGCAAACCCTCGCGGACGCGCTCCGCCAAGGAGGGATGCACCCGCAGCGCCGCCTCGTCGTCTATAGGCAGTCCCTCGACCCCGCTCTTTCTCGCCTCTTCGACATCCACTGTCACCAGCGGCAGCGGATAGTCGCGCTGCTGGTCGCCGTAGACCAGCACGTGCTCGACCAGCGGCACCCGCGCAAAAATCCGCTCGAGCATTTCGGGATTGACGAACTCGCCATTGCGCAATTTGAACTGGCGGCCGACCCGGCCGCGGAAGGTGAGAAAGCCCTCGGCGTCGATGTCGAATAGGTCGCCGGTCCGGTACCATATTTTGTCGCCTTCCGCGACCAGCACCTTGTCCGTCTGCTCGGTGTCGTTGAGGTAGCCGCGCATTACATTGGGCCCGCTGGTCCACAGCTCCCCCGCCCGCTCCCCGCTCGAGCGGTATTCGCCGCTGCCCGGATCACCGTAGCCGAGTTCGGAGCCGTCATCGGCCACGATCTTGACCTCCTGCAGCGGTCGACCCACCGTGCCGCTCTTGCGCCCGCCCAGATGGTTGGCCGCGATCAGCGGCGCACACTCGGTCGTACCATAGCCCTCATAGGTCTTGATGTCGAGCACTTCGTGGAAGAAGTCGAGTGCCTCGGGGTCGGCCTTGGCAGAGCCGACAATCAAGATCTCGAGGTTGGGGCCGACCCGATTGGCGAGTTCGGAGCGGATCTTGGCGATGATGAACCCCCCGAGCGTGCCGAGGAATAGCCTGTCGCCGATACCGGCGCGTCCACGAACGAGCCGTTCCTTGGCCGCCACCGCGCGTTTGAGCAAGCCACCCATGAGTCCGCCAGCTTCGATTTTCTTGCGCACATTGCCGTAGACTTTATCGAGAATCAGCGGCACGGTGAGAAAGCCCTCCGGCTCGGAGAGGCGGATATCGCTCAACACGCGGTCGGGCGAGCGAGCCAAGTCGAGTATCCAACCCTTGGCCAATGGGTAGTAGATATTCAGTATGCCCATCGAGTGATAATCGGGCACCGACTTAAACATGCGGAAGGGCTCGCGCTGGCTAAGCGCATCCCAGACCTCCTCGACATTGGCGACGATATTGGCGTGGGTTTGGATAACTCCCTTGGGCAAGCCAGATGAGCCCGATGTGTAGAGAATCTTGGACTCGTCAGCCGGGTCGATCGCGACCTCGGGCAATTCGCCCCCGCTCTGCACGAGGTCGTCCCAGGACAGTGCGTCGGCGGCCTCGCCTTCGGTCAGCACCAGTTGCGGCGCGTGTTGCAACCGCGCATGGAGTTGCCCGAACCGCTCGTAGCCCCGGCGATCGACGACCAGCATCTCGACGCCGGAGTGGTCAATGCTGTGGGCGAGCACCTCGTCGGGCGACTTGATGCACAGCGGCACCGCGCTAACCCCGATGCAATCGGCGGCGAGAAAGACCAGCAGCGGCTCGCTGCCGCCGTCGGTAAGGATCCCCACGCGCTTGCCCTTGACCAACCCCCGCCCCCACAATCCGACCGCCAGTTCGTCGCGGCGCTCTTTGAGTTCGGCATAACTCATCGCTTCGTAGCGCCACTCGCGGCTGCCCTCCACCGGCCGCAAGACGCGGACGGCCGTCTGCGATGCGCATTCGGCGAAACTGCGGTCGAGCAAATCCCTTAGTGTGCGGCTCATATTTCCATCTCTCAAAGCTATGAAAAACAGTTATTTTTGAGGAATTAGCGCACCGGCGCATTCCCTCACAGACGCGATCGCGTTTATGATAATAGGTTTAGCCGCGGGCGGCAAGAGCGGCCGCACCCGCGAATTANCGGTTACCTTTGCAGAGCGCTTGCNTTATATTTTTCGCATCAGCCAANGACAAAAAACGACCCAAATNAAAGTGNGGAAATAACTTGCTCAACGGGCGGCCATGGGCNTAAAAAGAGCCAAATCCGATAGCCGTTCGCNCAGTCCCGGCAAGATCCCCACGCGCTACGTGCNCTTGCGTCTGCCGCGCGCACGCTGCATCTTCNCCTGCCGTTAATTGTCTAACTACCGACAGGCAATCTCATGACCAAGCAACTCGCATGCGCCCTGCTACTTCTGGCGTGCCCGGCCCTGGCACAGAATTATCCTCTGGCGCCCAGCTATACCGGCAGCATGGGCAGTGTCACCGTCGGCCAGGAGCAATTCTACCGGATGAGCTTCCGCCCCGACGTACCCATCGGCAAATGGGGAGTGGCCCTCGATCTTGAGCTCTTCATCGAGGGCAACGGCAATATCAGCACCCGCGGCTGGGAGTTTGGCTCGGGCACCGAAACCTTCGACTCCTTGCTGCGCAAAATCTACTACGTGCGCTACGGCCGGTCCGACGACCCGGTCTTCTTCAAGGTCGGCGCCCTCGACCGCGTCACACTCGGCTACGGGCTGATCATGGCGGACTATCGCAACACCCTGCANTACCCTGGCGTCAAGAAGACGGGGCTGCAGTTCCGCCTNGAAGAGATCGGCGGATCGANTNTCGGCATCGAGGGCATNCTCAACAACGTGCAAGATTTCCAGGAGGGCGGCGCACTGCTCGGCGCACGCGCCTTCGGCCAGATCGGCGGCAAGCTCGAACTCGGCCTGACCTATGTCACAGACCTCGACCAGTATAGCGGCCTGCGCGACGGCGACGACGACGGCGTTCCCGACGAGGTCGATGCCTTTCCCGACAACGCAAACCGCGCCCTCGACAACGACGGCGACGGCGTACCTGACGAGCTCGATAGCGACGACGANAACGACGGCGTTATCGACGTGGATGNGCTGAGCGGCTTCAACACCGAAATCTCCTCGGCTCTGTTCGGACTCAACGCCGACTTCGGCGACGCCTTCCCCGTCGANCAGCGCGTCAACCGCCGCAAGCCCTTCAACAAAGACCAGGTGGGCCGCGACGCCTTCTCGATCCTCGGCCTCGACCTCGGCTATCCGCTGGCGCAACACAAGACCCTCGCCCTCAAGCTCTACGGCCANNTCGCGCTGCTCCTCGACGATGAGGACGCGCTATCTGACTTCGACGCCCAGCAGCAGGGTGTCTTTCNNGGCAACCGCAAGGCCGAGGGCTTCGGCATCGCAGCGCCCGGCCTGTGGCTCGACGTCGGCCCACTCAACGGCCAGATCGAGTTCCGCCACTTCCGCGACGACTTCGACGCCCGCTACTTCGACGAGATNTACGAACTCGATCGCGCCCGTCTCGACTTGGCCTCAGGCCGCGCCCGTTCCAAGGATGCGCATCTGATCCGCGGCGCAGACCTCAACGGCGTCTTCGGCCGCCTCGGCGCGGAATTGGGCCAATATCTCGACGCCTCAGCTTCTTACCAGTATCTGACCGGTCAGGACGATCCCAAACAGCAACTGATCGGCTACGCCGCACTNTCGAGCAAACTACTCGAACAGATCCCCCGCTTCACCCATGCCAGCGCCTATTACCAGAAAAACAATATCGGCACCAGCCTCAACGCGNACGGCGATGATAAGGACGGCTTCCTCGAATCGACCGAGGACACCTTTTACGGCTACGAGATTGGTCTCGAGATGGCCGGGGGTGCCGCCGTGCTGTGGGACACCCGCTTCATATTCGAGCGCGGCGCCGACCAACGCCTGGTCCGCCGCAAGATCATGACCATCGAAACCGTATTCCACTTCTAAACTCATGCAAATCACCCAAGTCTCCGCCCACTATTTGCGCCTGCCCGAGGTCACCGACCGCTGTGACGGCACCCAGGACACCTGCCTGATCCAGATCGACACCGACGCCGGCATCACCGGCTGGGGCGAGGTCGACTCGGCCCCCACCGTGGTCAAGGCGATCGTCGAAGCCCCGCTTTCGCACCAGATTAGCAACGGCCTGGCCAACNCCCTGATCGGCGCCGACCCGCTGGCGCTCGATGTCTGCATGGCCAAAATGCGCGGGGCCGCCAACTACTACGGCCGNCAGGGCGTCGGCACGCATGCGATGGCCGGGGTCAACCTGGCGCTGTGGGATATCGCCGGCAAGGTCCACGACTGCCCCGTCTACCAGCTCTTCGGCGGCCCACACAAGACCAAATTCCGGGCCTATTGCTCNATTCTCTTCGGCGATACGCCGCAAGAGACCGGCGAGCTAGCNCGNCNNTTCGCCGCCGAGGGCTTCACCGCGATCAAATTCGGCTGGGGGCCGATGGGCCAGAGCGAGGAAAACGACATCGCGCTGGTCGCNGAAGCCCGCAGGGGCGCCGGCCCCGATATCGATATCCTCGTCGATGCCGGCCAGGTCTGGGACTGGAAAACCGCCCTGGCGCGTGCCGAACGCTTCGCCGAGCAGAATATCTTCTGGCTCGAAGAGCCCCTGCAGCCCGACGACATCGCCGGCTTCGCCCGCCTCTGCGAACGCAGTCCCGTGCCCATCGCCACCGCCGAGGCCGAATCGCGCTACGAGGATTTCGAGCGCATGCTCGTCGAGGGACTGATCGACTGGGTGCAACCCGACCCCGGCCGCTGTGGTCTCTCGACCATGGTCGAAGTCGGGCGCCTGGCCCACCGCCTCAACCGCAAGGTCTGCAACCACTCGTTCAAAAGCGGCATTACCATCGCCGCCTCGCTGCACGGCCTGGCTGCGGTCCCGCACGGCGAGGTCTTCGAATTCTGCATGGCCGACTCGCCTTTGCGCCACGATCTGACGCACGAGAAGTTCGCCGTCGTCGACGGATACGTACACGTGCCGGATAGACCCGGCCTGGGTGTGACAATCAACGAAGAGGTACTAAACAAATACCTGGTTACCTAGTCTTTTTCTCTTTACTCTTCCAAGCCACAAAACACCAACCGCGATCTACGCAGGGGCCTACCCNGCGGCCCCTACACCAACAACCCAACGGTCTCTATGCCCTCACAACCCATCCTCATCATCGACGGCCACCTCGACATGGCCTTCAACGCCCTGCACCACCGCCGCGACCTCACCCAGGACATATTGACCCTGCGCGAGCGCGAAGATCCCAAACCGCCCGGCCCNNCGCNCCCCGATTCCCTGCGCGAGCGCAAGCGCCCCGAGAGCNCNTCGCGCGGCACCGTCACCGTCAGTTTGCCACAAATGCGCGAGGGCCGCGTCGGAATCATGCTCTCGACTATCATGTCGCGGGTACAGACTCCCACGCCGCAACTCGACGACGGCATGCGCAACCAGCTCGCCTCGCACGCCATCGGNCAGTCGCATCTGCACTACTACAAGGCCCTCGAGCGCGAAGGNCAGATTACATTTATCCGCAACANCGCNGACCTCGATGCNTCGGTCGCCGCCTGGCAAAATCCCGNCGNCAACACCCCNATCGGTCTAATCTTAAGCATGGAGAGCGCCGACCCCATCCTCGGCCCCGATCAGGTCCAGTGGTGGTGGGACCAGGGCCTGCGCTCGGTGGGACTGACCCACTTCGGCGCCAATACCTGGGGCAAGGGCACCGGCACCCGCGGCGGGCTCTTCGCCGTCGCCTATCCGCTCCTAGACGCGCTGGCGGCAACCGATATCGCCCTCGATTTGACCCACGCCTCCGATATCGTCTTCTGGCAATTGCTCGACTACTGGCAGGGCCCAGTCCACGCCAGCCACTGCAACTGCCGCGCTCTGGTGCCCGGCCAGCGCCATCTCAGCGACGAGATGATCAAGGCCATTACAGATCGCGGCGGCGTCATCGGCATGGTCTTCGCCGAGGCCATGCTCAACCCCCAGCTCAACTTCGACAACCCCGATACCTGGCCGCAAAACGCGCGACGGCCGATGTCGGCGGTCGTCGACCACATCGACCACATCTGCCAGTTGACCGGCAACTGCAATCACGTAGCCA
This sequence comes from Gemmatimonadota bacterium, assembly GCA_002724215.1. Lineage (GTDB taxonomy): Bacteria > Latescibacterota > UBA2968 > UBA8231 > UBA8231. Next base: position 28,392 of record PBOD01000070.1, on the reverse strand, counting down.
TCGGCTCCGATCTCGACGGCGGCTTTGGTCGCGAGATGGCCCCGATCGATTACAATACTATTGCTGACTTGCAGCGCTTCCTCGACATCCTCGCCGACCGCGGCTACTCTGCCAACGACATCGAGGCCATTGCCCACGGTAACTTGTTGAATTTCTTCCGCCAGGCCTGGAGCTGAGAAATGACCGATGCTCGCCCGCTAATTCTAGACAGCCACCTCGACCTCTCCTTCTCGGCCCTGCAAATAAACCGCGATCTGACCCAGCCGGTCGCCACCGTCCGCGTCCACGACTCAGTGATCACCACCGAGGGCTTCGGCTCTTGCACCGTGGCCTTCCCCGACTTGCGCAAAGGCAAAGTCGGCCTGATCTGCGGCACCGTCATGTCGCGGCTCGACCCCAACGACAAGTGGAGCCGCACCGGCATGTACTGCCAGGCACAGTGCCACGGCGTCGGCCGCGGCCACCTGGCCTACTACCAGGCGCTCGAGCGCGAAGGACTGCTAACCTTTGTAAAGAGCGCGGCAGACCTCGATGCCTCCGTCGCTGCCTGGCAAGATCCCGCTGCCGACACCCCCTTCGGCCTGATCCTATGCATGGAAAGCGCCGACCCGATCCTCGGCCCCGACCAGGTGCCCGAGTGGTACGATCTCGGCCTGCGCATGGTCTCGATCTCGCACTACGGCACCAGCACCTATTCCAACGGCACCGGCACGGAAGGCGGCTTACTGCCACCGGCCAAACCCCTGCTCGACGCGCTCAAGGACGCCCGCATCATCGTCGATATAACCCATCTTACCGACCAGGCCCATTGGGAATTGTTGGAGATCTACGACGGCCCCATCGCCGCTTCGCACCACAACTGCCGCGCCCTCACCCCCGGCCAGCGACAGCTTACCGACGAGATGATCCGCTCGATTGCCGAGCGCGACGGGGTCATCGGCGCGGCCTTCGACGCCTGGATGCTCGATCCCGACTGGCAGCGCAAAGTGCCGCCTTTTGAGCAGGTCACCAGAGCCACCCTTGAAACCGTCGCCGACCACACCGACCACATCTGCCAGCTTTTGGGCACATCGCGCCACTGCGGCATCGGCACCGACCTCGACGGCGGCTTCGGCACCGAGCAGGCTCCACGCAACCTCAACACCATCGCCGATCTGCAAAAACTAGTCCCCATCTACGAGCAGCGCGGATACTCGGCGGACGATATCGCCGGTATTTTCTCCGGGAACTGGATCCGGCTCTTCAAGGAGGTGTGGAGCCGCTAATCAATCCGCCTACGGCCCCCCTCGATCCGCAACAAGTGGCCCATCCAATCCCCGACCAGCATTTCATACGACCAGCGGTGGTTGGCCCTGCTTGCCGACTCACCTCCGCGTCGGCAATGCGCTAAATGAGGCTATTCGCCTCAACTTGCACACCCTTTATTGCCTTACCCTTCTTTCATAGCTTTAAATCTGTCAAATTGGCTATTTTTTTATTTACACCTTGCCTTAATCGCCAAAATGGCCGATAATCAACTATATAGGCAAACATAATTTTTTTCAAGTCACCACTTCCAGGAGCAAGTTGACATGGCGATGAGAGGAGCTGACAAAGTCATCGAAGCCCTCGACCGCTTCGGCGTCGAGTATGTCTTCGGACACCCCGGCGGCGCGGCCATGCCCATTTTCGACGCGCTGCTCAACTCCGAGCAAATCAAGTTCGTGCTAACCCGGCACGAGCAGGGTGCCACCCATATGGCCGACGGCTACGCCCGTGCCACCGGCAAACCCGGCGTGGTGCTGGTCACCTCTGGCCCCGGCGCCACCAATACCATTACCGGGCTGCTCACCGCGCAGATGGACTCGTCGCCTATCATTGTGCTTACGGGCCAGACAGTGACTTCGATGCTGGGCAAAGATGCCTTCCAGGAAGCCGATGTTTTCGGCATTTCGATGCCGGTGGTAAAACATTCTTATCTCGTTAAAGACCCGAACCACATTCCGCGCGTAATGACAGAAGCGTTCCATATCGCAACGACAGGACGCCAGGGCCCCGTTCTTGTCGATCTGCCGAAGGACGTCACTCAGGGTGCTCCCTTTCCGGAATGCACCACGGACTTTCCGGAGAAGGTCTATTTGCCCGGCTACGCCTGGCAGACCAAACCCGCGCCTGAACTCCTGGAAGAAGCCGCACATTTATTGCGTAATTGCAAGCGTCCATTGCTCTATCTAGGCGGTGGCTGCATCGCCTCAGGCGCGCACGAAGCGGCCAAAGCCTTTGCTGAAAAAACCCGTATGCCGGTGACCAATACACTGCTCGGCAAGGGCGCCTTCCCCGAGCAGCACCACCTATCGGTCGGCATGCTCGGCATGCACGGCACTGCCTACGCCAACAAGGCCGTGGTCGGCTGCGACCTGATAATGTCGGTCGGCGGCCGCTGGGACGACCGCATTACCGGCAAGCTCGACGAATTCTGTCCCGACGCCAAGAAAATTCACGTCGATATCGACCCGGCCGAACACGGCAAGGTGGTCATGCCCGATGTCTTTATCGAGGGGGACGCACGCCAGGTGCTCGAAGAGTTGATCAACCACGTCGAACCCCTCGAAACCGTCGATTGGCTGGCGCAAATCGACGAGTGGAAGGAGAAATATCCGCTCAAGTACGGCAAGCGCGGCGGGCTAAAGATGCAGACGGTCATCGAGCGCATGTACGAGCTGACCGCCGGCCGTGCGGTGGTCACCACCGACGTCGGTCAGCACCAGATGTGGGCGGCGCAATTCTACAAGACCGCGCATCATCGCCAGTGGCTGTCTTCGGGCGGCGCCGGCACCATGGGCTTTGGGTTCCCCGCCGCGGTTGGCGCGCAATTCGGTCGTCCTGACGAAACGGTAGTCGCCGTCTGCGGCGACGGCGGCTTCCAGATGACACTGAGCGAGCTTTCCACCGCCGTCATCCACAAACTGCCGATCAAAATCCTGGTGCTCGACAACAAGTACTTGGGCATGGTGCGCCAATGGCAAAACCTGTTCTTTGACAACCGCTACTCAGGCGTCGACCTCGAGGGCAATCCCGACTTTGTCAAACTGGCAGAAGCCTACGGCGCCAAGGGTTTCCGCATCCGCCGCACAGCCGATATTGACAAGATTCTCAAACAAGCCCTAGACCACCACGAAGGTCCCTGTATTATCCACGCCGAGTGCGAAAAAGAAGACAACGTCTTCCCCATGATCCCCGCCGGCGCCCCGATCTCGGATATGCTTATCGAGGCACCCAAGCACAAAATGGCTCAACCCAAAGGAAGCACCTGATGTCGACCCCCGTGATCAACTTTGCCGAAGAAGACCTCAACGCCCGACAAGAAGCCGTCGATGCGCCGCAACTCAAGCCGACCATGCCGCAACAAAAGGCGACCATCGGCCTGCTGGTCAACGACCGCCCCGGCGTGCTGGTGCGCATCGCCCAGTGCTTCGCCCGCCGCGGCTTCAATATTGAAAATCTCGTGGTCTCGCCGGCGCATATCCCGCAGTGCTCGCGGATGACCATTACCAGCCTCGGCCCCGAGGCCGAGTTGCAGCAGATCATTCTCCAACTCAACAAACTGGTCGATGTCATCCACGCTACGGATCATTCCGATGACAACGCCATCGCCCGCGAACTGGCGCTGTTCAAGGTCGGCTGCTCGGTCGAGGAACGCACCGAAGTACTGCAGATCACCGAAGTCTTCCGGGGCAAGACCGTCGATATATCGGGCGCGACGATCACCATCGAGGCCACCGGCACCACTGAAAAAATGAACGCGCTCGAGGCGCTGTTGAGCAAGTTCGACCTCAAGGAGATGGTCCGCACCGGCAAGGTGGTCATGGCCCGCGGCGCCGAACCGACCTGATTTTATTACCCATCTATCCAACAAAAAAGGCGAGCGGTGGACAATCGCTCGCCTTTTAACATCTTTTAGTCCATGGCAGCAAAACCCACCTGGACCATCCTGCTCATCGACGCGCAGCCGATGTCGCGCAAGTCGCTTAAGAGCCAGCTCGAATACTACCAGTACGCCGTGCTCGAAGCCGACTCGGCCCGCCAGAGCGTGCAAATCTTCCAGCAGCACCAGCGCACCATCGACCTCGTCGTTCTCGACCTCGGGCTCGAAGACGCCCCCGGCACCAAGGTCGTCGAAATCCTGCGCAGACTCTCGCCCGAGCTCAAAATCATTGCCGTCACCGGCCAGGCCCTCGCCGACGGCCGCGACGAGTTGGCAGGCACCGTCGGCGTCTTGCACAAACCCGTGCGCTCCGACCGGCTGGTGGCGCTGGTCGGCCGTGCGCTGGGCCGCAACATGAATTTAAGGCGGCAGACGGACCAGTAGCCCATCTGCCGCCGAGTGCAACCAGCACCCGCTTGCGCTAAAAGAACGTCCCAAGCTCCGCAAAAATCATCCGGCCCAGTTCCGGCGCCCCGACAAAGGTCCGGTACTTATTGCCGAGCACATTGGAAATGTCGAGCCGCAACCGCAGATCCAGATCGACCGGCAGCGCATAACTTGCGTTGAGGTCGAGCACCGAGTAGGCGTCTACCTCGCCGGCGAATACCCCCGAGTTCTGATAGAACGAGCCGACGTAGCGGAACTGACCGCCCACTGCCACCTCGGGCTCGTCGAACAGATAGGATGCGCCCAGCTTGAGCTTGGTGCTCGGCGCATTGAGCGTGATATCGGCGATATTATCGACATTTTCAAAGAATGTTTCATCGACATACGAGAAGTTGCCCGACAGCGATAAATTCTCGCTGTGGAAATAGGCCATGCTCAGATCCAAGCCATTGATCGTGACCTCGCCGAAATTGCGGTAGGTCAGCATCACCGCATGCGGGTCGTAGGCCTGCTCAGGCGTAACCGTGCCGAAGGGAATCCCCGCGGCGCCAGCCGCAAACAAGGACACGATCTCGTCGGCGGCGGTGCCATTGTTGTTGCCGGCCAGCGTGCCCGGGACCTGCAACTGGTCGAGCGGGGCCACCGCCGCCGCCCACTCGGCGTTGTCTGGATCGGCGAGCGCCGCCCCCACGCCCTGGGCCAGCGCGGCGCCGAGGCTCTGCCCGTCGAGGAAGACATTGGGCGTCTGCACCTGCAGGGGGCCGACGAAGTCCTCGGTCGTCGTGCGATAAACATCGGCGGCCAGTACCAACTTTTTGCCAATTACGCCCTTGTAACCGAGTTCGTAGGTATTGGTAATCGTCGAGCGCGTCAGCGGCACGTCAAAGACGTCGCCTATCGGATCGAAGGGTGCCGGATCGCCAGCGGCGACCTTTTCGAGATTGAGTGCCAAAAGCGCGTGATCGAGGCCAGCCAACTGCTCGGGCACCAGCGCCACCAACCCACCTATAAGCGCCTGTGCGGCAGCCGCGGAGGCATCCTGATCCAGCCCCTGTAAGGTTCCGATCTGCACCGCCGCCAGATTGTTAAACAATGGCGTATTGAGTCGGCCCAGCACCCCACCGCGGCCCAATCCCCACATCATATTGGCGGCGACCGGATCGCCAAGATCGAAATAGGCATCCGACTGTGCCTCCAATACCGGTGCAAAGGGCGTGCGGAACTGCGGCCGCCCATTGGCGGAGCGATTGAAGGTGAATCCGTCGCCAAACCCCTTGCGGAAGGTACCCTGCGCGCGCACATCGATGGCGGGAGAAAAACCCAGTGTGGGCGCAAAGGCCGCGCCGATACCGAAGGCGTCCGGCGACGAGCGCAAGTCCAGGGACAGGTTGAGGCTAGACGGCGTGGCAAAGGCGCGGTTGTAGGTCAGGCGCACCGTCTGGGTCTCGCTCGGCTTAAAGACCAGCGCGGCGCGCGGCGAGATTTCACCGTCGGCGATGCGATTGTGGTCATCGTAGCGCAGCGCCAGCACCAGGTCGAGCATATTGGTCAGCGCCGTCTCGCTCTGCAAATACGCGCCAAACTCGTCGATGTCGTCCGTATCCTCGTTGTTGCCGTTGACCGTGCCCTCGGTGTCGGGCCGAGTGTAGAGCAGGTCGACCCCATAGGTAAAGTCCTGCCGCACGCCCAGTGAGGCGGAGTGCTGTACCTGCATGGCGGTCATCTTGGAATTGTCGACAATGGGGTCGCCATTGCGCAGCAGGAAGGTGTCGCCGGCGTCGCTCCAATTCTGGTATATCTGCGCAAACCAATCTTTGTAGAGGAACCGCGCCTGGTAATAGCCAAGTGCCCAGCCCTGGGTCAGGCCGGCACCGAGCCCGGTCAGTTCGATATTGTCGGCGCTATTATAACCAGCGGCGAAAACCGCAGACAGATCATCGTTGGCCCGGTAGTCGAGCCGCACCGAGCCCGACCGGCGCTCGAGGCCGAAGTCCCGCCCTCTTAGCGCCGGATCAGCGGCCTTGGCCGCCTCCTCGACCGGATCGACGTATTCCCAGTCGTTACCGCTATAGAACTGGCCCGAAATTTTATAGCCCAATTTGGAGCCGATGCGCCCGGCGTGGCGCACGCCGACCTTGCGCACACTGCGCTCGCCTAGGCCGAAATTGACATTGGTGCCCTGCGATTCCAGCGGCGAACGGGTAATAATGTGCATGACCCCATTGGAGCTATTGGGCCCGTAGAGCGCCGAGCCGGGGCCCAACACCACTTCGATGCGCTCTATATCATCGTTGGTCACGGGAATGAAGTTGTACACATTGACGCGCAAGCTGGGCACCCGGGCGATGCGATTGTCGCTGAGCGTCAACAGCGCGCCCGAAAAAATATTGTTGAAGCCGCGCACTACTACATTGCTCTGCGACAGGCCTGTCTGCGAATAATCCACCGCCGGCAAATCGCGGATGTGCTCGCCGATCGACAGCGCCGGTCGGTCGCGGATCTCCCGGGCCTCGACCACGGAAACCGAAGCCGGGGCGTCGAGGATCTTCTCCTGACGGCGCGAGGCCGAGACCACGTTCTGGCCGAGCATGATGATCTCGGCTTCCAGCACCAGTTCCAGGTCGAGTTCGCCGTCGGCGACGATGCCCACGCCCTCTTGCGACAGCGCCTGGTAGCCGATGTGGGATATGTCGAGCCGATACTCACCCGCCGGCAACCCCTCGATCCTGAAAGCGCCCTCGCCGTCGGTAACGGCACCAATTTCGCCGACCGGTAGGTCCCGACCAGAGACGACTATATTGGCGCCGGGGACGGCTTCGCCACCGGGGCCCATGACCTTCCCGCTGAGTGTGCCACCCAGAACAACGCCGGTCCACAGGCACAAAACGACCATCTGAAACGCAAATCGCATGGGTAATCCTCCCTTTTGCGTCAAATCTACAAAAAAGCGAGCTGTCCGTCACTTGCGAAAGAGTGCCGGACGGAAGGCCGGTGCCGGTAGTGCAATTCAGCATCCGTGATCCAGGGCGACCGCCCCCAGAAGGCGAGTAGACCGCGATCTATAAGCAGAAGGGAGGCGAGCGTAATCAGCGCCAACAAAATTCCCGCACCGCGGTCGCTTCGCGGTGGCCGCATACTGATCAGACACAGCGCACAGCCGCAGCCCAGGGCCCAACACGCGAATTCAAAGTTGACGTCGGCGTGGTCTAACCACTGAGGCTGCCAAAGCCTGCNGACCAGGGGATTGACCGCTGCGGCAAGCAGCGCGAAGNCAACGCCGACGCANCGGNACAAAAACCCAACAATGGTCGTAGNTGCATCAATGGCTGCGATCCGGGTATCNGCCATTTTTCTCCCTGATTTAGTTAACTTTCNAGCGTAAATTCAGCTTTCGNACTCCGGCGCGCCCTCACGGCGTTTANCTNGCGTAATTCCAGGATACCCGTCAAGCAGCGACCGTCTATTGATTCCGCCTCGACATTACCTATTTTTATCGACCAAGCACNCACGCACCCACCCGCCACACATGGGACTATAGACCATGTCCGACCANCTCAAACTCGCCTTCATCGGCTGCGGCGCCATCGCCCGCTTCCACCTCGACGGCATCAAAGCCAAAGCACCCCGGATCCAGGTCACTACTCTGGTCGATCTCGACGGCGCGAAAGCACAGGCCTTCGCCGCAGAAACCGGCGGACAGGCCTTCACCTCGCTCGACGAAGCGCTCGCAAAAGGCGATTTCGACGCCGTCGACATCCTGCTACCGCACGATTTGCACGANAGAATCGCCATCCAGTGTCTACGAGCGGGCAAGCACGTGCTATTGGAAAAACCCGTCGCGCCCACGCTCGATGCCTGCGACCGCATATTCGCCGCCGCCAAAGAAGCCCCCGGNGTCTTCATGGTCGCCGAGAACAGCCAGTACTGGCCCGAAATCGTCGAGGCCAAGAAGCATATCGAAGCGGGCACCATCGGCGACATCATCACTGCGCGCGCCGCCTTCGTCTACGCCTTCGACGACTATTGGTTCAAAGAAGAAAAGCCCTGGCGCTACGAAAANGGCCGCACNGGAGGCGGCATCACCATCGACGGCGGCTCGCACTGGATCCGCCCGCTGCGCATGTGGATGGGCGAACTGCAAGAAGTGGTCGGCGTGCTCGGCCACCCGCTNGANCAAATGGAAGGCGAATCTCTGACCCGCGCCCTCTTCCGCTTCGAGTCGGGCAANACCGCNATCTTCGACGCAATGATGATCGACACCACCTTCGCGCCCGACCCCTGGTGGCGCGTCACCGGCACCAGGGGCGAACTCACCATCAACGCTGGCCTCGACGGCGCCGAACTGTGGCTGTGGGACGCCGACCACCCCGATGGCAAGATGCTCTTTGCCAGCGCCGGCTATCCCGAGTCCTTCGGCGGCGAACTCGCCGACTTTNCCGCAGCTGTACTCGATGGCAAAGCGCTCGCCGCCGGCCCCGAACAAGCCCTGGGCGAACTGCGCGCCGCCCTGGCGATCTACCGCTCGGCCGAGAGCGGCCGCTGGGAACCGGTCTGGGACTGAACTCTTGCACGGCCNTANTACTTTATTTATATTNGCCGCCCTTGCAAGGCTGGGNTTNACACCGGCCCTCTGCGGGGACTATTTACTTGTCTACCAGACCTTTCCGACCATCACAACCATCTTAGAGAAAGCGCTTTAGGCACCATGGCCAAATACGTATACCTGTTCGGCACCCGTAAATCCGAAGGCGACAAGGAGATGCGCAACTTGCTCGGCGGCAAGGGTGCCAATCTCGCTGAAATGGCTCGACTNGGCCTGCCGGTCCCCGCCGGCTTCACCATCACCACCGAAGTCTGCACCTNCTACTACGANCACAAAAAGNAATATCCCCGCGAATTAAACGGCCAGATCGACAGGGCCATCAAAGAGGTCGAAAAAACCATGGGCGCCAAATTCGGCGACCCGAAAAACCCCCTGCTGCTCTCGGTTCGCTCCGGCGCCCGCGCCTCGATGCCAGGCATGATGGAGACCGTGCTCAANCTCGGTCTCAACGACGAGATCATCACCGGACTGATCAAAAAGTCGGGCGACCCGCGTTTCTGCTACGATGTCTACCGCCGTTTCGTGCAAATGTACGGNGACGTGGTCATGGGTCTGCGCCCCGAGGGCGTGGAAATCGACCCCTTTGAACACTTGCTGGAGAAGAAGAAACACAAGCACGGCGTCGAACTCGACAACGAACTCAGCGCCGAGGCCCTTGAGGAACTGGTCGGCGAATTCAAAGCCGTCATNAAAAAGCGTCTCAAGCGCAACTTCCCCGAAGACCCCAAGGAGCAGCTCTACGGTGCCGTCGGCGCGGTTTTTTCCTCCTGGCAGGGCGACCGCGCGATCCGCTACCGCGAGATCGAAGGCATACCCCACGAGTGGGGCACCGCCGTCAACGTGCAATCGATGGTCTACGGCAATATGGGCGACGACTGCGCCACCGGCGTGGCCTTCACTCGCGACCCCTCCACCGGCAAGAAGCAACTCTACGGCGAATTCCTGGTCAACGCCCAGGGCGAAGATGTCGTAGCTGGCATCCGCACCCCCGAGCCGATCGCCAAAATGAAGCGCATCCTGCCCGATGCATACAACGAATTCGTCAAGGTCTGCGGCCTGCTCGAGAAACACTATAAAGACATGCAGGATATGGAGTTCACCATCCAGCAAAAGCGCCTGTGGATGCTGCAGACCCGCGCCGGCAAGCGCACCGCCGCCGCCGCGGTCAAAATCGCCGTCGATATGGCCGGCGAGCGCCTGATCAACCGCAAGGAGGCGATCAAGCGCGTCGATCCAGCCGATTTGGACCAGCTATTGCACCNGACCTTCGACGCGTCAAAGAAGACCGCCCCCATCGGCCAGGGCCTNCCCGCCTCGCCTGGTGCCGCCACCGGCAAGGTCGTCTTCTCCGCCGACGAAGCCGAGGCTGAAACCGCCAAAGGCGAGCAGGTCATCCTGGTGCGCATCGAGACTTCGCCCGAAGACATCGGCGGCATGCACGCGGCCCAGGGTATCCTCACCGCGCGCGGCGGCATGACCAGCCACGCGGCGGTAGTCGCCCGCGGNATGGGCAAGTGCTGCGTCGCCGGCTGCGGCGATGTGGTCATCGACTATCGCAAAAACAGCTTCAGCNCCGCTGGCCANACGGTCAAAAAGGGCGACTGGATCTCGATCGACGGATCCTCCGGCGAAGTCATGCTCGGCCAGGTGCCGACCAGTGAGGCCAAGTTTTCGCGCGAGTTCGGCACCCTGATGAAATGGGCCGACCAGACCCGCAAGCTCAAGGTCCGCACCAATGCCGACACCCCGCACGACTCCGACGTCGCCCGCCGCTTCGGCGCTGAGGGCATTGGCTTGTGCCGCACCGAGCATATGTTTTTTGAGGGCGATCGCATCCTAACGGTGCGCGAAATGATCCTCGCCGACGACGAGAAGGGCCGCAAGAAGGCCCTGGCCAAGCTCAAACCCATCCAGCGCAGGGATTTCGAGGGCATCTTCAAGGCCATGAACGGATTGCCGGTGACGATCCGCCTGCTCGATCCCCCATTGCACGAGTTCGTACCGCATGAGGCGGCCCAACAGAAGGAAATGGCCAGACAGCTCAAGCTGCCCCTGGCCAAGATNAAAGCCAAAGTCGATTCTCTGCACGAATTCAACCCCATGCTCGGCCACCGCGGCTGCCGNCTNGGCATCACCTACCCCGAGATCTACCAGATGCAGGTNGAAGCCATCTTCGAAGCGGCGATNAACGCCCGCAAGAAGCGCATCAAGGCCCTGCCCGAGATCATGATCCCGCTGGTGGGAACCATCCGCGAGCTCGAAGATCTAAAGGCCATGATCGACCGCGTGGCGCGGGCGATCTCCACATTNANAAAGACNAAGCTCAGNTATCAGGTCGGCACCATGATCGAGATTCCGCGCGCCGCCCTGGTCGCCGATCAGATCGCCGAATCCGCCCAGTTCTTCTCCTTTGGCACCAACGACCTCACCCAGCTTACCTTCGGCTACAGCCGCGACGACGCCGGCGTCTTCCTGCCCGAATACGTCGATNAGGGCATCCTCCCCGAGGATCCGTTCCAGAGCCTCGATCAGGAGGGCGTCGGCCAGCTGGTGCAGGTGGGCACCGAGCGCGGCCGCTCGTCCCGCAAAAACCTCAAAGTCGGCATCTGCGGCGAGCACGGCGGTGACCCCGCCTCGGTCCACTTCTGCCACCAGGTGGGCCTCAACTACGTCTCCTGCTCCCCCTACCGGGTACCCATCGCCCGCCTCGCCGCCGCGCAGGCGGCCATCGCCTAAGAGGGAGCCTCCGCGCGCGTGAGCCGGATCATCGCCATATCCAACCAGAAGGGAGGCGTCGGCAAAACCACCACTGCCGTCAACCTNGCGGCCAGCCTGGCCGTGGCCGAGCAGAAGACCTTGCTCATCGATATGGACCCCCAGGCCAACGCTACCTCCGGCTGCGGTTTCGCCAATGTCGAGGAGGTTGAANTNGCCAATATTTACCACGCGCTGATCGGGCAAAAAGCACCGGAGGCGGTCACGCTGCNAACCAAGATCTCCTTCCTCTCGCTCATCCCCTCGCATATCAACCTGACGGGGGCCGAAGTCGAGATGGTCAATATGATCGCCCGCGAGCAAAAGCTCGANGGNCTGCTCAACCAGGTCAAAGANGACTACGCCTATATCATCCTCGACTGCCCGCCNTCGCTGGGCTTGCTGACCCTCAACGCGCTGACCGCCGCCGATTCGGTGCTNATCCCCATTCAATGCGAATACTACGCNNTGGAGGGCCTCGGCAAATTGCTCAATACCGTGCGCCAGATCCAGCGCCATCTCAATCCCAAGCTGCAGATCGCCGGCGTNCTGTTAACGATGTTCGANGGNCGCCTCAATCTCTCGCGGCAGGTCGCATCCGAGGTCAAATCGTATTTCGGCGACAAGGTCTACAAGACCTCCATCAGTCGCAACGTGCGCCTGGCTGAAGCGCCCAGCCACGGCCAACCCATCGTGCTCTACGACATCCTGTCGCAGGGTTCTCAGGACTATATGAGTCTCGCAGGAGAGGTCATCNACCATGGGTAAGAAGCCGGTCCTCGGCAAGGGCCTCAACGCCCTCATCCCCGAATTGCCCGACTCCAGCGGCTCGGGCGATGGCACTCGCCAGATCGTCTATATCCACATCGACGAGATCGAGCGCAACCCCCTCCAGGCCCGCACCGAGTTCGACGAGGAGCGCATCNACGAGCTGATGCAGTCGATCCAGGANAAGGGCGTCATCCAGCCCATAGTCGTCAACCGCGTCGGCCAGGGCTACCAGCTCATCGCCGGCGAGCGCCGCTGGCGCGCGACCCAGAAGGCCGGGATCCAGGAGATCCCGGCCATCGTCCACGAAATCGAGTCGCAACAGGACTTGATGGAACTGTCGCTAATCGAGAATGTCCAGCGCGAGAATTTGACCCCGATCGAAGAGGCCGAAGGCTACCGCGCCCTGACCGACAAGTGCTTCCTGACCCAGGACGAGGTCGCGCGCAAGGTCGGCAAAAACCGCACCACGGTGGCCAACCTNCTCCGGCTGCTCAACCTGCCGCACGAGATTCAGGATTTTTTGCGCCGCAACCAGTTGCAAATGGGCCACGCCCGCGCGCTGTTGGGCCTAGACGACGACGACGACAAGCTCGAGTTNGGCCGCCGCGCGGTGGAGGAAAANCTGAGTGTGCGCGAGGTGGAAAGGGCGGTCTCATCCAAGCGCCAGGGTCGCGACAAAAAGCATGCGCCCGCCAAGGTCGCCGATACCGATCCCCATATCCGCGATTTCGAAGAACGGCTGCAACACCGCTTCGGTACCGGNGTCAATATTCGCCGCGCCGCCAATAAGGGNCGGATCGAGGTCGAGTTCTACGACGATTCCGATCTTGAGCGGATCCTCGAGCTGCTGCTCACCGACGAATGATCCGCAGTCTTGCGCCCTTAACCATCCCCCTCCTCCTCAACGCCTGCAGCCTAGTCCACGACGACCTGCCCAACGAATCGCCGACGCTGCAACTCTCGCGGGTGATTTGCCAGACGCCAGAAGCTGCTACCCCCGACACCCTGGTCAACGGTTCGGGCGACATCTGCCGCACCCGNCGCGGTGGCGAGGTCCGCTTTGAGGTNCGCGGTGCCGACGAGGATGACGACCCCCTGGTCTACCACTGGAACGCCTTCGGCGCCGGCAGCTTCCGCGATTCGGTCGCAGTGGCGGAAAACTCCTGGTTCGCGCCGGAGAGCATCAGCAGTAATAGCGAGCAATTCATCATCCAGGTCACCATCTCCGACCGCGCTTGCGGCCTGGTCCCCGACCCGGACGATCGCCAACGCTGCATCGACAGCTCGCAGGAAGTAGTCGAGAATTTCTTCGTCGAGGTCGTCCAGCGCCGCCCCGTGCTATCCGTAATCNCCGANACCTCCGCGCTCTTCAGTCAGCCGCAGCTCACCATCGACGCGTTCGGCAGCGANCCCGACGACGACCCGCTCGAATACAGCTGGGAGCAGCTCGCGGGAGATTTCGACCTCGGCATCGNCCGCAATCCGATCCGCGACCTGGATACCGGGCGGCAGATCGGCTCCCAAGCCACGATCNNGNCCTTCCACCCCGGCNACTACCTGCTGCGCGTCTCGATCAGCGACGGCGNGGCCACCGTCGCAAGCGAAATCGCCCTCCAATTCCCGGTCGATCCCCCGCTACCCGAGGGCGGTACATTGAGCCTGACCTTACCGGAAACCGGTGCGTCGTACGAGATCGACATTTACGAGTATCCGAATATCAGGGGGGAACTGCCGCTTTTCGCGACCTGGTTTGAGGCCAANCGGCTCTGCGCGCTNCAGGGCAAGCGGCTGTGCACCAGCGCCGAGTACCAGCACGCCTGCCAGGGCGAGGGCGACGCCGNGCGCCCCTACACCTCGACCGACGATCCCTTCCNCTACCAGGGAGCGACCAATTTCGGGGTCCGCTTCTGCAATACCGCCCAATCGGATTTCGCCCAGNNCGGCGTGGACTTATTCGACCAATTCGCCCCTTCGGGTTCCTTCCCNAATTGCGTTAGTCCCAGCGGCGCCTACGATATGATCGGCAATATGGCGGAATGGGTCAGCGATCCTGCAGCCACCGAAGTCGTGGGCACCCGCAATGTAAGNGATGTCATTAGCAGTCCAACGGACTGGACCTGCGGCAACTTCAGCGGACTTCCGGCGCTGCCCCTGGGCGAGGGCACCGATTATACCGATACCACNGCTGTCTTTCAGACGCTGGCCGACAACGAGGTCGATGCAATACTCATCGGCGACGGGGGCTATGGCAGTCTGTTCGGGTTCCGCTGTTGTCGTTGATTTGGAGAAATTAGNCTTNGGGCTGGGGGGCTGCGTGGCGCGATACCACCGGTGNGGTCCCCTGCTGCAGGGCGGCGAACTTTTCGCCCAGCAATTCGCGGCGCACCTGGGCCTGGCGGCCCTGGGAGGTTATCTGATTGACGGCACGGCGCATGACCACNTTCTGGGAATCTAGCGCCTCGGCCTGGGCGCTCAAGAGAGATACTTCCTTCTCCCGCGCCCTCAAGTCGTCCAGGAGATGACGGGTTTGGAAGGCAATCCAGTATTTGATGCCCAACGGCACGGACAGGAAGAGCGCCGATAGGAGAATGAAATTCACTTCGTTCATCGAATGTACTGCTCCATAGGCAAAAAGGGTCGCCCCCCGTCAAGCAACCGCTATGCCATTGACTTGCAAGTTTTTCAATTCTATGTTTAACAATATCTTATGATAAGTCATAGATCTACCCAACACGTCATTAAACAGCAATTTATTCCCCGTTAGGCCCAAAGCTTCCGCCCTATGGACCAGGAAAAAATACACCAGCTCCTCACTCGCGTATCCCAGGGCGATCTCTCGCCCGACCAGGCTTTAGACCAACTGCGCGACCTGCCCTTCGAAAATCTGGGCTTCGCCCACGTCGATCACCACCGGGCGCTGCGCACCGGCTTTCCCGAGGTCATCTTCGGCCAGGGCAAGACCAGCGAGCAGATCCTACACATCGCCGAGCGCATCGCCGAGCGCGGCTCACAGGTGCTGGCCACCCGCCTGGCACCAGACGCCGCCGAATCCCTGGTCGCCCGCTTCGACCGCGCCGAATACGACGCATTGGCCCGCACCGTGCTGATCCCCGGCGAGGAAACGCCCGCGGCCGAAGGGCAGGTCGCCATCGTCTCGGCCGGCACCTCTGACCTACCCGTAGCCAAAGAGGCGGTGGTCACCGCCCGCGCCATGGGCGCCCGCGTCGAGGAAATCTACGATGTCGGTGTCGCCGGCCTGCACCGCTTGCTGGCCTATCGCGAGAATTTGCAGCAGGCCCGCGCGATTGTCGTGGTAGCGGGCATGGAGGGCGCCTTGGCCAGCGTCGTCGGCGGTCTGGTCGATATCCCCGTAATCGCGGTACCGACCAGCATCGGCTACGGCGCCAGTTTCCAGGGCATCGCCGCACTCCTGGCGATGCTCAACTCCTGTGCCTCAGGGGTGGTGGTCGTCAATATCGACAATGGCTTCGGCGGGGGGTACGCCGCGGCGCTGATCAACCGCGACCATGGGGATTGAGCCGGTCCACGTCGCCGTACTCGCCGGCGGCCAGAGCCGGCGTATGGGCCGCGACAAGGCCCTGATAGAATGGGACGGTCAGCCGCTGATCGCACGCGTACTCGCCGCCGCCCACCCTTTACAAGCACCCCTCTTTATCGTCGGCGACCCCGACCAATATGCCCACCTGGGCCTTCCCGTCCATCCCGACCTCCACGCCGGCCTCGGCCCGATCGGCGGCCTCCACACCGCACTCGCCACAGCCGCCAGCCCAGTACTGCTGCTCGCCTGCGACTTGCCCTTTCTCACCCCGGAATTCCTGCGCATGCTCGTCGGGCGCCGCGGCATTCATCAGGCGATAGTCCCCTACACCGCCGACGGTGCGCAACCGCTCTGCGCCCTTTATGAACCATCCTGCCAGACGGTGGTAGAATCCGCCATCGCCGCCAGCAAACGGAGCATGCGCGGCTTGTTGCAACAACTGGCTGTGGATGAACTGGGAGCAGAAGTGTGGCGACCCTACGACGAGAGCGGCCTACTATTTGCGAATCTCAATACGCCCGAGGAAGTGGCGCGGGTGCAAGGCCAGCATTAGAAACCGGCATCTACCACGCACAGCCCCAGCAATAGCGGCAGGTAAAACACCGAGGCCTTAAGCAACCGGCGCGCCGCCGGCATCGACCGCGTAATGCCAAATGCCAGTCCCGACACCAGCAACAACGCCCCCAGCACGATAGATCCCGCCAGATAGAACGACCCGGTCAGTCCCATAAACGAGGGCAAGGTTGAAAAGATAAGCAGCAAGATCGAATAGCCCACCACCTGCCAGCAGGTGCTAGTGCCGTCGGGCTCGACCACCGGCAGCATCTTGAGGCCGCCGCGGCGGTAGTCGTCGCGGAACATCCAGGCAATGGCGTAAAAGTGCGGATGCTGCCAGGCGAAGAGGATCAAAAAGAGCACCACCGCGCCCGGATCGATCGTCCCGGTCGCCGCCGTCCAACCGCCAACAGGCGGCAGCGCCCCCGGCACGGCACCCAGGCTAGTGTTGAGCCAGTTGTGGCGTTTCATCGGGGTGTAAACGACGACGTAGAGGAAGGCCGACAGCAGCGCCAGAAAGGCGGTGAGTAAACCCACGGTAAAGAGCAGGAAAAACACCCCGCTCAACAACAGCAAAAAACCAAACGACAGCGCCGCCTGGGGCTTGATACGCCCGGTCGGCAAAGGCCGGTGGCGGGTGCGTTCCATCAGCCCATCGACATCGCGTTCGATCACGTGATTCAGCACCGCCGAGCCGCACGAGGCCAGCGCTGTGCCGACCATCGCGCAGGCGAAAAGCCACGGCGCATGGATGCCCTGGCCGCCCATAAAAAAACCCAACGCGCCCGTAATCACCACCATAATGGCAATGCGCGGCTTGGTCAGCGCCAGATAGTCGTCGATGGTAGCTCTCATCTTCGCATCTCGTTCCGTAAGAAAATATAAGCCCAATATTCACGATCGACAACGCGGGACGTGCTTGACGCGGTTTTGTGCGCCGCATAGTATTTTTGGTATGGCCAAAGACCCTGCAAAACGCGTCGCCGAGCTGTCCGCCGAGCTCGAAGAACACCTCTACCGCTACCATGTCCTCGCTGCTCCCACTATCTCCGACCAGGCGTTCGACCGCCTGTTGCAAGAGCTCCAGGCTTTGGAAAAGGCCCACCCAGACCTCAAGCTACCTGACTCACCCACCAGCCGCGTCGGTGGCGAACCGACCAGCGCATTCCCCACCGTCCCGCACGTCCGCCCCATGCTCAGCCTCGACAACAGCTACTCTCGCGAAGATCTGGAGGCCTTCGACCGCCGGGTGCGCGAGGGCTTGGCGGACGAGGAGTACAGCTACGTCTTCGAGCTCAAAATCGACGGCGTTGCGCTGAGCCTTATCTACGAAAATAGCCGTCTGGTGCGCGCGGTCACCCGCGGCGACGGGATCCAGGGGGACGAAATCACCGCCAATGCCCGCACCATCCCCACCATCCCGCTGCGCCTGCGCCAACCCGGCATCAGCTGCGAGGTGCGCGGCGAGGTCTACATGGAAAACGCCGCCTTTGCCGCTCTCAACATCCAGCGCGAAAAAGACGGCGAGCCGCTCTTTGCCAATCCGCGCAACTCCACCGCCGGTTCACTCAAATTGCAAAACCCCAACCTCGTCGCCACGCGCAATCTCCGCTACTTCGCCTACTGGACGCACCGCGACGACGACGGCGCGCAGTGCCACTCCGAGCGGCTCGACGCACTGCGCGAATGGGGCCTGGTGGTCAATCCGGCCACCGAGCGCTGTGCCACCGTCGGGGAAGTCTTCGCCCTCTACGACCGCTACGCCGCCACCCGCGAAGAATTGCCCTACGAGATCGATGGCGTCGTCGTCAAAATCGACCGCCTCGACCAGCAGGAGCGCCTGGGCAACACCGCCAAGAGCCCGCGCTCGGCCATGGCCTATAAATTCCCCGCCTACCAGGCCCGTACTGCACTCCTCGATATTCACCTCCAGATCGGACGCACCGGCGCAGTGACCCCAGTCGCCATACTCGAGCCGGTGCCGCTGGCTGGCTCGACCATCTCCCGCGCCAGCTTGCACAACGAAGACGAGATCCGCCGCAAGGATATCCGCATCGGCGATACCGTACTGATCGAAAAAGGCGGCGACATCATTCCCAAGGTCGTTGATGTCGACGTGAAGAAACGCCCCAAAGATGCGGCGCAATACCAATTCCCCGACCAGTGCCCCTCCTGCCAGGGACCGCTGACCCGCGATGCAGCAGAAGTCAAAATCCGCTGCGAAAACCCCTCTTGCCCGGCGCAGTTGCGCCGCCGCCTCGAACACTTCGCCGCACGCAACGCCATGGATATAGACGGCCTGGGCCCGGCGGTGGTCGAACAACTAATCGCCAGCGAATTAGTCCAGGATCTAGGCGACTTGTACGATCTCGAGTTAGAACGGGTCAGCGCGCTAGAGCGGATGGGGAAAAAATCGGCCGAAAACCTCCTCGCCGGCCTAGAACGGAGCAAGCAGCAACCCTTCAATCGGGTGCTCTTCGCCCTGGGTATCCGCCACGTCGGCGGGACGGTGGCCAGTATCCTGGCACGGGAGTTTGGCAGCCTCGCGGCGCTGCAGGAGGCCAGCATAGAGGCGCTGGAAGAAACCCCCGAAATCGGCCCGACTATCGCCCAGAGTCTGCACATCAGCCTCGCCGCCCCCGAGATCCAACCAGTATTGGACAAGCTCGTAGCTGCCGGGCTGCAATTCGAGATGGCGGCGGTGGCAGTCTCCGCCGTCGAGTCGTATTTCAGCGGTAAGACCGTGGTGATCACCGGCACTCTGGCAAACTACAGCCGCGACGAGGCCGCGGCGCTGGTCGAACGTCTGGGGGGTAAGACCACTTCCAGCGTCAGCAAGAAGACCGACTTACTCGTCGCCGGCGACAAGGCCGGGTCCAAGCTGGGCAAGGCCCAGGACCTGGGCATCGAGATCTTCGACGAAGCGGCTTTCGCAGCTCGCGTACAGGAGGCCGGCGCGGCCTAACGCGCCTCGTCGATCTGCTTCTCCAGTTCCTTTTTGCCTTCTGCTATCAGCTCCGCCCCTTTGTCCAGCGCCTCCTTGCCCAGTTCGGTCGCCTGCTTTTTGACCATTTCGGCTCGCACGCGCCAATCCTCCGACGCCTCGCGGTGAGTGTAGTAGAAGAAGGCCAGTAAAACCAAACCCAGCACCACCGCCATTTTGATCAGCTTGCGCAGCAAACTGCCCAAAAACATCACCGCCAATACCACCAAAAGCACCGCGATCAGCGGGTGTGTCTCGAGATAAATGGCGATCGCTGCCAGAGAAATGCCCTCAGCCATAGTCGCCCACTCCGTTTAATCTGCAGGCAATGTCGAAAATTGCCTGGACACCGCAGAGAATATTGTCCACCGATACCCGCTCGTCGTGGCCGTGGCATAACTCGAAGAAATCCAGGCCCTCCTCGTGACGCATCGGCACGAAGCCATAAACGGCGATATCGCGGTCGGTCAGAAAGCGCGCGTCGGTGCCCCCCGTCTGCATATAGGGCACCGCCACACCAACGGGGTCAAAGCGCTTGACCGCCGCGGCCACCGCGGCAAAGAGCGGGGACCGGTGGTCAAATTCCACACCCGGACGGAAGGTCTCCAACTGGCAATCGACCCCTTCCCCGGCCAGCGCCTGCACCTGACCGACGAAGGTCTCCGCATCCACATCTGGCAGCGGCCGGCCACTCAATTGTGCTACCGCCGCCGAAGGGATCACATTGCGCTTGAGCCCGGCTTGCAGGATCGTCGGGGCGCAGGTATTGCGCACCATCGCGTCAAACATTCGCCGCGTCGGCTCGTTGACCGGAAGACGCGCCAGCGCCGTCGCATGCGCCGCCGGATCCAGCAGCGCCCGCAGGTCAGCCGCCACCTCCACCCGCGGCATGGCCGCGGCCGCCGCTGCAAAAAAGGCGCGCACGCTCGCCGGGGGCTGATGCGGCATCTTGCCCCCGGCCATCCGAGCCAGGACCTGGGCTAGATGGAAAACCGCGTTGTCGTCGTGCGGCACCGACGAATGCCCCGGTTGCCCATTAGCCACCAGATCGACATCCGCCCCGCCCTTCTCGCCCACCTGCACCGTATACAGCGGCACCCCATCTACGACTAACGCGAAGCCACCCCCCTCGTTGAGCCCGAATTCTGCGTCGAACAACTCCGGCCGCTCTCGTGCCAACCACTCCATGCCGTAAACGCCGCCTCGCTCCTCGTCCGCCGCCGCCACCAGCACCAAATCCCGCTTCAAGCCCAAGCCCAAGCGATGGCATAGCAACAAAACCTGTAACTGCACTGCCCCGGTCAGTTTCGAATCGATCGCCCCGCGTCCGTAAACGAAGCCGTCTTGCACCTCGGCCGCAAAAGGCGGGCACGACCACCGATCCTGCTCCACCGGCACCACGTCCAGATGCGACATCAACAATAGCGGCCGCTCGCTGCCGTCCCCTTTGAGCCGCACCGCCAGATTGGCCCGCTCCCCCTCGGAAACGATCACCTCCGGCGCCAGGCCCTCCGCCCGCAACTCTGCGGCCAACCACTCCACTAAAGCCCGTTCGTTGCCCGGCGGGTTCACCGTATCAAAGCGAATCATCCCCCTGAGCCGCTCTACCGCTTCCGCGCCCTCATTTTTCCAATTAATGTCCATGCAATGCCTCCAGATCCTCAAGCCAGGGACGCAAAATCCCAATCCTCCAACGCCACCATCCCCTCGACCTCCACCCCGACGCCGACCCCCAAGCCCGGTACCTGCAACGACCCCACCTCAATCGCCCCATCCCGCACGTCCAACGCCACCAGTCCGTCTCGTTCCGCGTACATATCCCCGTGCGCTGCCAAGCAACCTTCCCGCTCTTTGTCGGCCAAATGCGCCAACCCCCGCACGTAGTGGTGCCCGTTCCGCTCGACGTGTCCGATCCCCAGCGCCGCCACGTGCGCCAGATCCTGGTGCAGCGGTACCACCGACAGATTCATCAGATCTTCCCCCGATAGAAAACGCCCCTCACCCCGCCGCGCCAGCGCCAGATTCGCCAGTGCCTTAACCAGCCCCTTGCAGGCCTTCGACGATACGCCCTGATAGCCCAGATCCAGCGCCCGCCGGTAGGTATCAAGGTCTTCGTCCGATTCGTCGATCAGCATCGGTCGCCGCGCCCCGACCGCGCGAATCCCCGCCTCCTGCGCCGGATCGAGCGCCACGCTGCGCTCCAGTGGTTGCTCGATATAGAGCATGCTGGCGTAAATCCGCGGCAACTCGTCCTCGACGCGGGCGAGCAATTCGCTAAAGGTCTCCATATCGCCGTATTGCTCGTTGCCATCGAGCGTAATGCGATAATCGGTCCCAACCCCGTCTAATAGTGCGGCAATCGCCTGCAAGCGCGCCAGGTCGGCTTCGAGGTCCCCGCTGGCCTTGACCTTGTAATAGGCGATCCCCTGGCGGGCGTATTCTTCCAGTGTCTGCGGCAAGCCATCGTCGAGCCGCTCGTCTGCGGGCACGTCCGCCGCGGTAATCGGATCGGCCAGCCCCACCGTGTGGCGCACGTGCAGGCGGGTCAGCGCCGCCGCTCCGAGCACGTCGCCCGGAGCGACGTCGGCAAGCTCGGGGTGGAACGCCGCCAGGTCTAGGCCCAGGAGATTGTCCTTGAGCGACTGGAAATAACTCGCGCCCACACCGACGCCGACCGCGTCGATCAGCGCGCGTTCCATCAGCGTGCTACCGTGGGCCGCGGTCAGGTGGTTGAGACCGCGACCATCGCCAGCTTTGAGCGTTTGCGCGTAGCCCTCCTGCCAGATCGCGAAGAAAGACCGGGGGCTCTGCGCCGCCTGCAAATAGGCGTCTGCCGCCGCCCGCGCGGCAAAGAGCAGATCATCGACATTGTCGGCGTAGTCCTTGGCCGGATCCTTGTCGAACCACTTGGGCGGCAGAATGTCGGCAGCCACCCCCTCTACGACGGTGCCATCAATTAGCTCGCAACGGGCCACCACGTGCAGAATCGGCACCGAAGTCAGCACCGCCACACCGTATTTGAAGGGCATGCGGGTGCGCACATTGCGCATATAGAAACGCACGTCCTTGAGACTGACCGCCACCGCGCTCATATCAATTCTCCTCCAACCACGATGCGAGCGGTCGCATGGCCCCGGTATCGACTATGCCGCCTATGCCCATACCGGGTACCTGCAACGAGCCGATCGCTATACGCCCCTCGCGAATATCCATAAAACCACTATTGCCCGCCGCCCGGTAGAGATCGCCGTGCTCCGCCAGACAGCGGCCCCGCTCATGCGCCGACAAATGGTCCAAACCGCGGATGTAGTGGTGCCCGTTGCGCTCGAGGTGATCTACCCCCAGTGCGGCGACGTGGACCAGATCCTGGTGCAGCGACACCACCGGGACCGTAGTGAGATCTTCGGCGCTGACGAAATACCGCCCCGCGTCAAGGTGCTGGCACAGCGCGAAGTTGGCCAGCGCCTTGGTCAGCCCCTTGCACGATTTGGAAGAGACGCCAGTATAACCCAGATCCAGGGCACGGCGAAAGGTATCCAGCTCTTCGTCCGCCTCGTCGATCAACATCGGCCGCCTGTCGGCCAAGGCGCGAATGTCTTTGACCAGCGCGGGGTCCAGCGATATCGCGCGATCGAGCGGCTGCTCGATGTAGATCATCTGTCCGTACAGCGCCGCGCAGTGGGCCTCCAGCCGCTCGAGCAGGACCAGCAAATCACCGGCGTCGCGGTATTGCTCGTTGCCGTCGAGGGTAATGCGGCAGTCCAGCCCATCGATGAGCGCGGCGATGGCCGCCAGACGCTCGTAATCGGCCTGCGGATCGCCGCCGATCTTG
Organism: Gemmatimonadota bacterium; assembly: GCA_002724215.1. GTDB lineage: Bacteria > Latescibacterota > UBA2968 > UBA8231 > UBA8231. The sequence goes on along the minus strand of PBOD01000070.1, from coordinate 4,984 downwards.
ATTTTCAAATAGCGCACGCCCTGGTCAGCTACATACTCCTCCAGCGATTGCGGCAGGCCATCGTCGAGCCGCTCCGCCGGGGCTATATCCGCCGTCGAGAGGGGATCGACCAGCCCAACCGTATGGCGAATATGCAAGGCCTGCAAAGGGGCCGCCGGCAACACATCACCCGGCGCGACGCCCGCAAGCTCTGGATGGATCGCCGCGAAATCAGTACCGAGCACATCGCCCTGCAACAGCTCGAAATAGCTCTGTCCAAGCGCCAATCCCAACGCATCCAACAGCGCCCGCTCCATCAGCGCCCCGCCATTGGACGCCAACAACAAATTGACCCCCCGCTCCGTCCCCCAGGCCTTGCCGGCCGCGTAGCCAGCCCGCCACAATCCGAACGCCGTATCCGCCCCGGCCGCACAATAGGCCTCCGCCGCCACCTGCGCACCAGCAACGAGTTCCCGCGCTTTCTGCGCGGTGGGCTTGTCGGGGTCCTTGTCAAACCAGCTAGGCGCCAGCATATCGGCCGCCCAACCGCGGGCGCTGCGCCCGTCCGCCAGTTCGACATCCATTGCCACGTGCAACGCAGTCTGGGAATCAATAGTGACATTGCCAAACTTAAACGGCATGCGCATCGGCATTTCGCGCACGTAGAATTCGACCGCTTTGACGGTAGTTTGCATGGGGCAAATTCTACTACACCATCCAGACCATGGCAAGCAAGAGAAAACCCCGGCGCAAGTCCGGGGTTAAAACATAACACGCTCTTCCCACCGCCCGATACCTGGCGGCGACAACCCAAGTATCCAGAGGCCAGTTGATACGACTCCCCCTCATTCAGCAGCCAACGCCACCCGCGCCTTCGCCATCTGCTCGGCCACCGCCTCCGGCCCGGTACCCCCCTCAATATTGCGCAATGCCAAGCTATTGCGCACATCGAGCAAAGCCAGCGCGTCCTCACCAAAATCCCCGCTGAAGCCCTGCAGATCCTCGAGCGCAAAATCGGTCAGCGCCCGCCCCGAATCCAGCGCCGCCCGCACCAGATTGCCGATCACCCGATGCGCCTCGCGGAAGGGCAAACCCCTGCGCACCAGATAATCCGCCAGATCGGTCGCCAGCGCCATAGAGTCGATCGACGCTTCCATCCGCTCCGCGCGCACCGCCATCCCCTCCCAGGCCCCGGTGAAAACCTCCAGACAGCTATCGACCGTCTCCAATGCGTCGAAGAGCGGCTCCTTGTCTTCCTGCATGTCCTTCGAATAGGTCAGCGGCACCGCCTTCATCGTCGTCAACAAGGCCACCAAGTCGCCGTAAACTCGGCCGGTCTTGCCGCGCACCAGTTCCAGTGAGTCGGGGTTTTTCTTTTGCGGCATCATCGACGAGCCGGTCGAGAAGTGGTCACTCAATTCAACGAAGCCGAATTCGGCCGATGACCACACGATCAAATCCTCGCAGAATCGGCTCAGGTGCATCATCGCTATCGCCAGTGCCGACAGCGTCTCAAGCAGGAAGTCGCGGTCGCTGACCGCGTCGATGCTATTGGGCGTCACCGCGGAAAAACCCAGCTCGCGCGCCAGGAATTGCCGGTCGATTGGGAAGGTGCTGCCCGCCAACGCCCCGGATCCCAGCGGCATGCAATCCGCGCGCCGCCCGCAGTCGGCGAGCCGGCCGCGGTCGCGGTCGAGCATCCAGAACAGCGCCAACGCATAGTGCGCAAAGAGCACGGGCTGGGCCTGTTGCACATGGGTGTAGCCGGGCAAGACCGCGTCGCGATGGCGCTCGGCCGAGGCGAGTAGAACTTCCTGGAGGCGGTGTATCCGACCGCGGATCGCCGCGAGCGCGGCGCGCAGGTAGAGCCGCTCATCGAGATTGACCTGGTCGTTGCGGCTGCGACCGGTATGCAGCTTGCCGCCCACCGCGCCGACCAGTTCAGTCAGCCGCTTCTCCACCGCCATGTGGATGTCCTCGAGCGCGGCAGGCAGGTCGCAGTCGGGTTGCGCAAACTCCTGCCGCACTTTCTCTAGGCCTACCTCGATCTGGGTCCGCTCTTCAGTGCTGATAATCCCGGCGCGCTCGAGGCCGCGGGCATAGGCAGCACTACCGGCGATATCGACTTCAAGCAGCTTGCGGTCGAAGCCGATCGAGGCATTGAAACGCTCCATTAGGGCATCGGGCGCCTCGCCGAAGCGCCCGCCCCAGGGCGTTTCCACTTTGGCCATCAGGTATCCTGACGCAGGATCTCGTCGAAGACATCGACCACTTCGTCGATGCGGTCCTTCTCGACGATCAAGGGCGGCAAAAAGCGCACCACGTCGGCGCCAGCGGTAGCGACCAGGATGTCGCGCTCGCGGAAGGCCGCCAGATAGTCGGCCGCCGGCCTAACGGTGACCGCGCCGGCAATCAGGCCCTTACCGCGCACGCCGGTAATATGCTCGGGCCAGCGCTCCTGCAGTTTTTCGAGCCGACCGATCAGGTATTCGCCCTTTTCGCGCACGGAATCGATAAATCCGTCCTCCAGCAACTTGCCGAAGACCGTCACCGCTGCGGCGCAGGCCACGGGATTGGCGCCGAAGGTCGCGGCGTGGTCGCCGGCGGCGATGGCGTCGGCGACTTTCTGCCGCAACAGCGCAACGCCGATCGGCAGGCCGCCGCCCAGAGCCTTGGCCAGGGTCATGATATCGGGCTCGCCCCCGTACTGCTGGTGTGCCCACAGCGAGCCGAGCCGGCCGCAGCCGACCTGGATCTCGTCGAAGACCAGCAGCATCTCGCGCTCGTCGCAGAGCGCGCGCAGCCCTTGCAAAAACTCGGGCTCAGCGGCGTGGATCCCGCCCTCGGCCTGCAAAGGTTCGACCAGTATCGCACAGGTCTCGTCGGTGACGAGTTTCTCAACCGAGGTCAGATCGTTGAAATCGGCGAAGTCGATACCGGGCAACAATGGCTCGAAGCCCTGGTGATACTTGGGCTGGCCGGTGGTCGAAATCGAACCATAGGTGCGACCGTGGAAGGAGTCGTTAAAAGCGATCAGGCGGTTCTTGGGCTTGTCGTGGGTGGTATTGCCCCACTTGCGACAGAACTTCAGGGTGGCCTCCCACGACTCGGTGCCGCTATTGCAGAAAAATACCCGGTCGGCAAAAGAACTCTCCACCAGCATCTTCGCCAGTTTCACCGAGGGAATGGTGTGGTAGAGATTGGACACGTGCATCAGCTTGCCGGCCTGCTCCTCGATGGCCTTGAGCACATCGTAGTCGCCATAGCCCAGCGCATTGACCGCCAACCCGCTGACAAAATCCAGATAGCGGTTGCCGTCGGTATCGAAGAGATAGACCCCGTTGCCGCGCTCGAGCACGAACTCGGGCCGGCCATAGGTCTGCAGAATATATTGCCCTTCGTCCTTTACAACGTCTTCGGTTTTCATCGCATTCCTCCGTTCTACTGGACAATCTGGGTGCCGACGCCCTCGCGGGTGTAGACCTCGAGCAGCATAGCGTGCGGCACGCGCCCGTCGATAACGTGGGTTTTGCGCACACCCGATTTTACGGATTTGGTGCAGGCCTCAACCTTGGGGATCATACCCCCCTGGATGACGCCTGCGGCGACCAGCCCATCGACTTCCTTAACGTGCACCGTCGACAGCAGCGTCGCGTCGTCAGCCGGGTCGCGCATAATTCCCGGCACGTCGGTCATAAAAACCAACTTTTCTGCGTGTAGAGCCGCGGCGATTTCGCCGGCGGCGGTGTCGGCGTTGACATTGAAGCTCTCGCCCTCCGGACCGCGGCCAATCGGCGCCACCACCGGGACCATACCCTTCTCTATTAGATCCAAAAGCGGCGCGGTGTCGATGTGCTCGACATCGCCGACATAGCCTATATCCACCGGCCCGTCATCGGCCGGCGCCAGGTATTTGCGCACCCGCATGATCCCCGCATCCTTGGCCGACACGCCCACCGCCTTGCCGTCGAGATCGTTAATCTGTCGCACGATCTCGGCGTTGACCTCGCCGAAGAGCACATCCTCAACGACCTTCATCGTCGCCGCGTCAGTTACCCGCAGCCCGTTGATGCGGCGAGTCTCGATACCCTGCTCCTCCAGGCGCTCGCTGATCGCCGGCCCGCCGCCGTGGATGACCACGGGACGGATGCCGACGCTCTGCATAAAGGCGATGTCCTCAGGCACGGTATCGACCTGGCCGGCATCGACCATGGTGCTGCCGCCGTATTTGACCACCACCATCTTGCCGCGAAAGGCCTGTATATAGGGACGGGCTTCGATCAGCGCCGCGGCCTTGTCGATCTGAGCCTGCAATCCAGTTGCCACCAAGCCCTATTCCTCTTCGCCGCAGACGGCGGCGATCTTGTCGGTGACCGCGCCGGCCGCACTATCGGAATGGGTGGCGAGGAAAATCGTATTCTCGCCGGCAATGGTGCCGACGACCTCGTCCCAGCCAATGCGGTCGATGGCTTCGCAGACGCTCTGCGCATGGCCCGACAGCGTGCGCACGACAACCAGATTGGCCGCCTGCTCAGCCTGCACCAGGAAATCCTGCAACTCGCGTTCGAGAATGTGCCGATCGCGCAGCGTGGCGCCCGACTCCGGTAGAGTATAGCGAAACCCGCCCTCGGCCTGCGGCACCCGCACCACACCCAACTCGCGCAAATCTTTCGACAACGTCGACTGGCTGACCTCGATCCCCTGCCGGTGCAGGATCTCGGCCAGTTTTTCGTGCGTATCGACAGCTTCGTCGTGGAGCAATTCGCGAATCCGTGCCTGACGGACCTGCTTGTTACGCATATTCACACCATTGAATAATTATTATTTATGTGCAATAAAAATGTGAATTTAGAGTAAAACCCGTGGAGTGTCAAGCAAGACCTTGCCGCAGTTACACGACCTCGTCCTCCTCGACGGCCTGGACGGTTTCGACCTTGGCCTGGCTGGGCGCCATCAACTCGCGCAAATCTTTCGACAACGTCGACTGGCTGACCTCGATCCCCTG
>PBOD01000069.1 GCA_002724215.1 Gemmatimonadota bacterium | reverse complement strand
GAGATCTCGCCGGTGTAGATGTTGTTCTCGTAGTGGCAGACGACGGCCCGGGAGCCGTCCTTGTGGTAGCGGGTCCACTTGCCGTGCTTCTTGCCGTCTTTCAGTTTGCCTTCGTTTAAGTGGTCTGGCATGCTCGTTCTCCCATGGTGTTTTCTCCAATCACCGCAGGGCAAAGAGCCGCGTCAAGTGCGGCGACGGAGCAGCCGACGCGGACGGGCCGGTTGACCATGGCGATGAGGTCGGTCGCAGGGATAAGCGCCGAGGCGACGGCGCCTAGAGCGTGGAATATTACCGGATCCAGTCGGAATTTGCGGAGTAAAGCGGGATGGGCGGTTCCCACTTCGGGAAGCGTTCCAAGGCGGGTTTTGAAATTGTGCCCGGAACGGCCATATTATGAGGGTCTTATTTGCACACAGCCGATAGCGAGAAGTTCGCCCCATGTCGTCAACTACCAGGGATTTCCTCCTCTCCGCCGATTCGGCAGCTGTCGAATACCGCCTGCGCGAAGAGGTCTGGAAGATGCAGCACAGCGAGGATATGGCGGGCGTAATGCAGGCCCTGGTATCGGGTCTGCGGACGCTGGGGTTGGAATTCGATGCCTGCGGCGTGAATATCGTCGAGCCCGCGGGCGACGACTGGCAGGTGCGCTATTACGAGGCCATCCAGAGCGACGACGGCGTGATCGATCAGGCGGGGCTGGCCAACGAGAGCAATGGCTTGTACGTAGTGGTCGATATATGGCGGGACGGGGCCGTCGCCTATCGACCGGATCTCGACGCCGAAGACCGCTACGGCGAGCGCCCGTGGATGGACGATCTCGGCGGAATTCGCACGCGCTCGGTGGTCGATGTGCCCTTTGCCCACGGCACGCTGGCGCTTGCGTCAGAAAAGCCCGACGCTTTCCCGCCCGCCGACCGGGCGGTGCTGGTGCGAATGGCGGCGGTACTGGCGGAGGGTTTCGGTCGGCGCGAAGATTTGCGCCGGCTCGAGCGCGAGATCGAAGAGCGCCAGCGTGCGGAGGAGGAAACCCGAATCAACCTCGCCGTGCAGCAGGTGCGCAACGCGGTGCTGCAGATGCAACGCGAGAAGGGTTGGGGCGAGGTCTTGGCCGTATTAAACGCCCAGCTGGCCGCTCTGGTCGATTATTACCTGTGTGGTATTCAGCTCATCGACGAACTCAAAAATGCCTACCAGGCCCAGGACGTGACCCCGCCGGTGGCCGGCAAGCTGACGCTGAACGAAACCCTGCCCAGGGCCCTTAAGAAAGCCNCGGAAACCGGGCGACCGGTCTACCGTCGCAATCGCACCGACATAGAAAACTACGGTGACCTCATAGGCCNGGAAGTCCAATCGGTGGTGGANGTGCCTTTCCGCGGCGGGACTATCGCGATCAGTAGCAAGCGCGAAGGTGCTTTTTCCGAACGGGATATCCACATCCTCGAGCGTTTCGCGCAGGTGATGTCCGAAGCCCACTTGCGGCTGCAGGACCTGACCAAGCTGCGCGAGCGCGAGGAGCAGCTGCGCCAGGCTCAGAAGATGGAGGCCATCGGCCAGCTAACCGCCGGCATTGCCCACAATTTCAACAACGCACTCGCCGGGGCGACGNTAAATCTCTACCTGGCGCGGCGCCAGGCGTCGCCCGAGATCAGCCGGCTGCTGGTCGAGACCGAACGGGCGATAGGACAGGCCAGCGATATGGTGCGCAAGCTGATGACCTATTCGCGGCGCGAGCGCGAGACCGAATTTGGGCCGCTGGACCTGGCGCCGCTATTGGAGAATGTCGGATCAATCTGTCGCAAGACCTTCGACCGCCGCATCGCCGTCGAGATCGAGGTCGATCCGGCGCTGGCCCCGGTGTCGGGCGATGCGAACCAACTGGAGCAGATGCTTTTGAACCTGTGCCTGAACGCGCGCGATGCGCTGGCGGGCATTAATGAGCCGACGATCCGCATCGCGGCNCACTGCGTCGAGGCGCCGGGGACGGGCGCGGCGGGCGCGCAGGTGATGATGGCGGTGNGTGACAATGGCACGGGGATGGACGAGGAGACGCGGGCACAGGTATTCGACCCCTTTTTCACCACCAAGGGCGTCGATGCCGGCACCGGCCTGGGATTGTCGATGGTCTACGGAACCGTGCAGCAGCACGGCGGTCGAATCGAGTGCGAGAGCGAGTTGGGAGAGGGCACGACCTTCGCGATCTATTTACCCGTGGCGCGGGATGGGGCGGTCGAGGCGCCAGTGCAGGGCGCTGAGGAAGTGCCCACGGGCGAGGGGATGGTGCTGCTGATTGACGACGAGGAGCAGATTCGCCGGAGCATGGCGCGGCTCCTGGAATCCTCCGGCTACCGAGTGCTGCTGGCCGCAGATGGGATCGAGGGGTTGGATATCTACCGGCGGCAGCCTGGCGAGATCGATGTGGTGATCCTCGACATGTCGATGCCGAGAATGTCGGGCCAGGAGGTCCTGGCGAATCTACAGCGAGTAAATCCGGAGGTTAAGGTCCTGATTTTCTCGGGTTATGCGCCCGAAGACGATGAGGTATACGCCCGGGTGATGGGCGTTGTCGAGAAGCCGCCGGCGCCCGATATGTTTCTCAAGCAGGTGCGAGAGATCATCGACGTAAAAGCGAGGTAGCTATCCTCAAGGATTGAGCAGCGCCTTTACCGATTCGTTGACATTGGCCGCCGTCTCGAACGCCTCTCCGGCCCGCTCCAGGGGATACGCGTGGCTCACCAGCGGCGTCAGATCGACTTTGCCCTCCAATATCAATGCTACCGCCTCGTCGTACAGNGCGTGGCCGTAATCGGGGCCAAAGACATTCATCGACTTCATGATCAGCGTTTCGACATTGATCCGCGGCGCTGTTCGGTAGTGGCTGATCAGGCTGATTCTCCCTCCTCGGCGGGTGAGGGCGAAGGCCTGATTCGTAGCTGCCTCTTCTCCGGCGCAATCGAAGGTCACGGCGACACCTTCGCCCCGCGTCGTTTCCATGACAATTTCTGCGAGATCTTCCGNTGCNGGATCTACAGTCTTGATCCCGTACTGCGCTGCCAGTGCGCGTCTTTTGGCGGACGGCTCGCTGACGATGATGTTCTGCAAGCCCCTGGCCCTGCATAGCAGAAGCACGCAGAGGCCGATCGTCCCCGAGCCCAGAATGAGAATGTGTTCTTCGGGTTTGGGGTCGGGCCGGTGGTAACTGTTGATGGCGACGAGCAGGGTTTCGATCAGCGCGCCGTTGATATAGCTGATCCNGTCCGGCACGCGACACAAGCCCTGGTCGGCGTCGGCTATGTGTACAAATTCCGAGAAGGCTCCGAGCTTGCCGCCGCCCCAGGAGATACCGAGGGTGACTTTGTCGCCGGCGCGGAATTTCTCGACGGCGCTGCCGACCTCTACTACGTCGCCGCAGTATTCGTGGCCGGAGTTCATGGGATAAGTGCTGTAGCGGCCGTAGTCGGTGCCGAGGTAGCGGTGCACGTCGGAGCCGCAGATGCCGCAGGCCCGCACCTGGACCAGCACGTCATCGGGGCCGACGATTGGAGTCTCGGCCTCTTCGACGCGGATGTCGCGGGGGCCGTATATGATGGCTGTTTTCATAGGTCCTTTGTCGCCGAATGTTATGCTCGACTACGCCAGAGGTTTGTCCCGCGATACGCTCGTTCGCAATTGTAAACTGTGCCCTCCTGTTCCGTCGGCAAAATACGGGCCGATGCGCGAAATTTCCGCAGTGAGCACGAGGTTCCTACTCGCCAACCAATCCCTTGAAATACCGCAACCGCTTCCGNTCCTCCTCCGACATCCCGTCCCACTGTTCGCGCGGAATCGGCTGCTCGTCGTGGTTGACGGTGCGCTGGAGCCAGGCGCGCTGGCAGCCGATGACGGCCACGACGCGTGGGGTTTCGCTGCGGTTGGGCGAGCCGCGGTGTAGGCAGCGGGGGTCGCGGATCAGCACGTCGCCTGCTTGCATGAACAGCGGTTCCAGGGCGATATCGCCGGCGTTGATTTTGGCGAGGGCCTCTTCTTTGGGCAAGAGGTGGGTACCGCGCGCGACCTCGAAGGGGCCGCGTTGCGGCGTGACGTCGACGAAGGGGAAGTTGACCGCGATCAGCGCCGGGGGGTAGGGTGTTGGCTCCTCGGGGAAGAGGTCGCCGACGTCGGCGTGGACCGCCTGGTAGACCGAGTGCGACAGCGGCGTATCGGTGGCGTACTGGGCCATGGCCATGTCTTCGCCCAGCAGCCGTTCGACGATGGCGACGATGGTCGCATCGGCGAAGATGCGCGGGTCGTAGAAGGGCGGGACCATCGGTAGCGCGATATAGTGNCGGCGGGGGCCGCGGTTGGGCTCGTTGTCGATCTCGTCCATGTGGGCGGCGAGGATCGGGGCGAAAGCCTCGTTGCAGGCGGCCATAAGCGCGCGGGGCAGGTGGCCGGGCAGGATGGTATAGCCGACTTCGCGGACCTCGCGAGCGCTGGCTTCGATATCGATGGACATATATTACTCGGGGACGATGACGGCTTTGACGCAGCGCATTTCCAGCGCGGCACGAGTGGCTTCCCGAATGCCCTCTGCGCTGAAGGGGTACACCGTCTGCATCTTTGCCCACGGAAAGCGGTCGTGGGCGCGGTCGAGCATGGCGATGCCGGGCCAGACGTCGTTGGGGGTGATGCCCCAGCTGCCGACGAGCTTGAGGTCCTTGGCGCAGAAGCGATGCCAATTCGTTGCGATCGACCCGGCGTCGGTGAACTGCCCCATCTCGACATAGGTCCCGCCCTCGCGCAGCATCTCGATGCCCTCGGGCCCGGCCGTGGGGTGACCGCTGCAGTCGACGACCAGGTCGGCGCCCCACTGGCCGACGATTTCGCGCACCGCGCCGATGCGCTGTGNCGGCTCGGGGTGGTCGTCGAGGCAGACGGTGGCTTCAGCGCCGAAAGCGCGACACAGCTCGAGCCGCGGGCTTTCGGGAGCGCCCACCGCCACCACGCGGCCGGCGCCCATCTCCAGCGCGGCGGCGACCATCAGCACGCCGATGGGTCCAGATCCCTGCACCACCACCGTGTCGCCGGCCCAGAAGCCATTGGCGTCGGCGGCGCGATTGAGGGCGCGGATGCAGCAGGCTAGAGGTTCCGACAGCGATCCTTGTTGCGACGACATACCGTCGGGCAGACGCCAGAGCACGGTAGCCGGGTGCATCTGCTGGTCGAGGTAGACCATCTCGGCCCAGCCGCCCCACAGGTGCGGCGCTTTGGAGAAGGGAATATAGCGGCCGTAGTAGGTCGGACTAAGGCACTTGTTGGCGTGCTGGGGGTAGTGGCGGCAGTAGTGGCACTCACCGCAGGGCATTAGCGGCGGGATCATCACCCGGCAGCCGACTTCGAGCGGCTGGCCGATATAATCTTCCTTTAAATCTTCGCCCTTGTCGGCGAGCACACCGGCGACCTCGTGGCCNAGCGAGAAGGGCCAGGGCAGGGGCTTGGGCCAGTGGCCCTGGAGAATGTGCAGGTCGGTGCCGCAGACGCCACAGGCTTCGACCTCGATCAGCCCGGCGCGGGCGGGGACCTGTGGATAGGGCACGGATTGGATTTCGGGCGCGGTGCCCGGCCCGGCGAAAGTGGCGACGCGAACTTCCCTCATCGGCGCAATCCTCGATTCTGCATCTCTTTCTCGTTCAAACCCGTCCGTCACGCATTTGCAAATACTCGATCGCGTCCGGGTGCGGCTTGTGGTGCTCGTTGTTGGGATAGTTGAGCGCGTAGCCCAGCGGCGTTACCTGCTCGAGTACTGGATCGTCGGACTGGACGCTCTGTAGCCCGGCGCGCGGCACGCGCACGGTGGCGCGGGCATTGGGGTCGGCGCCCTTTTCAACCAGCAGTTCCAGCACGGGGAAGGCGTGGTTCTTATTGGAGGCGACGGCGTGGAAGAGGGGCGTCTGGTCGCCGATGCCCGCTTCGTCCGGCACGCAGCGCGCGTTGGGGTCGGCGCCGCGATCTAAGAGCAGCCGCGCTTCCTCCACGGCGCCGAACTCCGCACAGATATGCAGCAGCGTCGGGCGGATAAGCGGCGCGCCGCCGTAGAGGCCGCCGTACTCCNTGCCGGCGCGGAAGTTCGACGGGCGGTGCACCAGCTCGGGGTCGGCGTCGAGGCGCGCGGCCAGCGCGTCGGCCCGGCCGCGGTGGATATCCATCTCGGGGCCATCCTCGAAGTCGAGGCCGCCCTGCACCAGTGCTTCGATCGTCGCGGGTNGTCCCTCCCACATATAAGAACAGATCGCCATGTCGAGCACGGTGCCGCCGTGTTCCCACACCGCGTTGGGATCGGCGCCCAGCTCGATGAGCAGGGGGATGGCCGCGGGCTTGAGCGCCTCGCAGGGGCCGAAGAGGGCCGACTCGAGACCTTCGCCCAGCGCGGGACTTTGCGCCAACAGGTAGCGGGCGACGGCGAGCTGGCCCTGGAGGCAAGCGCGGCCGAAAGCGTGTTCGACATCCGCTGGATTGCGGCGCAGCAGCGCTGCGACGATGTTGAGCTTGCCGAGATTGGCCGCGTGCGAAAGCGGCGGTCCCCAGNTNCGGCTGCGGACGGGCGTCGAGATCAGGTCGGGGTGCTCATCTAGCAGCGTCGCGACGGTGGCAAGGTCGTCGTTGCGCATGGCCTGGTCGAGGTTATTCAAGATCGCTTCGTCCATGCGCTGAGTTAAGCGAGTCGCCGCGGCCGTGTCAAGCAGAGAGCGCCCCGGGCGTGGTGCCGGAGACCCCGGCGATGTCGCGCGTCTATTGCGTCAATTCAGAAATGGCGCCCTGGCCTACCGCCTCCAGCGCGGCGTCGCCATTGGGCGGCTGCATATGCCCGGCGCGCACGTCGCGGAAGTANCGCTCTAGCGGCAGGGNGCGGGTGACGCCGGCACCCCCGGCAATGCGGATCGCCTGGTCGGTGACTTCGTTGGCGACTTCGACGGCGTATTGCTTGGCGGCGGCGATGCGCGCAAAGGCGCCGCGCCCGCCCTCAGCGGCCACTTCGAGCAACAGCGCTCGGGCCGCCATCAGCGCCATGTCGATCTCGCCGATCAGCCGCTGGATCTTCGGCAGCGTGGCAATGGGCTCGCCCAGAGCTTTGGGTACGCGTTCGAGCGCGTAGCGGATGACCGCGTCGCGGGCGGCCAGGCCGATGCCCAGATATACCGAAGCGAACATCATCGGCGCCCAGGGTTGCAGCGGTTTGTAGGGTGAGTCGCGTTTGTCGAGCAGATTGTCAGCGGGGATCTGGGTGTCGTTGAAATAGACATCGTGGTTGTCGGCGGCGCGTAGCGCCAGNCCGTCGCCCCAGGTCTCGACCCATTCGATACCGGGACGGTCNGTCTCGACGAGAAAGCCCGCTGGACGGTCGCCGAGGGTCGCGCCGACCAGCAGGTAGGACAGGTGGCGGCCGCCGGTCGACCAGGTCTTGCGGCCATTGAGGCGATAACCNCCGTCGCTGGGCTCGGCGGTGGTGGCGAAGAACTGGCCGCGCGAGGGGCTGCCGATCTCGGGCTCGGAGGCGATCGAGTTGCACAGCGCGCCGGTAGTGGCGATGTCGCGACAGAGCCGCTCGTAGAGCGCGTCGTCCCAGGGCCGATTGAGCCGCGCGTTGCCGGTAACCTGCAGTTGCATGGCGGCGACCAGCGCGGTCGAGCCACTGCCCTGCGCCAATTCGAGCTGCGCCTCGGTGCAGGTGCGCAAGTCGAGGTCGGCGCCCCCGTATTCGCGCGGGATCGCCAGCGCGGCGTAGCCCGACTCGCGCAGCGCGCGCACGTCTGCTGCGGGGAGCTTGCCGCGCCGATCGGCCTCGTCGGCGCGGGTGGCGAATTGCGCGGCGAGGTCGCGGGCGAGGTCGCGGGCGTCGGCGGCGCTGAGGGTCATGGCAGGTCTCCGTAGTGGCGGCGCAGGCCGTACAGCTCTTCCTTCAATTCGGCAACCCGCTTTGCAAACTGGGGGTCGTCGTAGCGATTGTGCAGTTCGTCGGGGTCCTCCCGCAGGTCGAAGAATTCCCAGTAGTCGCCCTCGCCGTAGTATTCGATGAGTTTGTAGCGGTCGGTGCGGACGCCGCGATGGGGGCCGATGCGGTGCGGCGTGAAATAGCGATAGGGCTCGGCCATAGCTTCGTCGCCGCGGCCGTGCAGCCGCCACGAGTCTTCGTAGTAGGCGTAGTAGGTCGCGCGACGCCAGTCGGTGGGCGATTGGCCCTGGAGTAGGGGCGCGAAGCTTGCGCCCTGGACAGTGGCGGGCGCGGCGATTCCGGCCAGATCGAGGATGGTGGCGGCGTAGTCGATGTTGACGATGGACTCTTCCGCGACGTGGCCGGCCTTGCCGCGACGGGGATAACGCGCGAGCAGGGGGATGCGCAAGCATGGTTCGTACATGAAGCGCTTGTCATACCAGCCGTGTTCNCCGATGAAGTAACCGTGGTCGGAGGTGTAGATGACGAGGGTGTCGTCAGCGAGGCCTTCGTCGTCGAGATAGTCGAGTACCCGGCCGAGGTTTTCGTCGACGCCGGTGATGGTGCGGTAGCGGTCGCGAGTGTAGCGCTGGTAGATCCACTCGCGGCGCCNCGCCGCGTCNANGTCGGCGGGNAGGTCANCGTAGTCGCTGGCGAGGCTGATGTCGAAGCGCATATCCGCGGCTTCGGCGGCGATNCGGCGGGTGGCGTAGTCGTCGTCGTACGAAGCGGGTTTGGGGATTTCGATCTCGGCGTAGAGGTCGCCGTGGCGCGGAGCGGGGGTGAAGGGCCGGTGCGGCGCCTTGAACTGATAGACCAGGCAGAAGGGCCGCGNGCGGTCGCGGCGCTCGAGATAGTCGAGCGCGAGGTCGGCGGTGATATCGGTGGCGTAGCCCTGTTTCTGGATTTGCGCGCCGTTTTCGATGAAGACCGGATCGAAGTATTCGCCCTGGCCCGGGTGGATGCACCAGTAGTCGAAGCCGCGCGGATCCTGGCGAATGTGGTATTTGCCGACGAGGCCGGTCTGATAGCCGGCGTTGTGCAATAGCTCGGGGAAGGTAGCGACCTTGGGGTCTAGNGTTTCGACAGCGTCGGCTTCTTCGGAATTGCCGTAGATGCCGTGGACGTGCGAATAGGCGCCGGTGAGGACGGTAGCGCGGGCGGGGGCGCAAAGGGCGTTGGTGCAGAAGGCGTTTTGGAAGCGGGTGCCCGTGGCGGCAAGGCGGTCGAGGTGGGGTGTGTGGATGAGGGGGTTNCCGTAGGCACCGATTTCGCGTTCGGTGTGGTCGTCGGTCATGACGAAAAGAATGTTGGGACGAGGTGCTGGCATGGGCGTGGCTTTCTCGTTGTAGCAGCGTGTTGACGGGGTGGACGAGGCTCGGCACCGGGAATGCGCGTGCCCAGATGCTCGGCGAGGGCGATCTTGCCCAGGCCGCCCAGGCCCGCAACGAGGCACCAGGCGCGTTATGCGTATCAGGCGCCCAGGCGCTCTATGGCCATCTGGGCGTTGGCACAGGCGTAGGTCCCTTCGTCGTAGACATTGGCTTTTAGCGAGGGGATGGCATCTCTGGCACTGGGGCCAATTTTGGCCAGGCTCATCGCGGCGTTGTGGCGGATCCAGCTGTGCTCGTCGAGCAGGCAGCGGCTCAGCGCGGGCACGGCGTCGAAGGCNGCGGCGCCGATATTGCCCAGGGCCTCGGCGGCGTTGCGGCGGACCCACTCGTGCCCGTCGTCGAGCGCGCCGACGAGCTGCGGCACGGTATCGCTGGCGATTGTGCCGAGGTCGCCGAGTACATCGGCGGCGGCAGCGCGCAAGTACCAGGCCTCGTCTTCCAGGAGCGCCAGNATGTGGGGCACGGCGGGTCGGCCGACCGACGACAGCGCCAGGACGGTGTCGAGCTGGCTGGGGTTGGTGTGGGCGGCTGCCATGTTCTCATCTAAAAGTGCGGCGGCCTCGCGGCGCAGCGCCTCGAGTAGCACCGGCATGGCTTCGTCGCCGTGGGCGGCCAGGGCGTAGACGGCCTGCAGACGCTCGGCTTCATTGCTGGCTTGCAGGGCCTGGTCCAGCTCGTCGAGCGGAGCGCCGTTGCAATCTGCGGCGGTCGCTTCCCCGCGCATCCAGTCCCAGGCGCGGCGGCAGAGATTGGTCGGGGGATCATCTGCGTCTACCGTCCAGGCGCCGTCGCGGTGATCCCATGTGGGGGCCTGTGGCTCGCTCATGCGGGTGAAGAGGAATTTGACCATAAAGCGGTCGCGGTCGCTCTCGTTGNGCATGGCGCGGTGCCAGAGATCGTAGTGGACGATGGTGACGGTGCCGGCACGGCCGCAGAGCGGTAGTTCCTCGCGCTGGTGTGCCTGTTCGGCCGAGTGGTAGTACTGGCTGGCGGGTAGTATTGCAGTGGGGCCCATGTCGAGGGCAACATCCTGCGGATAGTAGAAGGCCATGGTCCAGCGGGTGCGGTGGTGGCGCACGTTCTGGTCGTCCTCGTAGCTGTCCTGATGCATGTTCTGGCCGCCGGAGCCCTGGGTGTTGTGGTGGCAGTGGCGGTGTGGGTGGACGAGGTAATCGGNGCCGAGCAGGCTCTGCAGGGCACCATCGACGGCAGGGTCTTGCAGGATCTGGCGGAGGTCGGGGACTCTGGGCAGGATATCGTTGCCGGGGTTGCCGGNGGTGGCGTAGATGTGTTCGATCTGGCGGTGGATCNGCTGGTGGAAAGAGGGGTCGTGGGCGGTGTGGANGGTAAGGTAGCCGTTGACGAGGTAGGATTGGATCTGGGCGTCGGTGAGGAGGGTGGTTGTGGACATAGTATGAGCGGCTTTTTTTAAGTGCGACAGCCGCTGACGGTTTGGCTCGGTGGATGTGAGATGACTGATTATAAGGTAAAGATTAGAGGAGCCGNGACTCAAGGGTTTTTAGTGAGAGAAAAACGCGGCGAATAGGTCCCCACCGGGGGCTCTCTTGCAACCCCACCGCCAATTGCGTATAGAGAATCGACGCAAACGCCGCAAACACGCNNAGGAGACGCCGTGGATATCGTTGGGTTGTCGGGCCTGGATTACGCGCTGATGGGATTGTACATGCTCTTTCTGATCGGCATGGGACTGTACTATCGCCGCTTTGCCCAGCAGAGCATGGAGAATTATTTCCTGGGCGGCCGCAGGATGAAGGGCTGGATGAATGGCACCAGCTATGCCGTCACCTGCATGAATGCCGANGTAGCNCCGGCGTACTGCGGTATGACGGTGATCACCGGGACCTTTATCTGTTGGTGGTATCTGAGCCGCTTCGGCCTGGCGCTGATGATAGGCGGCTTGCTCTTCGCAGTGTGCTGGCGGCGGTTGAAGATCTTTACCTCACCCGAGTTTTACGAGTTGCGCTTCGGCGGCTCGCCGGCTGCGGCGATGCGCGCGTGGGTGTCGTTGCGCAGCGCCTTTATCGCGGTAGTGGCGTGGACCGGGGCCGGCTTGCTGGGGCTGACCAAAGTGTCGGAGGCGCTGCTGGGCTGGTCGCGCTTCGAAACCTTTCTGGTCGTCATCCCGATCATCCTGCTCTACGTGGTGCTGTCGGGCTATATGGGCGTGGTGATGTCGGATCTGATCCAGACGGTGATTATGATCGGTTCTTCGCTGGTGCTGATGGGGCTGGTGTGGGCGGATTTCGGCGGGCCGACGGGATTGTACCAGGCGCTGGTGGAGCAGTTCGGGACGGGGGGGGTAAGCTGGCACCCGCCGATGAGCCATGAATTATTGGGCATGGTGGGGATTATCGCCTGGACGGTGGGCACGGCGGTCGGCTACGGCGGTGATGTCGCGCCGATGGCCGGGGCGATGGAGGGGCAGCGGCTGCTCTCGTGTCGCGATCGCCGCGAGGCGACCCGGATGTACGTATGGACCGAGATCGTACTCTTTGTAATGCTGGCGGTTTTGACCTTGCCGGCGCTGGGGGCGATGGTCAAATGGCCGGGATTGCACGACGGCAGCATGGACAAGGAATTGGCCTATGGGTTGCTCCTGGGCCACTATCTGCCCTCGGGGCTGCTGGGATTGGCGCTGGTGGCGATGTTTGCATCGATCATGTCGACGGTCGATTCCAACATGAACTTCGGGGCGCAGGTCTTTATCAACGATGTCTACCGGCGCTTTGTACATCGCGGCGCCGAGATGAGCCACTATATGGGCGTCGGCCGGCTAGTGATGGTGGCGATTATGGGGCTGTCGCTGGCGGTGGCGATGAGTGCGACCAATGTCATTGACATCGCGGTCTTTATGCTGGGTCTGTCGTCGGCCGAACTGACGGCCAACTGGGGCCAGTGGTGGTGGTGGCGCTTCAACGGCAAGGCGCGGCTAGCCGCTTCGTTCGGCGGACCGGTGATTTTTCTGTGCAACAAGTACTTGGTTTTCGCGCACTGGATCGATGCCGGGCAGGATACGGCCTATGTGGTGGTGCTGAGTTCGATCGCGGTGACGTGCCTGTTGTGGATCGCGGTGGCACTGCTGACCGCGCCGGAGCCAGAGGACAAACTCCTGGCCTTCTACGAGCAGGCACGGCCGATGGGCTGGTGGGGGCCGATCGCCGAGCAGGCGGGCGTGGCCAGCGGTGGCGGCACGCCGATTGTGCGTGGATTGGGGATCGCGCTATTGGGCGCGGTGGCCGTTGGCGGGGGGGTTATCGGCTTTTCGGGTGGCTACGTGGGGCGCTGGGAAGTAGCGCTGGCCGGCGGGCTGGTGGCGATTGTACTGGGGCTGGTCTTCAGGGGGATCTACGCCAGGTATATGCGCTCGCTGGGCGCGGAAGCGGCGTGAGTAGCTTGGGGTGGCCGCGCCTGCGGTTGATGCGCATGGCCGAGCGGTAGGCGTCGATGGTGCTGACGATCCACGAGCCGATAAAGACGGCGCGCCCGATATTGGTGGTCGTCGCATCCACGCCGGTGGCCCAGGTGGCGTAGCTGAGTTGCCCGATGCCGAAGAAGAACATGCCCTTGCCGATCTCGCCATTGTAGGCTTGGCCCAATCCCTGAACCGCCAGCACCGGCGGCACCCCCGCCAGAAGCACGGCGATGGCTGGATCCCTACGGCCCTTGCCCGAGAGTAAGCGCTTGAACTCCTTCTCCAGCGGAATCTGGTAGTGCGGCGCGGGCTGGTGCAAGACCGGCTCCAGGCCCCAGGCGACACTGTGGCCCATTAGAATGCCCAGCAGCAGCAGGCGCTTCATGACGATAGTTTGGCGCAGGCCGGCCGCCGTTTGAGCAAGCCCTGTTCCCAGCACCAGTTGATGGTTCGCGCCAGGCCCTCCTCCGCGTCGGTATAGGCGAGGCCCAGTGCGTCGGCCGACTGCGCGCCGTCGGCGCGGAAGCCGTGCGCGGCCAGACGGTAGGTTTCCCATGATAGAACCGGCGGGCGCCGGGTCAACAGCGACAAGGCCTCGCCGCCAATGGCAAAGGGTGCGGCGAGCGGGGTGGGGACGGTCAGTGGCGGCCAGCGGCCGGCCAGTCGACAAGCCAGCGCGCCCAGCTCATTGAGCTGGGCGCTGGTGCCGGAGAGGATATAGCGCTCGCCAATCTGCCCTTTGTCGGCGGCCAGCAGGTGGCCGTGGGCGACATCGTCGATGTACACCAGGCTCATCCAGCCGGGAAATAGCGCCGGGATCCAGCCGTTGAGCAGGCTGACGATGAAGCGTCCGGTGGGCTTGCGGTCGCCGGGACCGTAGACGCCGGCGGGGCAGACCGCGACCAGCGGCAGGCCCTTTGCGGCATAGCTCAAGGCGATCTGCTCGGCGGCATATTTGGCCTTTTCGTACCTCGAGAGGTAGTAACCGCGGTGGGTGGTGGCTGTGGTGGCAACCTGGCCTTTTGCTTCGCCGATGCAGACGGCGGTGCTGGTGTAGATGACTTTCTCGGTACCAGCGGCAAGTGCGGCTTCCATCGCGTTGCGGGTACCTTCCGTCTCGGTGGCCAAGAGCTCGGCTGCATCGAGGCCCCAGAGCTCGTAGAGCGCGGCGGCGTGGAACAGCGCGCTGCAGCCGTCGAGGGCGGTGGCGATACTGGCGCGGTCGAGGATATCGCCGCGGGCGATCTCGACGCCAGCTGCTTCGAGTGCAGCGGTAGAGCTGGTAGGCCGGGCGAGGACGCGGACCGAATCGCCGCGCGCCTGCAGCGCGCGCACCAGCGCCCCGCCAACGAAACCAGTGCCGCCGGTGACCAGTGCTCTCATCAGGTGGCCACCGTCGCGCCGAGGTGCTCGCGCAGGAAGGCGCGCAGCGGCGCGTCTTCTTCCCTGGGCGATGAATAGCCGAAGCCGCCGTTGGGCGAATAACCGAGCAACTGGCGGCGAATCGGGTCCGAGCGCTCGTAGAGATGCTCGACCGTTTGGTCGTCGCGCGGTCGTAGCCAGCGGTAGGAGTAGCCGTAGAAGATGGCCTTGCGCGGCACGTCGGTGGCGTTGGAACTGGCGGTGTGCCAGATGCGGCGGTCGAAGAGCACCGCGCCGCCCTGCGGCACCATCACCGGCTCCGCGCCCTCAGGGAGGGCGCCGTCATCGGGTATCTCGTAGGTATCCATGAGGTGGCTGCCGGGCACGACCCAGAAGTTGGCGCGGCCCTCCTCGGTGCAGTCGGTGAGGAAGTGGGCGATTTTGACCGAGATGCGCGGTCGGGGGCTCGATTCGATCTCGTGGTTGACGCGGTCGGAGTCCTGGTGCCAGCCCTGGAATGCGACTGGGCCGTCCCCGGGCGGGCTGTAGGCGAGGACGGTGTGGTAGATCTGGATATTCCAGCCGAGCGCACCCCATATTTTGGGCAGGGCGCGCGGCCAGTCGACCAGTTCGAGAAACAAGCCGTCGCGCCAGATCATATCGCGGATCGTCAATCGGTCCCGTGGGCCGACACCGCGCTTTTGCCGCTCTTCGGCGTCGATGCGGTCGGAGACCGCGGTCAGCGCGGCAACCATTGCGGGCGGCAGCATCTGGTCGAAGACGATATAGCCGCGCGCTGCGAATTGCCGCTCTTCAGCCGGGGTCAAGATGTGATTGAGGCAGGAGGGGTCCATCGGGTTTTCCTTTTGCTAATCCATGAGATAAAACAACTCACAGCACAGGGCAATACCCGGACAGGCGCGTACATACCAATCCCCGCGCCCGCCTGCCGAAAAAGCGAGACGGGCACGGGGATAGCATTGCGGGACTACAGGTCGTAGCCGACCTCGCCGTGCTCGGCCAGGTCGAGACCACCGGTTTCGGCCTGCTCATCGACGCGCAGGCCACATATGGCATCGATGATCTTGAGGATGATGAGCGAGGCGATCAGCGTGTAGATCGTGACGGCCACTACGGCGTAGGCCTGCACGCCGAACTGCTTGCCCATGTCGAGGCCCTCTTCGGTGCCGCCGAGGGCGGCCGAGGCGAAGAAAGCGACCAGCAGGGTGCCGACCAATCCGCCGAAGCCGTGCACGCCGACCACGTCGAGCGCGTCGTCGTAACCGGCGGTACGCTTGAGCCAGGTGGCCGCCCAATAGGCGACGACGCTGGAGACGAAGCCGATGACTACGGCGCCCAGAGGACCGACCCAGCCCGAGGCCGGGGTGATGGCCGCCAATCCAGCAATGGCGCCGGTGGCGAAGCCGAGGGCGCTGGGCTTGCCATTTTTGATCCATTCGATGAAGATCCAGGTCAGTGCCGCGACGCTGGGGGAGATCTGGGTGACCACCACCGCCATCGCCGCCTGGCCGTTAGCTGCCAAAGCGCTGCCGCCATTGAACCCGAACCAGCCGACCCACAGCATGGCGGTGCCGATGAGGTTCATGGTCATATTGTGCGGGGGCATCGGGGTTTCGGGATAGCCCTGGCGCTTGCCGACGAGGATGGCGGCGACCAGCGCCGCCGATCCGGCGGTGATGTGGACGACAATGCCGCCGGCGAAGTCGAAGACGCCCAACGTGCTGAAGTAGCCGCCCTCGCCCCAGACCATGTGGGTGACGGGCAGGTAGACGACGATGCACCACAGGGCGCTGAACCACAGCACCGCCGAGAATTTCATGCGTTCGGCGAAGGCGCCGACGAACAGGCCCGGCGTGATGATGGCGAAGGTCATCTGGAAGACGAAGAACAGCACTTCGGGAATCGTGCCCCACATGCTGTCGCCGGTGATGCCGCTGAGGAAGGTCTTGGAAAAACCGCCGATGAAAGGATTGTTGGCGGTAAAGGCCAGGCTATAGCCGCAGACGGTCCACAGGATGGTGATCAGAGCCGTGATGCCGAAGCAGTGCATAAAGACCGAGAGCACGTTGCGGGTGCGCACCAGGCCGGCGTAAAACATGGCGAGGCCGGGGATCATCATAAAGAGAACCAGGCCCGTGGAGATCAAAATCCAGGCCGTATCGCCGGTGTCGAGTGCGTCCTGGGCCGAAGCGGCAGTGGGTGTTAGCACCAGCGCCAACGCCAGCGGGGCGAAGATGCCCCACATCTTGCTGAACTGCATGTCGAACCTCCCTTGGGGTGCGAATGGAGTAGAATGCGTATGGGGAAATTTCGAGTAAGAGCCGGCCATAATAATTTATAACACATTGTTTAATNTGTATTTACACACAAAAAATGCGGGNAAAAAATCGCCCAACCCCGCGTCTCCTATAAATACGAAAAATCNGGCCTTTGCCCAACCCTTTGTTGCAAAATTACCGATGCATGCNACAAAAAAAATGTGACAAAGAAACTGTATGCAACTGGAGAACTGGCGGAATTTCAGCGGAGTAACAGCTCGCCGATGGCCCGCTGGCGATAGGCGAAGATGCGTTTGAGCTGGAGTTTGACCAGTGGCAGGGCGCATTCGCCCAACGGCCAGAGCGGCAGGCGGTAGCGCACGCGGTCGCCGATAATCGTGCCCCCTTCGCACTCGACGAAGGTGTGGGTGTGATGCCAGAGGGCGTAGGGTCCTTTGAGCTGTTCATCGACAAAGGCCTGGGGCGGATCCCAGCGCGAGATTAGCGAGCGCCAGGTAAAGGGCAGGCCAAAGAGGCTGAGCCGATAGTCGATCAGCGACCCTTTGGCGATGGCGATGGGGGTTGGGCTGGTGATGCGGAAGCCCAGTTCTGGCGGGGTAATTCTTTCGAGGTTTTCGGCCGTGGCAAAAAAGGCGAAGACTTCCTCGCGCGGCAGCGGCAGGGCCATCTCCGTGGCGAAGACGTGGGGCTCAGCGGGCATGGCCATGCACGATCAGGTCCATGACCCGACTGGTGCGGGCGGCGCTCTCGCCGGTGCTGGGGCACTCGCCCCGGCCCAGCAATGCATCGACGACGGTCTCCACTAGGGGTTGCTGGACGTGCGCGGGCGGATCGATGGCGAAGGTTTGGGCGCCGGTGTCGGTGGTCAACTCGACGGGGGTGAAGGCGAACGTCGAGAAGCAGAGACGGCCCCGGTCACCGATGATTTCGATGCGGTCTTTGCGCGCGTCGGCGGCGAAATTCCACGCGCCCGTACCGAGCGCGCCCGATGCGAAGGCGAAGCTGGCAGTGACCGCATCCTCGGCCGCGTAGTGCCCGGCCTGGTTGGTGGCGTGTCCGGTCGCTGCGGCGATGGGGCCGAGCAGATAGTCGAGAAAGTCGAGCTGGTGCGAGGCCAGGTCGAAGAAATAGCCGCCGCCGGAGATTTCCGGCACCAGCCGCCAGGGCAAATTAGCGAAATCGTCGCTCGCGGGCTGGCACAGCTCAATCGCCGCGTAGCGCACGGCGCCGATAGTGCCTTCCTCGACCAGAGATTTGACTTTGCGGAAGGCGGGCAGCATGCGGCGGTAGTAGGCGACGAAGAGCGGCACCCCGGCCTCTTTGCAGGCGGCGACCATCGCCGCACACTCGGAGTGGGTGCGGGCCATGGGCTTTTCGACGTAGACGGGCTTGCCGGCGCGGGCGACGCGGGCGGTGTAGTCGGCGTGCGAATCGGGTGGGGTGGCGATATAGACGGCATCGACCTCGGCATCGGCGATCAGCGCGTCGGCATCGGCATACCAGCGCGGCACGTTGTGGCGGGCGGCGTAGTCGCGGGCCTTGTCGGCGTCGCGGCGCATAACCGCGACTAGTTCGGAGTCCGGCGTTTTGTAGAGGGCCGGGCCGCTTTTGACTTCGGTGACGTCGCCGCAGCCGATAATGCCCCAGCGTATTTTTTTCATGGCAATCGCTCCGAATGAATTGGTTGTGGCGGTATCGAAGATGGGCGCTGCGCGAAGTGATGCGCTCCAAGGGCAAGGGGGTGGATTCAGGCGGCCTGCTGGACGATTGCCAACAGGCCGTCGCCGTACTTTTCGGCCTTGGTCGGGCCGATGCCGTGTGCCAGCTTGAGCTCTTCGAGGCTATTGGGGCGCAATAGCGCGATATCGCGCAGGGTGCGGTCGCTGGCGATGACATAGGGTGGCACATTCTCGTCGCGGGCCAGTTCCATGCGGTGGTGGCGCAGCGCCTCAAAGAGCGCCTGGGCGTTGTCGTCGATGCCCTCGTGGGGATCGACCCGCGCGGGCCGTGCCGCGACCCGAAATTGCGGCCTGCTGGTTGGGGGTAGCAAGAGGCGCGCGGGGCGTTCGGCGTGGATGACCTGGCGCCCTTCTTCGGTGAGTATGACCACCGGGCGTTCGCCGCCAAAGAAGTCAATCCAGCCCGCGGTGACGCAGCGGCGCAAAAGTTGCAGCAGCCACTTCTCCGCATGCTCCTTGAGGCTGCCGAAGGTCGGGGTCTGGTCCAGGCCGTCGCGCAGCAGGCGGGTGTCTTCGGTGCCGCGCAGCAGCTTGGCCGCCATCTGGATTCCGTAGCGGCCGTGCAGCCGGGCGATGGCGCAAAGCGCCTTGCGGACGATGATCGAAGTCTCCTCGTCGTCGGAGGCCTCGGCGCCGGAGAGGTCGCGGCAGACATCGCAGCGGCCGCAGCCGGCCAGGGTTTCCTCCTCGTCGCCGAAGTAGCGCAGGATGGCGTCGTGACGGCAGGAGCCCCCCTCGCTCCAGCGCATCAGCTCCAAAAAGAGATTCCACTTGTGCTGCACTACCGCCTGTTCGGTGGCGCGACCGTCGGAGTCGCTTTCGATCAGGCGGCGGCGCAAGGCCATATCGCCGGGCGAGACCAGCAACAGGCACCAGGCGTCCTCGCCGTCGCGGCCGGCGCGACCGACCTCCTGGTAGTAGGCCTCGACCGAGCTGGGCGGGGCCAGGTGGGCGATGGCGCGGACATCGGCGCGGTCGATGCCCATGCCGAAGGCGTTGGTGGCGACGACCACCTGCACGCGGTCTTCGATAAAGTTGCACTGGACCTCGTCGCGGTCGGGGCCGGGCATGCCGGCGTGGTAGGCTGCCGCACGCCAGCCGGCGCCCTGGAGCCGACGGGCCTCTTCTTCGGTGGTCTTGCGCGTCGGTGCGTAGACGATGGCGGTACCGGGTTTTTCGTTGGGTGCGCCGAGGGCTTCGGCCAGTAGTGCGTCGACGCGCTGGCGGCGCTCGGCGGCGCTGTCGGTCTCGGCGACGCGCAGCGCGAGATTGGGCCGGGCGAAGCCGCGCACCAGTTGCGGGGTGTCGGCGGCCAGCCCCAGCCGCTCGAGGATCTCGTCGCGCACGACGGGGGTGGCGGTGGCGGTGCAGGCCAATACCCTGGAGCCGGGCAAGTCGCGGATTAGCTCGCCGATCTGTAAATACTCGGGCCGGAAGTCGTGGCCCCACTCGCTGATGCAGTGGGCTTCATCGACGGCGATCAGGGGGCAGTTGACCTCGCGCAATAGCGCGCGGAAGCCCGGGAAAGTCAGCCGTTCGGGCGCGGCGTAAACCAGCTTGTATTCCCCGTTGGCGACGCCCTGCATGCGGCGGCGCAGTTCGTCGCCTTCGAGGGTTGAGGCCAGGTAGGTGGCGGCGACTCCGCGCTTGGCGAGGGCCTGGACCTGGTCGTGCATCAGTGCGATCAGCGGTGAGACCACCAGGGTGGTGCCCGGCAGCAGCGCGGCGGGCAACTGGTAGGTCAGGCTCTTGCCGCCGCCGGTGGGCGCGACCAGCAGCAGGCGTCCGGTGGCGAGCAGGGTCTCGACCGCCTCGCGCTGGCCGGGCAGGAAGGTCTCAAAACCCAGTTGCGCCAGCGCTTCGTCGAGGACCGCCGGTGGCGGATTGATGGATTGGGGGGCGCTACTCATAGCTTCAGGCCAATACTGCGTCCACGTGCTCGTCGAAGAGATCGATGTCCACGGCGATGAGGTCGGGATCGTCCTTGAGGAAGACGCCGAT
Organism: Gemmatimonadota bacterium; assembly: GCA_002724215.1. Taxonomy (GTDB): domain Bacteria; phylum Latescibacterota; class UBA2968; order UBA8231; family UBA8231. Next base: position 1,372 of record PBOD01000069.1, on the reverse strand, counting down.
CAGCGCCACGTCGTCCTCGCGCATGGCGCGGCCGAGGGTTTCGAAGGCGGGAAGAATCGGCTTGTTGCCGCCGGCGAAGATCTTGTAGTGGACCACCGGCCGCGGGATGGTGGCGATGACGTCGAGCATGGCCCGGCGGTCTTCGTCCTCCCACTTCTCGCCCGCATGCTGGTGGTGCGCGCTTTTGGAGCGGTCGGTGGGATTGTAGTAGGAGCACATCTGGAAGTCGGGGTCGAGGTGGTCGCGGATCCAGGTCTGGGCCTGCGGCTGGTGCGCGGCGAAGCCGCAGACCACGCCGGCGTCGCGCATGCGCTCTAGCGCTTCTACAAAGAGGTCCCAACGCTCGGTAGCGTGCCAGTTGTCGACCACCCCGCCGTGGATATAGGCGCCGGTGCAGCCCAATTCGACGGCGCCCGCGAGCCACTGGCGCCAGGCGTCGGGATCGCCGCGCTCGATGCACACCTGCGCGAACCACTGGATCTGCCCACCCTCTTGCCAGTAGTCGCCGAGCACTTTGAAGATGTGGTCGTCAGTGCGACCGAAGAAGGTGTTGATGCCGTGCTTTTCGGCGCTGCGCAGCACTTCGTGGATGCGCTCGGGGGTGTGGTAGTCGAGCATTTCCTGGTTGCGCTCGGGGCTCTGGTGCGAAAAGCCCGAAAAGGGATTGCCGCCGATGCACAGGCCGGAGACCTGAGCGCTGCCGATGGTTCTCAGGCGCATGAGGTGGGTCCTTTCGTCATTCGCTCTCCGCCTCGATGGCGCGGAACACCTCGTCGGCGCGCTGCAGGCCGTCCCAGGCGGCGGCGAAGCCGGCGTAGACAGCGACCTGGAAGAAGGTCTCGACGATTTCCTCTTTGGTCGCGCCGTTGTTGAGTGCCATGCGGATGTTCAATTCCAGCGCGTTGACGCGGCCCAGACCCGCCAGGACCGCGATGCTACACAGGCTGCGGGTGCGCAGATCGAGGCCGGGGCGGTTCCAGACCTCGCCGCCGATGGTGCCCATGACCAGGCGCTCGAAGTCGGGCGCCAGCGCCTGGAAACGCTGGCGCAGGGCGTCGATATGGTCCTGGCCGACCATCTGCGCGAATTGCGCTACGCCTTTCTGGTACTGGGCTTCTTCCATATCAAGGTGCTTGGCTAAATGCGTGCCAGAAACTCGCGTTCTGTATAAGAGTGCACTTAAGCTGAGGAGGAATTGTATCCCTTGCAAGTGACAGGGGTGTGAGGCGGGTGGTACAGGGGAGAGAAATTCCGTGGCCACGGCTGCAGGCGCTTTGAAACGGGGTCGCCAACGCCCTGCGCCGCAACCATGAGAGACCGCATCTACCGCCTGGTAGGGGTCGATGACCACTTACACTGCGGATCAGACGGT
>PBOD01000068.1 GCA_002724215.1 Gemmatimonadota bacterium | reverse complement strand
AATACCATTGGAACGACTTTTGCCTTGATGTCCCATCATGGCAAAGGACACTCCACATCGAACCGGCTGGTTTTGGACGATCGCATTCGCTTCATGTCTCTCCATCACCACCGAAGTCCAAAGCACTTCCATAGTCATTGATGAAATCCTCGCCGACCCGCCCACAGGTACTGCCGGCGACGCCAATCGCGACGGCGTGCGCCAGACCTACGCCGACGAATTTATAGAGCTGGTCAACACCGGCACCGATACGATCGCGATCGCGGGCTGGCAACTCGGCGACGACGACACCGCCAGCCGCTTCACCTTTCCCGACTCGACGCAGCTGCCGCCGGGCGGCCGCCTCGTACTCTTTGGCGGCGGCACACCCACGGGCTTTGCCGTCCCCACCTTTGCCGACGACGGTCGCATCGGCAATGGGCTCACCAACGCCGGTGATGTCGTCCTCTTGCTCGACGCCAGAGGAGATACGGTCGATCGCGTCGATTTCTCTCCCTGGCCGCAGGACCAATCCATCGTCCGCAGCGGCAGCTCGTTTGCTGCACATAAAGAGGTTTCGACCACGGGCGAGCGATTTTCGCCGGGTCGTGTCCTAGATGCGGCAGTCGGCGCCTCTCCACCAGCCGCTGTTTCGACCGCTACCTCCTCGCCTGCGGACACAACGACGGCCACTCCATCTCCAACTACAACGCCATCTGTCGAAGGTATCTCACCCGTCCCGCGCCCTAGACCTCACTATCCCATCACCATCAGTGAAATCCTCGCCGATCCGCCCTCCGGCCCTGCCGGCGACGCCAATGGCGACGGTCGCCGCCACACCTACGAGGACGAGTTCATCGAACTCCACAACACCGGCACCGCGGCCATCTCACTGGCCGGCTGGCAACTCGGCGACGACGATACCGCCACTCGTTTCACCTTCCCCGCCGACGCCCGCATCGCACCCGACGGCTATGCAGTCCTCTTCGGCGGCGGCACGCCCATAGACCCCGCCGCCTTCGCCGCCGACGGCCGCATCGGCAATGGGCTGACCAACTCCGGCGACCGCCTGCTGCTGCTCGATGCTGCGGCCGACACTGTCCTCGATATCACCTTCGCCAGCAAAAGCAATATCAACCAATCGCTGGTCCGCATCGACGGTCAATTCGAGTTGCACAATCTGCTGCCCGGCAAAGGACGCTTCTCGCCGGGCCGATCCCGCACGCAATACACCGCCTTCACCATCGCCGATCCCCAGCTCATCGCAGGCGATACCCGCGACCTCCTCCTCCTCGCCCACTATCCCACCGGCACCGACACCCTCGCCGACGCCGATTTTCAATGGCTCTCGGTCGAACCGACCATTGCCCAGATACGCCCCGGCGCCAGCGTTCGCGCCCTGCGCCCCGGCCGCACCCGCCTCGAATGCTGGCGCAATGCCCACTTCTTCGCCCAACGCATCATCCGCGTCCGTGCCCTCGACCCGCCCAACGACCCGCCGCTCATTACTTCGCAACCCGATACCACCGCCTTTGCCGACGGCTGGTATCGCTACGCGATACGCGCATCCGACCCCGAGGCCAACTCCCTGGTCTACACCTTCGCCCAGGCCCCGCCCTGGCTGCGCCTCGACAGCCAGACCGGCTTGATCCAGGACCGCACGCCCGATACCACCGGCATCTTTACTATCGTCTTCGAAGCAGCTGACGGTCGCGGCGGCCTCGCCGCCCAGCGCTACCGCCTGCACGTGTTGCCACGCCCACAAGTACGCATCGCCGAAATCCTCAGCGACCCGCCCCAAGGCTTGTCTGGCGACGCCAATGGCGACGGCCGCCGCCACGCTTTCGAGGACGAGTTTGTGGAATTGCACAACGCCGGTCCCGCGCCCATCGATCTCGGCGGCTGCAGGCTCGCCGACGACAAGCGCCCCATCTTCTCCTTTCCCGCATCGACCATACTCTCCCCCGACGCCCGCGCCGTGGTCTTTGGCGGCGGTCGCGCCTTCCCCAACGGGGACCTGCGGTTCACCGCCGGTGGCCGCCTCGGCGACGGCCTCGGTAACCGCCGCGACGCGCTCTACCTCATCGGCCCCGCCAGCCACGACACCCTTGCCCGCCTCGTTTACGACCTCCGCCGCGACCCCGACCAATCGATCCTCGGCGACGGCCACACTCTACACGCCACCTGGCCCGGCCGCACGCCCTTTTCGCCCGGCGCGCCCCGCCCCGTCCTCCAATCTCTGCGTCCCAACCACCACACTCTGCACCTGGTCCGCGGNGAACAGCGCCAGCTCNNCCTTATCGGCTCCTACTCCGACGGCGGCGAATATCCGGTCGCGGCAGCAGCCCACTGGACGTCGTCCGATGCAGCGATAGCATCCGTCGCCAAAGACGGCGCCCTGACCGCCGTCGACACCGGCACTTGCCATATCGCCGTCCACCTCGACAGCTTCGCCGTCCATCCCGACACCGTATCACTCTACATCCGTCCACCCCTGGTCGAAACCCTGCGCTTCTCACCCGCCTGGCAAGCCGCGTCCATCACCGGAGACCAGCCCTTCATCGTGCGCACTTCCCATCCCGCAAAACAAAGCTATACCTGGTTCCGCAATGGCCAGCGTCTGCCCGTCATGGCGCCGCAATATNTCCATACCCCGATNGGCCTGGATACCATCCGCGTCCAGATCCGCCGCAGCTTCGAAACCGTCTCACGCCAGTGGATCGTCCAGTCACCTGCGGCCAAGCGCGCCGTCCGATCTTTCCTGGCCGCCCCCAATCCCTTCAACGCCGCAACCCGAATCTATTTCCACCTCGCCCGCGCCGGCCACGTCCGTCTCGACCTCTACAATATGCAGGGCCAGCGCGTCCGTATCCTGGCCAATGCCGAATTCAATGTGGGATCGCATCAATTGAACTGGGATGGCCGCGANCGCCAAGGACGGCCGGTCGCCACCGGCCTTTACCTCGCCTGGCTCGTCACATCCCANACCCAAAGCCACGCCAAACTCCTCTTGCTGCGTTGACAAATAAAGACCCACCTCCAACTGCGAGGTGGGTTGATTCGTTGCAACGACAAGCCCAGACGACAGAATCACCACGAGCCTTCCACCGTTGAGTAATCCGGGTAGGTCTCCCAATGGATCCCTCCCGTCTAACGCGGTGCTATTTCCCGTACGCGTGCTCGAACTCGTGTACTAGTTCCCGCACCTGCGCCACCTGCGCCGCATCCACCGTCTGCTTGCACTTCATCGCCCCGCGCAAAATCTTGTGCAATAATACCAGCTTCTCGGTATAGGCCCCCATCCCCGCCTCCTCCGCCGGCACCTGCAGCCGCTGGGTCATAAAGTACTGCGTCACCACGTGCTGGATCTTGTTGGCGTGGTCTTCCTTGGTCGCCACCCAGCGCGCGAGCTGATTGGCACTCTGCGCGTCGGTCTTGCCCGCCAGCTCATTGATCTGCCCCATCGCTTTCTCGATGGTCTTCAGATCCTCCTCCANCGCCACGAAGCGCGCATCGTCGGTGTAGANNCCGCAGGGCACNTCGCAGTGCGCCAGCAACGGGGAGGNAGAGGCGAAGACGTAGAGCGCTANCAGCGCCAGTAGATTGCGTGCGTTCATAAGNGATCTCCTTGTGAAATTGCCTTGCGTTAGGTACAGGGATTATATTGCGGTGCAGACTGCTCGCAACCCGAAGAGGCGCCATGACCGACGAACTNTATANAAGCGAAGTTTTNACCGCGCCCGGCGGCTTCACCTCAGGCATCGAAGGCCCCAGCTGCGACCGCGCCGGCAATCTCTACGCCGTCAACTACGATCGCCAGGGCACCATCGGCAGAGTCACCCCGGACGGCGAGTGCGACCTCTTCGTCGAACTGCCCGCCGGCAGCGTCGGCAATGGCATCCGTTTCCACAGTGACGGCGCCATGCTCATCGCCGACTACACCAATCACAACGTGCTGCGCGTCGATATGGCCACCCGCGCAATCTCCGTCTACGCGCACGAGCCGGCGATGAACCAGCCCAACGATATCGCCATCGGCGCCGATGACCTCGTCTACGCCTCCGACCCCAACTGGGCCGAATCGACCGGGCAGATCTGGCGCGTCGGCCCCGAAGGTCGGGTCGATCTGCTCGAAACGGGGATGGGTACGACCAATGGCATCGAGGTGAGCCCCGACGAGAAAACCCTCTACGTCAACGAATCGGTCCAGCGCAATGTATGGGCCTACGATTTGGCTCGCGACGGCGAAATCAGCAACAAGCGCCTGCTGATCCAATTTGCCGACTTCGGCATGGACGGCATGCGCTGCGACATCGACGGCAATCTCTATATCACCCGTCACGGCAAGGGCACCATCGCCAAGCTATCGCCGACGGGCGAGATCCTGCGCGAAATCAAACTCGCCGACAAAAACCCCAGCAATATCGCCTTCGGCGGCCCCGACGGCTGCACCTGTTACGTGACCTTGCAGATCGCTGGCAATATCGAGCGCTTTCGCGTTGAGCGGCCCGGGCGCAGCTGGCAACTATACCAATAAAAAGGCCCCTGCACTCCCGGTGCAGAGGCGCAGCCCGAACTGGGCCGTGGCTCAGATCCCCTCTTCCAATTTGCTGATCTGGTCGCGTACCTTGGCCGCCTGNTCGTAGGCCTCCTGCGCAATGAGCCAGTCGAGATGCGCTTTGAGCTGGTCCAATTCGCTCAGCGGCTGGCCAGTCTCTGGATCGACCAGCTCCTCGGCGCCGAGCACGGCCCCTTCCTTGTTGATGTCAAAGCTGGGGACATCATCGACNACCTCGCCGTCCTCAAGTGCGCTGTGTACGGCCCCTGGATCGACATCGGGCGCNTCGAGGCTTTCGAGTANCCCGTCGAGCGCGGGTTCGCCCTCGCCGCGCTGATCGTTGATCTCGAGCACGCGACCGGCCGCCTCAATCACCTCCGGGCTCATGTAAATCGGCGTCGCCAGCAAGGTCGCCAGAATCATGCCGTCGCTGGGCCGGCAGTCGAGGTAGAAGGGCTCGGCCTGGGTCTGAATCATCAGATAGGCGTGGAAGACATCGTCCTTGAGGGTGTGGATGACCAGTTTGTGGACCGTGGCATCGATTTTTTCGAGCAGACTGCGCAGCAGATCGTGTGGCAGGGGCCGGGGCAGGGCGATTTTGCGGATGGCCATGGCTAGGGCCTGGCCCTCAAAGTGGCCGATAGTAATCGGCACCACCCGCTCGTCGTCTCCCTTGAGTAAAACGAGAAAATTCTGCGGTGCCCCCAGGCCCTGTTGCGCGTCGGGATAGGGGTAGATATCGAATATGTGCACCGGAATCAGGCGGCTTTCTTCTTCTTTCATCGTCCGTGCACCCAGGTAAACGGGCCTGGCGGCCCTNTTGCTCTCTCTTTCATTAAATATAGCCTTTTGCCTCGCAAATACAATNATTGCCGCTTAGATCAGCCCCCGCTCCNTGAGGCTGAGAAAGTCGTCGGCGCCGATGATGAGGTGATCGAGCACGTCGATGCCCATAATTTCGCCCNCCTGTACCAGGCGCCGGGTCAGTTCNATATCGTCCTGNCTCGGCGANACATCACCCGAGGGATGGTTGNGCGCCAGAACCACGCTGGCNGCCGACTGCGACACCGCCGGCTGGAAAACTTCGCGCGGATGCACGATCGACGAAGACAGGCTGCCAATCGAAACCACTTCCTTGTGGATGACCTGGTTGCGGGCATTGAGGTAGAGGCAGAGGAAGTGCTCGCGCCGCTGGTCCCGGATATCGACGAGCAGCGGCAATACGTCGGCGGGAGAGCGAACCACCGGCCGCGCGCCCAGGCCCTTGTGCAGGCCACGGCGCGCCAATTCGAAGGCGGCGACCAGCACACCCGCCTTGGCCTTGCCCAGCCCCTTGATCCGGCTCAACTGGTCCAGCTCCATATCGATCAGTGTTTCGACGACCGCATCGGCGAGGATCTCCGTCGCCAGTTCCCGGACGTGACGCCCCTTATANCCCGTGCCCAGGGCTACCGCCAATAGCTCCTCGTCCTTCAGCCCCTGCGGCCCCAGCCGCGCCAGACGCTCGCGCGGCATCTCGCCGGCGTACATCGCCGTGGCCAACTTCTCACCCGCGCGCAGCGCCCGGGTTGCGGGGNCTTGGATTTGCGTATGCACGAATCTACCTCCTGGCAAAAAATGCGTGGTAAACGGCACAGCNACGTAACCCCAGGGTACCATCTCGCGCCGTGCCGCGGAGAATTAAACATCGCCTCCGCCACGAGCAGATTCCGTGCCATCACCTTGCCCGCCTTCTGCGCCGGGACTATATTTCCTGCGGATTNACACCTGCCCGCTTCCATGCCAATTCAACCCCATCTGAATCACCTTATCGCCGCGCTACATCGCCGCCGCTGGCCAGCCGCCGTCGCCAGCGGCGCGCTGCTCGCCCTGGCCTTTCCCAGCCATCCAGACCATCCGCTGGCCTGGCTTTTCGCGCCGCTGTGGGGCCACCTCGCGCTGGTGCCGCTGTTATGCACTCTCAAAGGCCGCAGCTTTAAGGGCGGCTTCGCCAACGGTTGGGTCGCCGGCGCAGTGTGGAATCTGCTCTGTCTCTACTGGGTTGCCCACACCCAGGGCGGCGGCCCCGCCGTCGTCGCCGGCACCGCGCTGATGGCCGCCTATCTGGGGCTCTTCCCCGGCCTCTGCAGCGGCTTGCTCGCCGCGCTGGGGGCGCGCTGGGGTCACCGCGCCCTGTGGCTGGCGCCAGCGTTGTGGACCGGGCAGGAATATATGCTCTCGCTGGGCGAGCTCGGTTTTCCCTGGCTGCTCCTGGGCCACGGCCAGGCCGCGTGGCCGCGACTGATCCAGCACGCGAGCTGGACCGGGGTCTTCGGCGTTTCCTTTTGGGTAGTCGGGCTCAATGTGCTTATCTACCTGGCACTGGCAACGCAACGCCCCAGGCTCCTGGCCCCCATCGCCCTCTGCTATGCGCTGCCACTACTGCACGCCCAGTTCGCCATCGCCGCACAGCCCGCACAGCATATCCGCGTCGGGCTGATCCAGCCCAATATCACACTGGAACAAAAGTGGGGACCGCGCGGCTTGGAAAACAGCTTTGCGGCACTCGAGCACCTCTCGCGCCAGGCCGCGGCCGACGAGCCGGCATTGCTAGTCTGGCCCGAGACCGCGCTGCCGTGCAATCTGGCCCGCCGCGCCGACTGCCGCGACCGCGCCTTCGCCCTGGTCGAAGAGTTGGGCACGCCGCTGTTGACCGGCGCCTCCGACTACAATTTGGCACTGAATGAGCCCTACAACGCAGCATTCTTCCTAACGCCTGGCACCGTCGCGATGCCCGCCTATGCCAAGATGCACCTGGTGCCCTTCGGCGAGCGGACTCCCTATCGCGACGATATCCCGCTCTTGCGCGACATCGACTGGACCCAACTCACCGGCGACCTCGGTCCGGCCGAATTTGCCCGCGGCACCCGGCGCACGATCTTCGACCATCCCGATGCGCCCTTCGCGGTGCTGATCTGCTTCGAGTCGATCTTCCCCGACCTGGTCCGCCGCCATGTCGGGGCCGGGGCGCGGATTCTGGTCAATATCACCAACGACTCGTGGTTCGGGCGCAGCGCCGGTCCCTACCAGCACGCGCTGATCAACGCCATGCGCGCAGTCGAAAACCGCACCGCCGTCGCCCGCGCCGCCACCAGCGGTGTAACGCTGTTTATCGATCCCTACGGACGCCAGCGCCAGGCCACCGAGCTCTTCGTCCCCGCCGCCGCCGTATCCGACGTGGCGGTGGCGCGAGAGACCACCTTCTATACCCGCTACGGCGACCTCTTCGCACAGGGCTGCCTGGCGCTGTCGTTGGCTGCGCTGATTCCCCTCTACCGCCAGGTGAGTTGATCCATGGCCGAAGAAGAACGCCAGGAACTCGCCGCAACCAGCACCGACCTCGAGGTCGGCATCTCCAATATGCCCTTCCTCGACCACCTCGAGGAGTTGCGCTGGCGCATCCTCAAAGCCCTGGCCGCCATCGCAGTCGGCGCGATCATCTGCTTCGCGCTATCCGACCCCATCGTCAAAATTCTCACCCGCCCCTACGAAGAAGCCGTCCTCAGCCTCGAGAACAACCGCTCGTCCGACGCGGTACGGGCGATGGAAATGCTGGTGCGCAAATGGTTCGACCTGCCCAGCGCCGAAGCCGACTTGGCGGCAGAGCAGACGGAGTTGCCGCCGACGCGGCGGCTGCAGGCGCTCAAGCCGATGACCTACTTCTTTATCAGCCTGCAAATCGCCTTTATCGGCGGTCTGATCCTGGCGCTGCCGGCGGTTTTCTACCAGGGCTGGCGCTTTATCGCGCCGGGACTTCTGCCGCGCGAAAAGCGGCTGATGGTGCCGATCATCTCGCTGAGCGTGTTCTGCTTTTCGGTCGGCGCGCTGATCGCCTACTGGATCGTGCTGCCCCTGGGATTGCGCTTCTTCCTCGCGCTCGAGCCGCCCGATATGACCTCGCAGTGGGCCGTCGACGAGTACATCGGCTTCGTGCTGCGGTTGATCATGGGCTTCGGGATCGTCTTCGAAATGCCGGTGCTGGCGCTCTTTTTGGCCAAGGCGGGCGTGTTGACCGCCGCCAGAATGCGCCACATCCGCCGCTACGCCATCGTCGCCATCTTCATCCTCGGCGCCATCTTTACCCCGCCCGATCCCGTCTCGCAAATGCTGATGGCGCTGCCCCTGCTGTTGCTCTACGAGATCAGTATCTGGGTGTGCAAGGTCGCGCAGCGCAAATAGAAAAAGCCGCTGCCCCGTAGACTATGGGACAGCGGCCTGTTATTAGCGATGTCCTCCGCGCTTTAGAAACTGCGCCCGAAGCCCAGATAAGCCCGCATATTGCTGACGTCGAGTACGTCGTCGAATTTGATCACGCGCTGATAGCCGACCTCTACGAGCAGATTCATAACCTCAGGCGCCTGGATGCCGGCCATCAGATTGACACCCACCTTGTTGGCCGAGCCATCGGTATTGCTGGGCGGATCCCAGCTCAACTGGTGCATGCCGGCGCCGGCGCCGAAGTACAATCCGGCCCGGTCGTAGCCGCGCGGCACCAAATGCAGATCGGCTTCGATCGCCAGCCCGGTCACGTCCTGGCCCCGGCCCATGCGGTAGGTCAGATTGGCGCGCCACTGGTCTCCCAGAGCCTGTCCCAGCCGCACTCCGATCCCCAGGCCCGTTCCCGCCCTGGCGTCGATCAGCCGCATTAACCCGTCGTAGAAAACGTAGCGCAGCTCGGCATGGCGGTTGAAATCTGCCCCAACCAGTAGTTGGAACGAACGGCGACCGACCAGCGACCGGCCCTTGTGGCCAGACGGCTTCATCGACTCACCCGCCATTTGCGCCATCGCCTCCCACACTGATTTTAGCACCACCCGGTCGAGCACCTCGAGATCCTGGCCGGCGACGACATCGACGATCTCGCCGATACTGAAATTGGCGTCGACGCGCACCAGCTGCACCTGCCCGATCTCCCGATAGCCGTCGCCATCCTCGCGCAGGATCAGATACATCCCGCCCTCAATCGCGCCCGCGCTGCGACCGACGTCCACATAGGCCAGTGTCGGTGTCACCTTGATGACATAAGCCATCTCTTCTGCAGCCCGCGCCGCGCTCGTCAACAGCAGCGGGACCGCCGCGATTAGCAGTAGCCGTTTCATCGCTTTTCGTACTCGTCTTCGAAGTCGTCGAAATCCTCATCTTCGGCATTTTCGAGGAAATCCTGGTCGTATTCCTCCAGCCCGTCCATCACGTGGTCATAGCGCCGCTTGATGACCACCAGCAGCGTGCCGGCGATAATCGCAATGAAGAGTAGGCTACCCCCGAAGAGGGTCAGCGAGTCGAACATCTCGCCTTGTTCGCCGAGCGATATATCCCACCATTCTTCCTCTTCGGCCACTACCTCTTCGTCGTCGAGGGACAGGTCCTCGGCGCCTAAGTCCATCCCCTGCTCCAACGCATGCGAGCCATCGAGCTTGGTCAACCGCAGCGAGTCCTGCTCGACGCTGATCGTCAGGGTCTTACCGGCCACGCTGAGCTTGAGGTCGGTGTCCTCGCTGTAGCGGATGGTCAGTTCCTTGCTGGCTTCACCCTGGAACTCACCCCCCATCATCGCAATCAAGCGATTGCGGTCCTCGCTCTGCTGTGCTTCCAGCTCGATCAGGCGCTCGTCGATGGCGACCAGATAGGATTTGATCGTCCCCATCTCATCCCAGACCTGCTGGGCGAAGACCGGATAGGCGGCGAGCGATTTCTGCGATTTTTTGTACTGTTTCATGCCCGCTTCGAGGTCGGTGACCCGCTGTATCACCTGGACCACCTCAGCGGGCGCGGCGGCCGCCTCAACGACCTTGGCGTATTCGGCCAAATCGCCGACCTGCGGAGTCGAATAGTGCTTGATCATCACCGCGCTGGCGCGGCGATTCTCGAGCTTTTTGACCTCGGCCAGCCCCACCGGCTCCTGGGGAATGCCGAGGATCTCGCCGCTGAGCGGATGGATGATCGCCTCACCTTCGCGCAAGAGCGTGACCTGGGAGCCCTGGCGCATACCCTCGACGCGACCCGCATCGAGGACCACCTCATCAACACCGCTCGACACCTCGATGACTCGCGTCAGGGCTCGTTCCGCCCGGGCGCCGGTAAGGGGGAGCGCGACCAAGGCGATGGACAAACAATATCTATAGAGCATGGGGAGCCTGCTCCTTTTCCTTCCTTTGGCTTTTACAATTTTTGCGGACCGTAGTCCGTGAGTACGTGGCTCGGCGCGCCGTCCGCTGCCGGCGGCCACAGTTCCCTGGCGACCAGGCCAATCCCGCGCGCATAGTAGGAAGCGTAGGCGCGCAGATCCCGATCCGGCTGATCGATGGGGCGGAAGCGGGTGATCACCTGGACGCAGTGCGCGTAGCGCTGGCCGCCGAAGATCATCACCGTGTCGGTAGTGCCGACCTGCTTTTCGATGTGCAATCCCTGGCTGCGGTAGATATAGGGGTCCGCGCCGGTGGGGATCACATTGACCCCGCCTTCGGGGCCCATTTCGAAAATCTTGTCGTCCTGGCGGAAGGCAACCGTGCCGTCAGAAAAGTAAAACAACTCCTGGTCCGGCCGGCTCTCGCGCCGCACGATGCGGCGCTCTACTTCGGTGCGCGTGCCGCGTTCGGCGTCTTCGCTGACATAGACCCAGTAGCGCCCCACTTCGAGCGGATAGGGCGAAGCCCCGGCGCCGCGCACGACGCCCGTCTCCGCTACGTGCGCCCGGTCTTCGCCTGCTGGCTGGGCCTGGCTCGCGGCGGCGGCAACCACCGGAGTCCTCGGCGCGACGCGCGCTAACGGGGCTTTAGCCGTCGGCGCAAACGCGCCCCAAAGACCCGCGATTGCAATGCCCACGCAGAGCACTCCAACCAGGCCGAGCAGGTGGACCAACGGTCCCGTAGACTTTTTGCTACCTGGATTCAATTCACTTACCTCCCGCCTCCTTACTATCGGCTAAGTTCATGGATTCTTTATATTTTATGTACCCTCTGGTCCGAGCCGCAGCCCCGTCCCACAAGATCTGGTATAGCCGCATTTTGCGCCCACCCGACCGCCACTTTATACTGTACGCAAATCCCCTCGCCAAATCCACGCGAATCCCGTTCGCCATTTTGCCTGCCAATGCATATATTTTTTCGCCCCTCATGCCTACCCGCTCTTCAGGAGACCCAGCTATGAGTACTACGCGCATCGGCCTGATCGGCTATGGTCAGATTGGCCAGGCCGTCCACAAAATGATCGAGAGCAACGCCGACAATGGTATGGAAGTCGTTTTCGTCCACGATCAGTTCGCCGCCGCCGTCGAGAGCCTGCCCGGCGATCTGGCGCTGGCGGACCTGGCCGATTTCGAATCGCGGCGCCCCGATCTAGTCGTCGAGATGGCCCATCCCGATGTCACCCGCAAATGGGGCACCACCATCCTCGAGAAGACCAATTATATGTTTATCTCGGTGACCGCCCTAGCCGACCAGGAGGTAGAGAATTCTATCGAGGAAGTCACTCGCCGCGCCGGCACCCGCGCCTTCGTGCCGCACGGCGGGGTCGTCGGCATGGACGCGCTACTGGAAAATCGCGATGTCTGGGAATCGGTCGATGTCGTGATGAAAAAACCGCCGCACAATGTCGACTGCGCCGCCGCCGGCCTCAACCCCGACGACATCAAAGAAGAGACCACCCTCTACGACGGCCCCACTCGCGGCATCTGCCCGCTGTTCCCGCGCAATGTCAACACCCACGCCGCTATCGCCTACGCCGGTATCGGCTTCGACCGCACCCACTCGCTGTTGCTGGTCAGCCCCGAGTGGACCGAGGCCATCGTCGAGATCCACGCCCAGGGCCAAGGGATCGACCTGCGCGTCGCCCGCACCGAAGGCATCACCGGCGTCACCGGTGCCTCGACCCCGGCCTCGATCTATAACACCGTGCAGATGATCGGTTCGACCGGCCCGGGTATCCATCTCAGATGAAGCCATTCGCCCGCATCCCCGCGGAGATCCCCCGCTCGGGCATCCGCGAAGTCATGGACCTGGCCTGGGCGGCCGAGAAGACCGGCGAGGTCATCCACCTAGAGGTCGGCCAGCCCGATTTCGATACCCCTGAACATATCATCGAGGCCACCTGCCGCTTTGCCAATGCGGGCCACACCAAATACGTGCCCAATGCCGGCGTCGATCCGCTGCGAGCGGCGGCGGCGCGTTACTTTGAGCGCAGCACCGGCGTCGCCACCGGCCCGGAGCACATCCTCGTCACCCCCGGCGCGGTAATGAGCGTGGCCAGTTCCTTCCTGGCCCTGCTCGAGCCCGGCGACGAGGTGCTCTTGCCCGACCCCGGCTGGCCCAACTACCACATGGCCGTCTCCATCGTCCACGGGCAACCGGTCTTTTACAATCTCCGCGCCGAGAACCACTTCCTACCCGATCTCGACGANATCGAAAGCCTGATCAGCGAAAAGACGAAACTGATGCTGCTCTGCACGCCCTCCAACCCCACCGGCCAGGTCTACGACCAAACGCTNATGCGGGAGTTGATGGGGCTGGCTCAGCGCCACGACCTGTGGGTCCTCTCCGACGAGATCTACGGCGAAATCGTCTTCGCCNACCAGCACCACAGCGCGCTACCGCACGACGAGGATGGCCGCNCNCTNATCGTCTCGGGGATGTCCAAGAGCTTCGCGATGACCGGCTATCGCGTCGGCTTCACCCGCGCCAATCCCGACTATATTGAGCTAGCCGCTAAATTGCAGGAGCCCTTCGTCTCCTGCGGCACTGGTTTTTCGCAACTGGCCTCGGCCGAGGCGCTCGACGGGCCGCAGGAGACGGTCGCCCAAATGCGCGAGGCCTACCGCCGCCGCCGCGATATCGCCCTCGAGGTCCTGCGCGCGCACGACCTCTACCGCTACACCCCCGGCGGCGCCATCTACCTGATGATCGACATCGCGGCCTCGGGCATGGACTCGCGCGATTTTGCAGTGAGATTGCTGGAGGAGAAAAGAGTCGCCGTGGCTCCGGGCAAGACCTTCGGCAAGATGTGCGCAGACCACGTCCGCATCTCGATCGCNGCCGAAGACGACCACATCCGCCGCGGCGTGACCGCCATTTGCGAACTGGTCAAGGGCAAATAGAGCCGAGGCTGGTTCGACAGACGCGCGGCGCAATCGGCAAACNCCCCGCTTGAGAGCGCGCCCCAGGCCCATGCCCTGGGCGAACCCATCCCGCTGAGCAACCGGTTGCTCAGCGCCGCGAGTCGAACGCCAGCGGCGCCGTCGGCCCGCGGTGGTGCCCGTAGCCCGATGCGTGCGAGCGCCAGCGTTCATCGGCCACGACTGCGTACGAATAAAACGGATCTCCCGTATCGCGAATGTGCCGCCCGAGCATTGCGCGGTGCTGCGACAACACCTCGCGATGCGCCGGATCCGCCGCCCGATTGACCATCTCGCCNGGATCTTCTTGCAAATCGTACAATTCCTCGCCGCCCGTAGGATCGTCGGCGCCGCCACTCCCTTCGAGATACGACGTGTATTTGTAGCGCGCACTGCGGATCATGCGCCCCGGACTCACCGTGCATCCCCACTCCGAATACCACTGGGACGCGACGAANTCCCTGACGACCTCTGTACCGCGCAGCAGCGGCGCGAAGCTCGTGCCCGGCAGACCGTCCGGCACCCCCACACCCGCGTAGTCGCACAGNCCCGGTAACAAATCCAGCAGCGACATCAGCGTTTCCGAACGCCCCCGCTCCACCCCTGGACCTGCGACGATAAAGGGCACCCGCGCCGTCTCTTCGTAAAACGACACCTGCTTGGTCGCCATCTGGTGCGAGCCCATGCCGTCACCGTGGTCGGACATCAGCACCACTAGCGTGTCGTCCAGTACGCCCCCTGCNTCCAAGCGCTGCAATACCGTGCCGACGTGCGCATCCGCCATCTTGCTGTAGTGCCTGAACGCGTCGATATAGTAGCGCCAATCCTCCTCCGTATAGCGCGAGGTCTGGCCCCCGCGGTTGTGGCTGCAGCAGATATAGCGAATCGGCAGCGGCAGGCTCTCCCAGTCGCGCACCCGGTGATTGGCCGGCAGTTCGGGCAGGTCCACTGCTCGCTCGGGGTGTTGCACCNGCCCATCGAGACTGCTGTGCTCGCCGATCCAGCCGCAAATATTGTGCGGATTTTGCAAATCGACCACGCACAGAAATGGCTGCGGAAATCCACCGTCGGCCCATTCGCCAAAGCGCTCCATCGCCCAGTGGTCCTTCCAGGTATCGTTGTTTTCGGGATAGCCCACGGGAACGCGCTCCGACTCGCGAATGCCATCCGGCGCAATCTCAAAGCCGCGCAATCCGCCCGAGTCGTGCGTTTTGCCAAAATGAATAGTTTGATANCCCGCGTCCCTGAACACCGCTCCCAGCGTCGGCATATCCTCCGGCACCTGTNCATTGGGAATAATCCCCGGCCCCTCCGCTTTCAATCCATTGGACAACACCCCCGNCTGGTGCGGNAAGCGCCCAGTCCAGAATGACGCCCGCGCCGGCGCGCACAGCGGACAACTCGTGTACACATTCTCAAACACCATCCCCCGCGCGGCAATGCGGTCGATGTTCGGCGTATCCGCCCAGGTGCTTTCGCCATAGGCGCCGACTGCGCGAGTGGTGAGGTGGTCGCTGACGATTACGACGATATTTACCATCTAGNCCTCGTAAAGTGAACAGCCTGCAGACTACCCGTCTCNATCTCGCCTTCCAGACAGGAAATGCTTATCTCGTAGCGCCCGGGTACGGAAAAAGCCAGCAGGCCGATCGGAAAAGTCTGGTAGTTGTGCGATGAATTCTGCTGGTTCTGAATGCGCTCTCCGCCGACAATCCCAGCGGCCCATACCAGACGGCCCGCCCCGGCGTAGGTCAGATCGATCTGATAATCTCCCGGTATCAGAACGTCGACCGTCCACGTCGCCTGGCCACCCTGCTGCCATTTGTGCACCCGCGTCACGTGCTTCCACTCGCCAAATTTTTCCATCCACCGCACCGATTCTTTGACCGCACCGCTGACCGCGGCGAACTCGGCCTGGATCTNGGTCTCGGCCTCCGGATCAAGGCCCCAGGTCGGATCGACCCGCGGCGCGCCATCCAGTTCGACCTCGACGACGGAGACCAGCGCTTCCGGCGCTCGCGGCGGCAAGTCAAAGCGCATCCAACCTTCTTGTCGCTCGCAGCAAATCTCATCGCCCTGCGCGCCCTGGAGCAGGCGCGCTGCGACAATCTCATTGTCGAGTCCCGGCAAGTACAGCGCACCCANTGCCGGCCAGCGCGACACTGCCAGGAACAGCTTGTTGCCCTGCACTGTTACATCGCCCCAGGGCANTGCGTGCTGCCAGGGCGAAGCCCCTGCCGCGTAGACCACCTGCGGATAGCGCCGGATCCACGCACCGGCCGCGCGCAGCGCCCGCNCCGGCCGCGCGGGNAGCGAACCNTCGCCGGCNATTCCCAGATTTAGCATATAGGTCCCGCCGCGGCCCACGCAGGCAATGAGTCGCCGCAGAATCTCCGTTGGTGATTTCCAGTTTTCGTCGTACCAGGCGAAGGCCCACGAGTCNTTGGTCGTGTCGACGCTTTCCCACAAGCCCGCGACATTGCGCAGCGGCACGTCCATATCGCCGAGCGTCCGGTAGTCGCCCAGATCGTGGCCGGCTCGCCCCGAAACCAGCGCCTCGGGTTGATTTTCGCGCACCACTGCCACCAACTGCTCGACGTACTCTTTCGGCATATCGCCCGGCGTATCGAACCACACGATCTCAATCTCGCCGTATTCGCTGGTGATCTCCTCGACCTGCGGCAGACACTTTTTCTCAAAATANTCGTCGAAATCCACCGGTCGCCCGGCCGCATCCGTCCCCGGCCCACCGCTGCCACCTGGGCAGGTCCAGTCCTGGTTGTGCGAATAGTAAAAACCGAAACCGATGCCCGCCCTTTGGCAGGCCTCCGCCAATTCCCTCATCGGGTCGCGGCCGAAAGGAGTCGCATCGACAATATTGAAACGATCGGCTTTNGAGTGGTACATGGCGAAGCCGTCGTGGTGCTTGCTAGTGATGACGATGTATTTCATCCCCGCGTCCANCGCCAGTTGCGCGATCTCATCGGCATCGAAGCGCAGCGGGTTGAAATCGGCTGCACGGCGCTTGTAATCAGCGACGGGAATCCCCGCCATCCGCGGATTCATAATCCACTCGCCGATGCCGTAGTAGGTCTTACCGTCCACCTTGTTGGCCAGATGCGAATAGGNCCCCCAGTGGATAAACATCGCGTAGTTGCCCTCGTCGAATAGCTGGCCCCGCGCCGCGTCTTTGGCGCGGAGTTTGACCACCTGCTCGCCCCACAGCTCCACCATGCCTTGTTTTGGTTTTTCAGTGCCCATATCTTCTTTCCGTCAAAGTTATACGCCAACCCGGGAGCCCGACCGCGATGGATCNAAAATTAACGGCATTGGGTTTTGTCCCCCAGCCCCTCGCGCCCGACCAACGGCAGGCCCTCGACGACCGGGGCTATGTCATTCTGGCAAACGCCATAGACCCGCCCTGGCTCGCAAGACTGCGCCGAGCTTTCGACGCGATTTACGAGCGCGAGGGAGACAAAGCCGGTATCGAAGTCAATCAGGTCGCAGGCGTGCGCCGCCTCGCTGACCTCACCAACAAGGGCGAGGTCTTCGACCAGGTCTATCTACTGCCGCGTCTGCTCGCCGCCGTCGTCCACGTGCTGCAGCGCCCCTTCAAACTGCACTCGCTCAACGGCCACGACCCCCTGCCCGACGGCGGCCTGCAGGCGCTACACCCCGACGGGGGCCGCGCCGACGGCACCTATAGCGTGGTCAATTCGATGTGGATGCTCGANGACTTCAGCCGCGANAACGGTGCCACCCGCGTCGTGCCCGGCAGCCANAAAAANAGCGGCAAGATCGACGAGTATGTCGCAGACCGCATGGCCGACCACCCCGACCAGTGCCACCTAGAGGCCCCGGCCGGCTCGGTCGCCNTCTTCAACGGCAGCGTCTGGCACAGCTCCTACCACAACCGCTCAGGCCGCCGGCGCCGCACCCTGCACTGCGCCTTTATCGCCCGCGAGTACGAGCAGCANACCAACCAGCGCCAGTACCTGCGCCCCGCAACCGCCAAACGCCTTTCACCGCTGGCGCGCTACATCCTCGACGTCGACTAGGTGTACTTTCGGTATTTATCGTCCTGCAGCCGCTCCAATACGTCCTTGACCCGCTGCGCCTCGCCCTTCTTACAAACGAGCAAAGCGTCCTCGGTATCGACCACCACCAGGTCTTCGACGCCAATCAGCGCTACCAGCCTGTCTTTGCGAGCGTAGACCGTCGAGTTCGCCGCGTCAACCGCCACGATCTCGCCGGCGAAAAGATTGCCCGCACTGTCGGCGGGCAGAACGTCGGTCAGCGCCGCCCACGACCCGATATCGCCCCAATCGATATCGGCTTCGATCGTCGCGACCTTATCGGCGCGTTCGATAATCGCATTGTCGACGGCGATCTCCTTGAGCCGGGGATACTCGCGCGCAATCACTGCCTCCTCCTCTGCGCTGCCCACCGCCGCCATAATGCGCTCCAGCCCCTCGTGCAGTGCCGGCTCGAAGCGGGCGAAGAGTTCGAGCACCGTCGCCGCCTTCCACGCGAACATATTGCTATTCCACAGATATTCGCCGCTGGCGACATACTGCGCGGCGGTCGGGGCATCGGGTTTTTCTTTAAANGCTTCGACGCCGTATNCCGGCTCGCCGGCAAACTCCGCCAGCACCACACCGCGCTGTATATAGCCGTAGCCGGTCTCCGCCCGCGTCGGCTTGACTCCGAGAGTGAACAAATAGTCCGGATACGCCGCGATGGCCTCTTCCGCCACCTGCAACAGGCGGCAAAATTCGCCGGCCTTGCCGATGTAGTGGTCCGACCCCAGGCTGGCGATCACGCAGCCCGGATAGCGCGCCTCCAGCAGCGCGCACTCCANCCCCACCGCNGGGCCGGTATTGCGCAGAGCCGGTTCGACAATCAATTGCGCGGCAGACAGGGCCGGCAATTGCTCGCGCACCAGGTCCGCCATCTGCGCCCCGGTCGACACGTGCACATCGTCTGCTGCGGCAATGGATCCGATGCGGCCGACGGCGTCCTGCAACATCGTCTGCTCGCCGGCCATGGCGTGGAATTGCTTGGGCTTGCACTGGCGGCTGTAAGGCCAAAGCCGGGTGCCGATACCGCCGGCGCGAATCACGAATTTCATGGACTAACCTTATTTCAGATGGGAACGGAAGCGACCAGGTANTCCAGTTTTTCGTCGCCTTGCTGCGCGATTTCGCAAGTGCGGCCGGCCGGCACCAGCGCGGTTGCACCCGCGGTCAGCAAGCACCCGCCGGCNAGCGCCTGTCCNGCGATCAGCGTNACCGCCAAAAACGAGCCCTCGGCCCTGAGCTCAGCCGCGCCGCTNGCGAGGCCACAGCCGCGCAAGACGAAGTGCTCGGACGCCACCAACACCTCGTCGCCCTCCAGCTGCGGATGCGGCACCGGGGCGGGCATCTGCGCGCCGAAGTTGATGACATCCATCGCCTGCNCGATATGCAATTCGCGCGGCTGGCCGTCCAGCCCNGGTCGATCGTAGTCGTAGATGCGGAAGGTCAGATCGCTCGACTGCTGCACCTCGTAGATGACCACCCCCGCGCACAGCGCGTGTACGGTGCCCGGCGGCAAAAAGACCAGGTCCCCGCGCGATACGGGAAAGAAGCGGACGACATCCGGCACCCGTTGCTCCGCCACCGCCGCGGCGAATTCGCTGCGCCCAACGCCCTCTTGCAATCCGTAGGCGGCGCGGCCATTCTCCGAGTGCAGTACGTACCAGGCCTCCATCTTGCCCGCGTCGTCGAGGCCCTTGAGCCGAGCGTAGGCATCGTCGGGGTGAACCTGTATCGACAGATCCTGCTGCGCGTCGATCAGCTTGACCAGCAGCGGTAGGCGCCCGCCGTAGCGATCCCAGACCCCGGCTCCGACCAATTCAGCGCCATACGCCGCCACCAACTCGCGCAGCGAACGGCCCGCACACGGTCCGGCCGCCGCCGTGCTCTCCCGCTCCGCGTAGACCGACAGCTCAAAGGTCTCGCCGATGGCGACGGCGGGCGGCAGCGCTTTGCCGTAGAGCGCCTGCAGGCGACGGCCGCCCCAGACCATCTCGCGATAATAGGGCTCAAGGGGGATTATATCGGGTAATTTATCTGACATATCTCCCTTGGTAACAAATACTTATTTTGATTGTTACTAATTGCAATATATCTTTTGGTACACAATTTTGACGATCTAAATCAACATCGCCTCTTGGCCAACGCTACAAATTATGTAGAGGTCAGGGGCGTGGCAAGCCGCCGCCGGGCGCTTGCCGCCGCGGTAAACTACACTGCGTTGGAGCCGCAATACAGAGGTTGGCAATGGCCAAACAACGAGTCGCTATCATCGAGGACGAGGCGTTGATTGCCCCGGATCTCCAGGCAGGTCTCCAACCCATGGGCTACAACGTGCCATCTCCGTCTGCACCGGCCAAGAGGCGTGCAAACAAACGACCGCCACCCCGATCCAACCGGGTCTTGCTGGACATCCCGCTGGCCGGGGCCAACCACGACCTGAAACCGCCAGTGCAACGCGAGTCTGGCCTGAGCTAAACGATGCACAGACACTTGTTTTTACAGCATTATAATCAGATTGATCACTCTACACTCCAGGGCCGATCGGGGGACGCCAATGCAGGATAGCCAAAAGACCAAAGCCCAGCTCATCGAAGAGCTTGCCNAGCTCCGCGACCGCCTGGCGGCGCTGACGGATGAAAATGCCNCCGATACCGCCGACGCGGGTGACGCGACGCGTCCAGAGCGCAGCCAATTGCAGACCTCGATCCAGTTTATCGGCGATTTCGGCCTGGTCGAAGCCAAAGGACTCGACCNGNCCGAGGGCGGCATTGGCTTTGAGATCGAACAGGACATACCCTTCGACATGGAGTTTGAAATCGACGGCGAATTGCACCAGCACCGCGCCCGCATGGTNTGGATGCAGCGCCTCGCAGACGGTCGNAGCCGCTTCGGCTTCCAGTTTATAACGGCCCCGCCGTCTTCCCTGCTCTGGCTCTACAAGGAACTGGGCGACGAATCGCAGTAGTTCAGTGCCTCTCGCGAACCCCTTGCAACGCCGTCCGCGCTCGCTCGTCGTCCGGCCGCAGCGCCCGTGCCCGCNCCAAGTGCACCCGCGCCGCGTCCATACGTCCCAGCGCCGCTAGCGCTTCGCCCGCCAGGAGCCGCGCCGCGAACATATCCGGTTGCACTACCAGCACCCGCCCCAGGTGCTCCACCGCCGCGGCGTATTGCCCCTGCCGCGCCAGCGCCCGCCCCAGATTGAAGTGGGCGGCGAGGAAGTGCGGCCGCAACTCCAGCGCCCGACGCCAAGCGCCAAGGGCCTCGGACCAGCGNTCCAGCCGCATCAGCGCACCGCCCAGATTGTTGTGCGCCTCGGCGAGCGTCGGGTCCAGCGCCAGCGCCCGNCGATAACTCNCCACCGCGTCTTCATAGCGCCCCGCTCNCTCCTGTGCCAGNGCCAGATTGGTGTGGGCCCGAGCGCTGTGTGGCACCGCCCGCACCGCGCTTTCCCACAGCGCCAGCGCACTGCGATAGTCGAGATTGCGCCGCATCGTCGTCGCCCCCAATGCCAGCGTCAGTGCCCCCAGGACAGCCATCCCGACGAGCCGCGCCCGCGCCGGCCCCAACCGCGCAGTGAGCAACCACCGTCCACCGCCGACCAATAGCGGCAACAAGGCGGCCAGCGGCAAGTACATCCGCCGCTCGGCCCCCACCTCGGTAGCAATTGGCACGACACTCGACGTCGGNGCCAGCGTCAGCAAGACCAGCGCTGCCGCCGCACCGGCAGCCCGGTTGTGCCACAGGGCCCACAGCGTCCAGCCTCCCGCCGCCAATAGCAAAAGCCCCTGCACCGCGACATCGGTCGGCGCCAGCACCCGCGCATAGCCATAGTCGAGTGCCAGCGGCTGCGGCCACACCACCTTGACCGCATAGTCGCCCAGCACCGCGCACTGGTTGAGCAGATAATCCCCGACACCAACGTGGGCGAAGCCCACCGAATCCCCTCGGGGCCCACGCCACATAAGCGCCGCCAGGATCCCCCAGGTCGCCCCCAGGCCCGCATAGAGCCGCCAGCGCAACGGGCGCCCATAAGCGCGGTCGATAAGACATACCGCCAGCGGTGCCGTAACCATACTCTCCTTGCTGGACATGCCCAGGGCGCAGNCGGNCACCGCCGCCAGTTCCCAGCCGCGACCGGTGCGCACCGCGCAATAGAGNGCGGTCAGATAGCACAGCCCCATCAGCGACTCGGTGCGCACGACGATATAGTTGACCGGCTCGCTGTTGAGCGGGTGTACGAGCCACAATAGCGAGCAGGCAAATGCCAGCGCGTAGTCATGCACCAGCCGCCGCAACAGCGCCCAGTATACCAACCCGCAGAGCAGGTGTAGCGCGATATTGACCAGGTGGTAGCCCCGGACATCCAACCCGCCGAGCGCGTAATTGAGCGCCAGGGTCAGCCGCGNCAGCGGCCGGCCATCGACCGACGAATGCGGCGCCCTGCTCCAGGTGCCCCAAAACGAGCGGTCATAAATGCGGCGCAGATCCTCGTTCTCGACGATTGAGGGGATGTCGTCGTAGACGAAAACGCCGTCCAGGCTATTGGCGTAGACCAGCAGACAGGCCGCCGCGAGCGCGGCGGCGGCCCGGGATTTCACAATCGGCATACCCTAAATAAATAGCGGGGAAGCGCATCGCGCCCCCCCGCACCAGCGAATATTCCCGCGCTTAGCCACCAAAGGCCTCGGGCTCGAGTACNAGGGTCCGCACAANCNGCAGCAGGGCTTCCTTGCGCGCCAGATCGGCGGAGAGCGGCAACTGCGCCACGCCGATGAGCCGCCGCATGATCTCCATCCCCGCGAAGCGCAANGCCAGCGCGCGGTCGAAGCCAGCTGGTGGGCGGTAGTGCGCAAACACCGCCTCAGCCAGCGCCATCGGCCGGCCCGCCAACAGCAGGTGGCCNACGAGGATGCCAACATCGAATTCGGCGGGNCCGAANAAACAGAATTCCGGGTCGATCACCCACACGTCATCGACCGAGCTCACCCAGCTGCCCGGGTAGAAGTCGCCGTGTAACAAACAGGGACCATTGTCGAGATAGCACGCGCCAAGTGCGCTGATCGCCGCCCGCAAGGCATCGTCGGCGATCAGCGGCGCGGCNGCGGCGGCCAGCCCCGGGGTGAAGGCATCGAGGTCGAGTCCATTGTCCGGCNGCAGCGGGAAACAATAGAGATGCTCGTGATTGAGCTCGCGCATCGCGCGGTTTTCTAGCCGTTGCCGCACGGTAGCGTCGAATGCGGCCCCGTGCAGCGCCGCCAGCCACCGGCACAACTCGGGCAGGGGCTCCAGCCCATCGCACCCGTCGTCGTAGATGCGGGTAAAATCCGCCGTCGCACCCAGATCTTCGAACAGGGCGACGCGATTTTCCTGGTCGCGGCCCAAAAGCCGCGGCATGCGCTCGGCGATCTCGCCGCAGTGAGACACCGCCTGGTAAAAGGTCGCCTCAGTCAACACCCGGTCTTNCGGGGCCGGAATNGTCGGGTATTTCTCGACCCAGGGGCGCGACTGTTTGACGATAAACGAGCGCTGCCCGGTATCGACCCGCAGAGTCAGGTTCATATTGCCCTCGCCGGCGCGGCCGAGCTGGCTGATCGTCTCGCCGGGCTCGAGCCAGCCCCGCTCGTGCAGGTAGGCCGCAATCGCCTCACGCTGGTCGATGTTCAACAGGGTATAGGAGATATNGTTTNCCATAATCCGCAAACGGGTTGGGTCCAGAGCGCCGGACGGATATAAAGGCACGGGAAGATACAGGTACGATGCAGGTGGGGCAACAAAGGTGGCGNATTTTTNCTCCACTCAGCGGATCAGGGCAATNTTGCGCCGGACACTTTTGCCGCCCGCTTGCAATTCGTAGAGATAGAGCCCCGACGCCACTGGGTGCCCGCGCCGATCGCGGCCGTCCCATTGCGCCGCCCGACCCGGCCCATAATAGTAGCCCGCCGTCCGCTGCCCCAAGTCCAGTTGCCGCACCAGTTGTCCCAGCGCATCGTAGATCCGCAGTACCACCCGGCCGTCGGCAGCCAGACGGTAGGGAATGCGCACCGCTCCATTGAAGGGATTGGGATAGGCCGGAAAGGGCACCACCCCTGACGCCCCCGCGTCTGTTTCCCCCACGCTCAAATCCAGCAACCANGCCCCTTCCCAGGTCCCGGCCAAAAGCCGCGCNGCCGCGCCCGCGCCGCCGAACCCCAGGCCTTCGATCCCGCTGCCCATATCCAGCTCGCCGATCTGCTGGAAGCCGACCCGGTCCCAGATCGCAATCCGCCCATCCCGGCGACCCGCGGCCAACCACTTGCCATCGGCGCTGAACGACACCGCCCGCACCCAGGCCCCCACCCCACCCAACGCCCGCCCCCGAGCCGCGCGCTCGAGATTCCACACCCGGACCTGGCCGGCGCGCCCCCCCGATGCCAGCCAATCGCCATCGGCACTAAACGACACCGATTCGACCTGACCCTGGTGACCCAAAAACGTCTCAGCAATGCGCTGACGCCCCGTCCATAAGACGACTTCGGCATTGGCCGTGCCGGCGGCGAGGTGGCGCCCGTTGTTGCTGAAAGCCACCGNACGCACCGCAGCGCCGCTGGGCACGGCCAGGCTTTCAGCCACGCGCCCGGCGGCAATATCCCAGATCGCAACCTGCCCTTCGGCACCACCCACCGCCANNTCGCCCAGCTGGCTGAAAGCCAGCGCCNCCGCGCCNCNCNCCGGGCCGGCCAACACCGCACGCTCGGAACCATCTACTACCGACCACACCCGCACTTCGCGCCCGCCGGTGGCCACCAGTTCGCCGTCGCTATCAAAGGCCAGCGCCCGCACATTGGCAACGGGCAGCACGTGGACCGGTGCGACCCCGTCGTAGACTCGAACTTCCGGCCCNGCCGCCAGCNCCACCCAGCGACCNTCNGNCGCCAGCGCCACCGCATTGAGCCGCGCNCCACCAGCATCCACGCGTTGGCGATCTCCGNGCNTCTCGCCCGGCACCGGCACCGCTACGCGCTGCCGGTGGCTGCGCCCCTCGTTGCCNTCCGTATCCGCGACCACCGCCTGCAATAAATATTCGGTCCCCGGCCAGGCGCCGGGCCAAATCCCCCGCCATTCGCCGTTGCCTGGCGCCAGCTCGAGTTCGGCCAGGCGCTCCGCTCCATCGGCGGTAAAGATATGCACCCGTGCCCGCTCGACCCCGCCNCCCTCCAGGACCAGTTCATCNGGCAACCATACNTGCAATCCCTGCGGCTGCGAGCGGGCCTTGACGCCGAGTACTCGCGGCGCGGTGCGGTCACTACCGGCTGCNACCGCAACCTGCAGCGTATCGCGCCANTGGGCNAACCCGCTCTGGACCGTCAATTCGAAATCGAGCGCCTCCCCGGCGGCGATCGCGCCAGCGACCAGAAACTCTGGGCTATCGACGCTGCGCTGGTCGTAGCGGTTAGCNCGGCGGAAAGACAAGTGGCCACCGCTCAGTCGCACCACATCGGGCGCCAGCGAGCGCAGGTAGAAATCCAGGCTCTGCAATAGCGCCGANTCGTCGAGATCGAGCACCAACCCGAGGCGAAAAATCTCTCCCGCCTGTACCAAACCATCGCCATTGCCCACCNTGTCGATCACCACCACTTCTGCCACGGTCTGCCGCGCGGCTACCCCCTCCAACTCGACCTCCTCGCTCCACAGCTGTATCCACNCTTCGCCAAAGGGCTCCTGTATCTCGACCCGCACTCGNNTCCGACCACTANCGGCGAAGTTATCGCGCAAGATCATCTGGTTGGCCGCAGTGGCGAGCCTATAGCCGGTCAACCCGTCGTCGTNGAGATGGGAAATNGGATCGATCTCATAGGTCGCTTCGGCCCGCGTCGATCCGGCCAGCGAGTCGATCTCCGTCAGAATCGTGCGCAGCGCACCGCTGGGATTGAGCGTGGTCAGCTCGAAAAACAATTCTGCCGTTTCTCCGGCGACCCAGATCCCGTCGCGGTTCTCGTCTAGCACCCGCACCTCGCTGACCCGCACCACCGGACTGATGGTAATGTCAGCCACCATCTGCCCGCCCTCGACGCGGATGTTCTCGACCCGCGCGTCCCACCCGCGATCGCTGCTGAGCGCGTCGGGATTGGTCTCNGGCGTAAACGCCGTGTAGCGCACCCCGTCGAACGGGTCGGTCGCATCGCCGAGNTTGCCGGCAAAGGTCTGGTTGTAATCGGCATCGCGCGACCAGAAGTCCAGATTGTCCCCCCCGAATTCGGGCGCCGGTTGGGTACCGAGGGGATAGCCCGCGTCGAAGAAGCGGCCGTCGGCACACTCAAGATCGACCTCGCTGCGCGAAGAAGTACCGCCCACGTGCCAGATTAACAACCCTTCTGCCGGAATATTGCGATCGTAGAAACTGCCGGCGCGCGTGCGGTATTCGAGCAGGAAGAACTCGCCATTGGGCATCGGCACCTGGTAGACCTTGCCGGTCGTCCCCACCGGATCGATGCGCAACTCCTGCTCCAATTGCACCGGCACTTCCAGTTCGGCCCATCCCAGGCGCATCCGGCTCCAGGCCGAAAAGGCCACCGGTCCATCGTCGCCGCGCCAGCCCAACGTCCCCCAGGCCATCAGCCCCCAATTGCCGATCCCAGCCGAATCCTGCTCTGGATCGGTAGATCCGCTGCGGATAAAGTCCACGTCGTAGAGATCGGGCAATTCGAGCAGATGGGCATACTCGTGGCAGATAGTAGCGGCGGTTTCGGCGAAGGTGCGACCCCGCTGCAGGGTGCCTGCACGGATTTCGATTGGCCGGCCGTCTGTGCCCGCGTCGTCGGTGATGAAGTGCACCCCCAGAGTGGCGATACCCGTCGCCGCACCAACGAGGAAATTCTGCGGCGTCGAGTCGACAACGACAAATACCCCATCGACCAGGCCGTCGTCGTCGCCGGAGTTGGGGATGCCGTCAGGACCGTCGTCGTCATAGCGCGAAAAGTCGATATCGCGATCGGCCTGCTCCAGGATTTCGCGGTTGAAGCGCGCGAAGTCGCCCCGTTCGCCCGGCTCAAGCGCGAGATAGGCCCCGGCCGGGTCGCGCCCGACATAGCGCTTGGGCGCCACCTCGCCGCGCAGGCGCAAGCGGCCAGCCGACATTTCGTCGTAGAAATGACTGATACTGCCTGGGCGCCCCGCATCGAACAGCCCCTGCGCCCAGGCCGGGGCGACCGCGGAACCACCGCCGTCGTTGAAGCCGGCGAAGATAACTACCGCACCCCGCGTCCCCACTGCGCCTCCCGCCGCCCCGGGTGCGCCCTGGACAAGTTTGGCGGCGCAGCGGAATGCGCCCTCCGCGCCGCCGTCGGCGGCCAACACCAGCACCAGACTCATACACAAGAGCCACTTGGATGGGGTCGGCATCATCGGCTTCATATAAGTAGTGGGCGGCAAGGCGCAAATGTTCCCGCCCGCTCACTGGCGGGCCAGCGCCGCCGCCAGGTTGTCGCGCGCCACCGCGTAGTCTGGATCGATGTCCAGCGCGCGGCGGAAGGCCGCCGCCGCCGCGGGGTAGTTCCCCAGACCGGCCAGCGCCGTGCCCGCATTGTTGTGCAAGGTCGCGTCGTCAGGAGCCAGGGCCAGCGCTTGCCGGTAGTGGTCCAGCGCCGTCGCCAAATCGCCTAATTCCTGCAATAACTGAGCCGCGCGGCGCTGTCCGGGCAAAAATTCCGGTGCCGCCGCGATCAGTGCCCGATATTGCTCCAGCGCCGCCGCCGGCTCTCCGGCCGCTTCCAGCGCCACTCCGAGGTTGAAGCGGGCGGCGCGGAAACCAGGCCGCAATTCGAGGGCGTGCCGGTATTCGGCGATGCCCCCCGGCAAATCACCCTGCAGCTCTAGCACGATCCCCAGGCTATTGCGCAAGTCGGGCAGCGAGGGATTTTCATCCAGGAACCAGCGATAGTCCGCCGCCGCCGCCGCATAGCGGCCCTGCGCCGCTAGCGCACGAGCGCGGCTGATGCGGACCAACCCGTGGTTTGGGGCCACCTGCAAAACGCTGTCGTAGCGGGCGATGGCCTCGTCGTAGCGCGCTGCATCGGCCAGGGCATCGCCCAGTTGTGCCCGCGCCCGCAGATTGTCGGGCAGCGCCGCCACCGCCGCAGCCCACAGCGTAACGGGGTCGCGATAGTCTGCATTGCGGGCGATGGTCACCGCGCCCAGGATTGCAACCATTCCGACACCTGCCGGGCCGGCCACTCGTTGCCAACCCAGACGCGCCAACACATAGCGACCGCCGGCAACGACCAGCACGACCACCCCCATCAGCGGCAAGTACATCCTCCGCTCAGCCCCCACCTCGGTGACGATCGGCACGAAGCTCGATGTCGGCGCCAGCGCGAGAAAGAAAAACGCCGCCGCATAACCCGGCGTCAGACCGCGCCATAATGCCCACAGCGCGGTCGCGCCCAGCACCACTAGCAATGCCGCCTGCGGCCAGACATCGTCCAGGGTCAACGCCCGCGCAATACCATAATCGATATTGAGCGGATGCGGCCATAGCGCCAGAGCGAGATAGTCGCAAACGACCGCACACTGGTTTAATAAATAGCCCCAGGCGCTGACCCCCAGATCGAAGCCGATCGCTCCGCCGTGGGGCCGAGCCCAGAGTAAATAGGCGACCAGCGACCAGACCGCAGCGAGACCGGCATAGAGCCCCCAGCGCCGCCGCAGTGCCCCGACCAGGGTCCCCGCCGCAAAGGTGCGGTCGTAGAGCAGAATGGCCAGGGGCGCCGTCGCCGCCGCCTCCTTGCCCAGCGTCGATAGCAAAGCGCTGGCGACCGCCACCCCATACCACCCCCATGCGCCAGATGCCATGCCGCGCTGGGCGCAATAGAACGCCACGGCATAGAACAACCCCATCAACATACCGCTGCGCTGCGATACATAATCGACACTCTCGGTGTTGAGCGGGTGCAAAAGCCATATGAGCGCGCAGAAGAACGCCGCGCCGGGCGTCCACCCGGCGCGGCACACCACCCCGTAGAACGCCAGACCACAGAACAGGTGGATGGCAATATTGACGATGTGGTAGCCGACCACGTTTAGCTCGCCCACAGCGTAATTGAGCGCCAGCGTAAAACTCGTCAGCGGTCGGCTGTGTAGCGGCAAGTGCCGCCCCTCGGGCGGAANGGCCCACTGCGGCGGCCACAACCGGCGGATCTCCTCGTTGGCTTCGATGAAGGTCTCGTCATCGTAAATAAAAGGGCCTTCGAGCGAATTGGCGTAAACCAGCGCTCCGCAAATGACCAGCAGCAGCGGATAGAAACGCGTATTCATGGCCCTGCCTNCACCGCCNNGAGCGCCNCCNCTANATTCTCGCGCGCATCCNCATAGTCNGGCCGCAGCGCCAGNGCGCGNCGGAATTCGTCCACCGCCTCCGCCGACNGGCCANCCAGTTGCAAGGCAATNCCCAAATTGTTTCGCGCCACCGCTAACTGTGGCTGCAGCGCCNCCACTGCCCGCAAATGCGGCAGGGCTTCCTCCGCCCGCCCCTGCCGCANCAGGANCGTGCCCAGATTGTAATGCCCCTCAACCATTTCTGGTGCCGCNGCCAGCGCCTGGCGGTAGTGCGCCACTCCCTGCGCTAGCGAATCCGCGCGCACCAATATCCTGCCGAGATGAAAATGCACCTCCGCCTGCGCCGGATCCAGGACCAGCGCCCGCCGCAACTGCGCCAGCCCCTCGTCTACCCTACCCTGCGCCGTCACAAGCAGCCCTAGCCGGTACGGCACCTGGTAAAGCGTCGAATCCAGCGCCAGCGCCGCCCGATAGGCCCGCTCGGCCGCGCGGCCGCGTCCGACTTCTTCCAGCGCCGTACCCATATTGAAATGCGCCGCGAACAGATTGGGCTCGACCGCCGCCGCGCGGCGATAGTGCCCAAGCGCCTCCTCCCACCGCCCCGCAGCCGCNACTAGCAACCCCCAGTTNACATGGGCTTGGCCGAAGTCGGGATGCGCTGCCAGCGCCCGCCGATAGTGCGCCTCGGCCCCCTGGCGATCGCCCGCGCCGGCCAGCAACAACCCTAGGTTGTTGTAGGCACTGGCAAAATCTGAATCGATTGCAACCGCCTGGCGAAAATGCCACAAGGCCCCGCTCGAATCACCGGCCGCCACCAGCGCCGTACCCAGGTTGTTGTGCGCCGACGCGTATGCAGGATTTTCTGCCAGCGCCCGGCGATAGTGCTCGCTGGCCTCGGCGTGCCCCAGCCTAGCCAGCGCCAATCCCAGATTGTTATGCGCTTCGGCGAAGCCCGGCTCTATTTCCAGCGCGCGCTGGAAATGCGGCACGGCCTCCCGCATTTGCCCCGCCCCGATCAGCGCCAGCCCCAGATTGTTCTGCGCGCGATAATTGCCCGGCAGCGCCGCNACATCGGCGCGCCACAGTGCTATTGGATCGCGGTAGACCTCGTTGCGTCCGATCGCGATAATCGNCAATACCCCNNCCGCCGCCAGCACCCACTTACGCCACCGGTCGGCAAGCGCCACCAGCGCGCACAATCCGCACAGCGGCAGATAAACTCGTCGATCCGCCCCGACTTCGTTGACCACCGGCACCACACTCGATGTTGGCGCCAGCACTAAAAAGAAGAACAGCGCGCAAAACCCGANTTGCGGCCGGCGCCAGGCCAGCCACACCGATCCACCCAGTAGCAAGAGCAAGAGCACCGCCTGCGGCCAGACTGCGNTCGCNGCCAGGACCTGCGGCCGGCCATAGTCTAGCAGCAGTGGGTCCGGCCAGGCGAACTTGCCGAGATAGCCGACGACGACCTGGCACTGATTCAATAGGTATTGCCAAGGCTCCACGCCCTGACCGAAGCCGACCGAAGCCCCATGCGGCGCCGATGCCATCAGCGCGGCCAGAATACCCCAGCAGGCGACCAGTCCCGCATAGAGTCCCGGCCGCGTCCGCAGCGCAGCAGCCAGACTGCCGGCGCCCCACGCCCGATCGTAGAGCCATACCGCCACCGGCGCCGTTACCATTACTTCCTTGCTCGCCATCCCCAGCCCGCAACAAACCACCGCACCCACTGTCCACCTCGCNCCGCGCCGCGCCGCGCAGTAGAGCGTACCCAGATAGCACAGCGCCATCAGCGATTCGCTGCGCTGCGTGATATAGTTGACGACCTGGGTATTGAGCGGATGTGCCAACCACAATAGCGTACCGCAAAACGCCAGGCCTGACTTTGCCGACGAGCGCGCCAGCAAAGCGTACAANGCCAGCGCGCACCCNATGTGCAAGGCGATATTAACCACGTGATATCCCGCCGTCTCCAGGCCGCCCACCGCGTAGTTGAGCGCCAGCGATAACCGCACCAGCGGCCGGCTGTTGATCGACGGCCGTTCCGANGNNTCCGGCGCCCGCCACAACGGCCAGAGTTGGCGAATNTCTCCGTTGTTGACGATCGCATCATAGTCGTCGAAGACGAAGGGGCCCGNCAGNGAGTTGGCGTAGATCCCAATGCCGNCCAGNGCCAGGACCAGTNNCGGGATGGGCGCAACGGAGGCTATATGGCGAAGTATATTCACAACACCTATAAAAGTATGACTACTCGGTCCGCAGCGGCAATTCGGACGCGCGGCGCGCTGTCCGCTGGATCACCGAACCTNCTCCAGCTCTCCTGAATCGAGACGGCATCACTCCCGNCCGAAAACATCTGGCGCCCCCAGCACCGAGCCCTAGTTCATCGCCGCTCCCCCATCGCAATGTATTGTCTGCCCCGTTATATTCCGCGCCTCCTCCGAACTCAAAAACGCCACCAAATTCCCAATATCCTCCGGCTCCTGCTCCCGCTTTAACGGCACGCTCCCCTGCACGAACTTCTCAAACACCTCCCGCGGCTCCAGTTCCATCAGCGCTTCGTCCTGCCCCGCCAGCAAAGGCGCCAGCTCGTGCCAGAACGGCGTCCACACAAACCCCGGACACACCGCGTTGACATTGATATTGTGCGGTCCCAGATCCTTGGCCAGCACCCGCGTCAAACTCAAAATCGCATTCTTGGTTGCCACGTAGGCCGGCACGAAATTGGGATCGCGCTTGGCCGCGATCGACGAGATATTGACGATCTTCCCGTACTGCCGCTCGATCATGTGATCGGCTGCGGCCTTGCACAAAAAGAACGGCCCCTTGACGTTGACTGCGTAATTATCGTCCCACTCGGCCTCGTCCATATTGGTGAAGGGCAACGCCAGCTTGCCGCCGAAGTGCCCGGCGTTGTTGACGATAATGTCGATCTGTCCGAAAGCCTCCAGCGCTTCCGCCACCAATGCCTGGCACGCTGTCTCGCTCGCCACATCCGCCACGATCGCCCGACCTTTACGACCATTTTTCTCCACCACCTACACCGTGGCCTGTGCCCCCGCCAAATTCAAATCCGCCACCACTACATCCGCTCCCTCGCGCGACAGGCAGTGACTGATCCCCCGCCCCATGCCCCCCCACCACCAGTGACAATTGCAACCTTATCCTGCAGACGCATATCGATCTCCTTTGCAAAGTCCGCTCAATATAACCAAACGTTCCTTGTGGCTCCATCGGCGCAAAATCGCTATCCTACTGTCACCACCTACAGGAGCCACCCATGAAAATCGTCGCCGTCGATATCTTCCCCGTGCGCCAGTTCACCTACGTCAAAATCACCACTGAAGATGGCCTCTACGGCCTTGGCGAGGCCTCCCTCTCCGGCCGCAACATGGCCGTAGTCCACGCCTTCGATCATCTCACGCCCCTGCTCCTGGGCCAGGATGCCACTCGCATCGAACACATTTGGCAGGACATCTACCGCGGCACATTCTGGCGCGGCGGGCCCGTGCTCCAGTCGGCCCTGGCCGGCATCGACATCGCGCTGTGGGACCTGGCTGGCAAGGCCTTGGGCGTGCCGACCTATCGGCTCCTGGGCGGCAAGGCCCGCGACAAGGTCCTCGTCTACCGGCACGTCGGCGGCGCCACGCCGCAGGATTTGGCCGAGCGCGCGCAAGCGCTGCGCGAGGAGGGCTACAAAGTGATGCGCATTTCGCCAATCACTCAGGTCAGCGAAGGCGTCTTCGACCCGGTCTGGGCCATCCGCAAAGGGGTCGCCCATACCGAGGGCCTGCGCCGCTCCGATGAAGATGTAGAAATCATTTTCGAAGCCCACACCCGCCTGACCCCAGCCCGCGCTATCGAACTCTGCAACGCACTCGAGCCCTATCGCCCCTTCTATGTCGAGGACCCAACCCGCTCGGAAAACCCCGCCGCCTTCCGCCACCTGCGTGCGCACACCAACGTGGCGCTGGGCACCGGCGAGCAACTCCACGACAAGTGGGCTTTCCGCGAGCTGATCGAAGACGAGTTGATCGACTATCTCCGCGTCGACCTCTGCCATACCGGCGGCATCACCGAAGGCAAGAAAATCGCCGCCATGGGCGAAGTCCACTACCAGGAATTGGCCTGCCACTTTACCGGCAGTCCCGTCGCCACCGCCGCGATGTTACACCTCAGCCTCGCCATTCCCAACTGCGCAGTACTCGAATACGGCCCAGCCGCCGACTGGATGATGGACGTCACCCCGCACGACTGGCGTATAGAAGACGGCTATATCTTTGCCTCGGATTCGCCGGGACTCGGCATTGATATCAACGAAGAGGCCGCGCGCCAGCACCCGCCGAATATCCCCGACGAGCCCCCGCACTGGCGCCGCGCCGACGGTTCGGTCAACGACTGGTAGTTCGCGCCACCCGCTGTGCCTGCCACGCATTGCGCTGGCCATAGAAGTCATCGCGCGATTTGCGCTGCTGCTGGGCTCCTGCGATTTCCGTCGCAAAGACCAGAAGGTCACGGGTCTGCTTCCCGTCGCGGAGCCGCCCCCGCAACCGCGCCTCCGCGGCAAACCCCCCGCGCCGCCACATGTCGATCGCCGCCTCGTCACCGTCCGCCACATAGGTCTGCAACACGCCGATCGACATCGCCCCAGCCCGCTCCCCCACCGCGGCCAAAAATTCGGGTACCTGTCCCCAATACGCCGGACAGACAAAACAACTCACATAGCCCACGTGCTGCTCGTAAAAACCCCCTCCCCGCACAAATGCCGCCAGTCCCACCATCCGCCCCAGCGGATTCTCCAATACCAGCACCGCTCCCCGTCCATCCTCCGTCCGCCGCATCAGCTCGACAAAGTGCCTTTCATAGCGCGTATCCCCGAACACCCCCGCGATATACTCCTTTATCCACCAATCCACTTCGGCCTGATTGAACAACGCCGCCCCCGCCGGCAAATCGGCCCAGGTCGCCGCGCGCACCCTGGCCTCCCCTTGATGCGACAGGTATTGCTCCGCAAAATTCTCCGCCCCCGGTGCCAAGTAGCGCATCCCATCCCCCACCAAATACCAGAACCCATTCTTCTCGTACAAATCCCCAGCATGTGGATTGACCGTACACAAGAACAGCGCCTTGCCCCCGCCCGCGACAAAATCTGCCACCAGCGCTTCCATCAACACCCCTGCAATCCCCTTGCGCCGATGCGCCTCCGCCGTCTGCACAAACTCCACCAACCCCACCTCTGGCCCGTCCACCCCTGTATAACACGCCATACTCCCCACCACTTCTCCAGCGATCTCCCCGACGTAATAGGGCGCCACCAACCACTCCGCTAGTCGCCCACTCAACAGATCATCCTTAAGATCCGCCCAACAGCCGACCTCATCCACATATTTTCCTAGCGGCGGCTCCACCACTTTAACTACCAACCTCTCCCCACTCCTCAATTCTCTTTCCATTGCGAACTCTCGTGTTTTTTCTCGTTAAAAGTGCTACTACCGAGGTTTGACGCCGGACACCCCCTACGCTCATTATTGACAACCTGCCCACCCCACTCCATTATAACCCAGCCGCAACCCATAACCAAAAAAACACACCCATGAAAATCACCGATATCCGCACCCTCTCTCTCTCCCACCCCCACGACGCTGCCCACCAGTGGTACAGCGCCACCTTCTACGTCGAAAAAGCCGACTGCCCCATCGTCATCATCGAAACCGACAGCACGCTCCAGGGCATCGCCGAACCCTCCACCTACGGCGACCCCCCCGAGATCGCCAAACACATCGACGCCATCAAGCCCCAGCTCATCGGCCGCGACCCCCTCGACCCCGACCTCATCCCACCCAAACCGCCGGGCGACCGCGCCCTGCACATCGTCTACGCCGGCCTCGAGCTCGCCCAGTGGGATCTCCGCGCCAAGGCCCAGGACAAACGCGTCGCCGACCTCATCATCCCCCTCATAACCCCCGACGACCCCGACCGCGCCCCACGCAAAACCCTGCGCATCTACGCCTCCGGCGGCGTCCAGTACGACTGGGACGAGCACCCGGAAGCAGTCGTCGACGAGGCGATCTCGCTAGCCGATCGCGGCTTTACCGCCTACAAAATGCGACTCGGCACCGAGTGGTCGTGGTCGGGCGTTACGGTCGGGCAAATGATCGACCTTCTGCGCAAAGTGACCGCCGCCGTCGGCGACCGCATGGACCTCATGCTAGAGGGCAACTGTCGCCTCGACGAAGATCAGGCCTTCGAGATCGGCCGCTACCTCGACGCGGCTGGCTGGACCTGGTTCGAAGAACCACTACCCAAGGACCAGATCGACGGCTATGCCCGCCTCAACGCCGGGTTGGATATTCCCATCACGGGCGGTGAATCCAACTCCACCCTCGACCAATTCATACCTTTCTTCGAGAAGCGGGCCTACGCCAAAGGCCAACTCGATGTCGGCGTCTGCACCCTAGCCGAAGCCATCCGTATCTACCACGCCGCCAAAGATTGCGGCATCGACCTCTTTACCCAGAACTGGCACAACGGCCTGCTGACGGTCCACAACGCCCACTTCCTCGCCGCCCTGCCCGCAGAACACGTGCTGGAAATGTTTATCGGCCAGGGGCCCCTGCAGTGGGAGATTCTCAAAAATCCGCCCGAGACCGAGGGCTATCTGCGCCTGCCCGACGGGCCGGGCTGGGGCGTCGAACTAGCCGACGACCTCGAAACCCGCTTCCCCCATATACCCGGCCCCTGGGGCCGCGCCGTGGAGCGCTGAGATGAGCACCCTTCCCGACCGCCTGGTCGCCCTGACCTTCGACGACGGGCCAAAATCGCAATTTACCTTCGCCGCGCCGCTGCTCAAAGAATGCGGCTTCAACGCCACCTTCTACATCACCGAAGGTCTGCGCTTTCTGGTCGACAAGGAGCGCTATATGACCTGGGAGGAAGTCGCCGCGCTCGACGCCGACGGCTTCGAAATCGGCAACCACACCCAACACCACAAGAATGTCACGACCCAATCGGACGACGAATTGCGCGTCGACATCGATCATATCGACACCCGCTGTGCCCAGTACGGCATCACCCACCCGACCACCTTCTGCTACCCCGGCTACAGCAACGGCCCGGAGGCCATCGAGGTTTTGCGCCAGCGCGGCTTCCGCTTCGCCCGCCGCGGCGTCGCGCCCGAATATCCCTACCACGACGAGGGCGGCCGCGGCCCGGCCTACGATCCGGCAGTCCACGATCCGCTGCTGATCCCCACCACCGGCGCCTCCGGACCCCAGTGGGGCTTCGACGACTTCCTCTGGGCTGTTGACCAGGCCCGCGACGGCCAGGTCGCCGTATTGACCTTCCACGGCGTCCCCGACCTCGATCACCCCTGGGTCCACACCGAGCCCGACCTTTTCGAGCGCTACGTCGCCCATCTGCGCGACAATGATTTTACCGTAGTGGCGCTGCGCGATCTGGCAAACTATATCGATGGGTGACGGCCCACACCGACGAATTCGGCCAACCCATCGACCCCGGGCTGCCCAACTGGACCTACCTGGCCTGCGGTCCCTTCGCCACAATCGGCGCTTACCACACCTGGATGGAAACCATCTGCCTCGGTACCGAATCGATATTCTTAGCCATCGCCGCTGCGGCGCAGCGCCGGGTCGGCGGCGTGGCGGGCGACCTCCATGGCCGCAATTGCGACACCGCGTGGTTTGCCACCATCGACGCCGCATGGCCGGCACTGCGCACGGCGTTCGCGCCCTGGCTGGCCCCGGATAATTTCGACAACCAGGGCCGACAGCGGACCCGCCTGACGGATTCGACGCGGTCGATTCGCGAAAAAAACGCTGCCCAGATGTAATGCTGGCTCAGTTGTTGATCCGACTCGCCGCCGCACGCGGGCACTTAGTCCTCGTGGGCATATTGCTCGTCGCGGCCGGTCTGCGCTTTTGGGGTCTTTCTTTCGGTCTGCCCCACGACCACTGCCGCCCGGACGAAAATCTCCTGGTCCACCACGCGCTTTCCATCGGAGCGGGCGACCTGAATCCCCACGCCTTNTACTGGCCGACCCTGCACTTNTATCTACTCGCCCTCGTCTTTGGGGTCTACTTCGTCGCCGCTTCCGCGGTGGGCGCATTTTCCGGCCTGCAAGAATTCGAACTCTATTTCCACCTCGATCCATCGCCCTTCTACCTGCTCGGGCGCTCGCTGAGNGCNCTCTTCGGNACGGCTACGGTCTGGCTCANGTATAAAATCGGCCGGATGCTGGGCGACCACCGCGCCGGGCAAATCAGTGCCCTGTTCCTCGCGGTCTGTTTTCTGCACGTGCGGGATTCGCATTTTTTGACCACCGATGTGCCGGCGACCTTTTATTTCGTCGCATCGTGCGGAATGACATTGCGATATGCAAAAATGGGCAGGACGCGCGACCTGTATTGGGGCGCCGCCCTGCTGGGATTCGCCGCATCGACCAAATACAACCTGGGGCTCTTCGCCATCACCGTACTGCTTGCCGGGCTCCACGGATCCGGTTCACTCCCACAGATCGCCCGTCGCCTGCTCGCCACAGTCGGTTTTATGGCCATCGCCTTNANCGCGGTCTCTCCTTANATCGTTTTGGACTTTGCCACTTTTTGGCGTGACTTTACNGGTGTNCGCTCCCTGGTCCACTATGGCCGCAGAATAGATCCGGGCAATGGATGGTGGTATTACCTGCAGTTCGTCTTACCCCATAGTCTGGGCTGGCCGCTATTGGCCGCTGGCCTGGCGGGCGCCGTGCGCTGGACGTTGAGGCGACGCCTGGCGGAACTCTCCCTCTTGTCCGGATTGATTTTNTATTTCGCCGTGGCAGGNAGCGGTAAGGGCGTATATTTCCGTTATCTGATACCACTGATGCCCTTATTGTGTNTCGGGGCGGGCTTGCTGGTCAGCGATATCGCCCGCACCNGGCTCCGCGCCTGGACCGCAGCCTTGCTCATCGCCGCGCCGACGGCGTGGGCATCCTACAATTTCAACGGCTTNCTGTCACAGACCGACACGCGCTTATTGGCCGCGCGCTGGATCGAACAGCACGTAGCAGCCGGCGCGAAAATCGCCCGCTGCTGCAGTCGTTCACTCTACGGTCACCCCCAGTTACGCTTGAGCCTAGGCGCCGCCGAACAACGAAAGGCCGAGTTGTCCCGCGCGGGCTATTCGTACCGACGCTGGCGGTATTTGCAAGCTATAGAAGAGCAGGCGTCCAGGCCCGGTTATGATCTAGTGGAACTCATCCGCGGCGACGATTCGGGTTACAGCTGGACCTGGTCCCAATACGACCTGAATCGGCTTCGTCGCGAACGAGTCGAATGGGTCGTCGTCCACGAATATCCGCATTTGAACTATTCGCATTCAGATCCCTCGCTTGCCGCCCAATTGCAGGGNTACGCAGTCAAAACCTTTGATCCGTTGACGGGTGCCGCGACGCCGNTCTACGATCGCAACGACGCTTTCTACCTAGCCGTNGCCGGCTTTGGTGGCTTGAGCCGACCCGGNCCGAAAATTTCGATTTACCGCATCGATNNCCAGTAANAATACAATCGCTGTCAGGCGAGGAACCTTGACAATGCCTGTCCGCACCTGTAAAATACGCGCTGACATTTACTTAGAAGAAAGTCGCTGGGGCGTTCCCCGCCCGCTGTACACTGGAGAATAAAATGATCAAAGATCCGCCCATTCTCACCGTCCGCCGCAACTTTCCCCGGCCTTCCGACGCCGTTTTGCGCGCGCTGCGCAACACCCCCACCGGCTTTATCGTCGATTGCATGAACGGCCGCGGCTCGCTCGACTATCGCATCAAGCCGCTCGACGACGACAACTGCCGCATCGTCGCCCCCATCGTCACCAGCCATCCCGGTCCCGGNGACAATCTCGCCGTCTTCGCTGCGCTGGAAATCGCCCAGCCGGGCGATGCGATCTTCATCGCCACCGATACCTTCGACAAGACCGCGGTCGCCGGCGACATTATGATCGCCATGGGCCGCAACAAGGGCATCACCGGCTTCGTCACCGATGGCCTGATGCGCGATATCGACGGTATCCTGCCCGTCGGCGTGCCCTCCTTCTGCATGGGCATCACCCCCAACTCGGTTACCCGCAACGGCCCCGGCACCGCCGGCATGCCGGTGGTCATGGGCGGCATCTGCGTCGATGCCGGCGAGATCTGCGTCGCCGATCGCGACGGNGTGGTGGTCATCCCGCACGACATGTTCGACCACGTGGTNGAGACNCTGCCCAAGGTGCGCCAGGCCGAGGAGGAGTTGACCCGCAAGGTGCGACTCGGCCTCGACAATCTGCCCAATATCCAGGAAATGCTCGCCGCCGACACCACCGAACTCGTCGANTAGTCAACCCGANNTTGTACNCATAAGGCCGTCCGGAGTGTTTCCGGACGGCCTTTTTTTGAACCCAACTCGTTTATGCGCTGTCTCAAGGGTATAAATGGAGAGACGGAACATGACACCAGCAGATACCCCCGGACAGATNGTCATCCTCAACGGCACGCCGCGGGCCGGCAAATCCAGCNTCGCCACCGCCATNCAGGAGACCTTCGACGGCCTGTGGATGAACCTCGGCGTCGACGCATNCAAAGGCATCACCCCCGAGCGCTACCAGCCCGCCATCGGNCTGCGCCCTGGCGGCGAGCGCCCCGACCTCGAGCCCCTCATCGTCGCGCTCTACGCCGCCATGTACGAATCCATCGCCGCCCACAGCCGCCTGGGGCTAAACGCGGTGGTCGACGTCGGCCACCACGATTCTTACGCCACCCCGCGCGGCATCCTCGCCGACTGCGCCCGGCGCCTCGACGGCCTGCCCGTTCTCTTCGTCGGCGTGCGTTGCCCGCTCGAGACCGTCCTCGAGCGGCGCCGCGCCACCGGCTACCTGGCCGACAGCGCCGAAGATCCCGTCCCCGACCCGGTCCGCCGCTGGCAACGCGAAGTCCACATCCCCGGCATTTACGACCTCGAAGTCGACACCTCGCAGCTGAGCCCGGCCGAATGCGCCACGACGATACGGCAATACCTGGACGACGGGCCGGCGCCCACCGCCTTCCAACGGCTCGCCGGCACTTAATCTCCCCAAAAAACTTCCAGCGCGTTCAGCCCCATCACCCGCGCCCGCTCTTCCGGCGCGAGAAAATCGAGTTGAGTCTCAGCCAACCGCACCAACTGCGGCAAATTGGCATGCCCCAAAAGCCCCGGCTGGTCGGTGCCCCACATCACTTTCTCGCAACCGACCCATTCAATCGCCTCCTGCAACCAGCGCCGAGTCGAGGGATAGGGAAAGGCTTCGCCGGCATCATTGGCGGCATAAGCCGGCAGCGCCGCCGTGTCGAAATAGACATTGGCCAGCTTTCCCAACTCGATCTGCTCGCGCCACAGGCTCTTCAGCGCCTCATCTTCTTCCATCAGCGGCGACGGCTGCCCCAAATGGGCTATTACGATAGTCAATGCACTGTACTCAGTCGCAATCTTCCGCACCGCTTCCGTCTGATACGACGCCCCTCCGATATGCCCCAGATCCAACACCAGCACCTTCCCACTCTCCGCCAACGCC
Source organism: Gemmatimonadota bacterium (assembly GCA_002724215.1). GTDB lineage: Bacteria > Latescibacterota > UBA2968 > UBA8231 > UBA8231. Next base: position 22,097 of record PBOD01000068.1, on the reverse strand, counting down.
GCCCAAAACCAACTCAACGCCGCAGCGTCCAACCGCGCCTGCGGATACAACCCCAAAAATCCCGTCTGCACCGAACACTCCATCTTCACCCCCACAAAGCCCGCGACCTGCTCCCATTGCTCCTCTAAATCCCCCCGCCACGGATCCACATACGCCAGCGCCAACAAGCGCTCCGCATATCGCTCCGCCACCCGCCATGCATAGTCGTTGCACGCCCCATAAAAAGTCCCCTGCAACAACACCGCCCGCTCCACCCCCGCCCAATCCATATTGGCGACCATCATCTCCCCCGTATACACCGTCTCCTCATTGTGCGCCGGCATCAACTGAATTTCTTCGGACCCGACCTGTATCCGACCATAACCCAATCCGCGCGTGGGACCGGCGCCGATCTTTCCCTGTACTTTGGGAAACACATGAGCATGAGCGTCAACGATTCTCATACTATCCCTCTTTTGACGTAATACGGTGTACTTACCGGAGGGTTATCGGAGGGTTTATCCGTAGCGGTCGTGCCCCAGGGGATAGGCACCGCTCGGAGCCAGGCCAGGAAGGCCTGGCGAGAATGAGCGAAGGATAAATCCTCCGATAACCCGTCCACCTACCCCACCGGCCGCAAATTCAACAACACCAACAACCAAGATCGCGCCCAATACGAAGAATTGATATACGGATCCTCCGCCGAAGGCCACCCCGTCCAATAGGTCTCGTTGACCGGAATCCGGTGCGGCCACTGCACGATCGGAATCGCCGGCAATTCTCGCAGCCAGACGTCCATCGCCTCGCGGTAAATCCCCATCATCTCCGGCGCCTCATTAGGCGTCTGCGCCATACGGTCGATCAACGCGTCGAATTCGGCGCTCTGCCAGCGCCAGGCGTATTCGGCGGTCACCCCGGTCGGCTGCACGTAGCGGCTGTGGAAGTGACTCAGGCCCTGGTAGGGATCGCGCATCGAACTGAGATTGCCCATCAGGAAGCTGCGCGCCTCGCCCTGATTCATCCGCGAGATAAAATCCGAGGTCATGCGAAACGAGGCGTCGAAACCCGCTTCCTTGAGTTGGGCGACCAGGATCGGGGTCAGATCCTGGAAGTGCGCGAAAATATCGATGGTCAACGCAAAGACAGCGCCGTCTTTAGCCCAGTAGCCATCGGCGTTGCGCGCCCAGCCCTTGTCGCGCATAATCGCCGCGGTGCGCGCGGTGTCGTGGACGCCGATTTCGTAGCGATCGACCAAATCCGCCACCGCGTGCAGATAGGGCCGCATCTGCGGCACGTCGGGCAGCGGCAAGAGCGCGTAGTCGCCCGAGTTTTGCCAGCCGATCTCGACCAATTGCTCGCGGTCGATGGCAAAGTTGATCGCACGGCGGATATCGCGGTCGGAAAAGGGCGCTTCGAGATTATTGAATCCCAGCGCAATCGGCCACGGCGTCATATAGCTATAGGGCGGCTCGCGGCCGGTCCAGGTGCTCATCTTATCGTGCTGCTGCAACAGGCTGATAATATTCGACGGCCGCAATTCCAGACAGATATCCAGCTTGTTGACCAGCAGATTCTGTACCCGCTGATGTTCCTCCATATAGGGCAGGAAAATCATCCGCTCGACCTGCGGCAAATCGCAAAAACCCGTCTTGGCCGCCCACCAGTCCGGGCGCAGATCCCAGATCCGCTGCGCCGGCTCGGACAAGGCAATTTCATATGGGCCAGTGACCACCGGCCAGCCCCGAGCCGGGTCGTAATTGGCGAAAGTCGTCGGATCCTGGCCAGCCCATATATGCTCTGGAACGATGGGCACGCCATTGCCGTGAATATGGGTGAAATAGCTGGCGAGAAAGCGCGGGTTGGGCGATTTGAGGGTAATTCTCGCGGTCAAATCGTCCAGAGCCACGGCCTCCTCGACCCAGGTGTCCATATCGGTCGCAAACACTAGTTCGGGCGCATGCGCCTTGAGCATATTTATCGTAAAGACGAAGTCGCGCGCCGTCCACGACCGCCCGTCGCTCCACTCGACCCCCGGTCGGATATGCACGGTGACGGCGCTGTAGTCGGCGTTGTATTCGTGTCCGGTCGCAAGCCACGGCAGCGGCTCGGCGTCGGCTTTGTAGCCGTTGAAGAAGTAGAGCGGCTCGTAGAGAAACTGGTAGCCAATCCGCGATATACCGCCGGGTACGAAGGGATTGAAAGTATTGTAATCCTGGATCTGGCCGCCGCAGGTATTGTTCTCGGCGCAGTCGGCGATCAGGGTGCGATTGCGCGGCACCTGCTTCAGGCCGCCCGGCTCGCCGCCGCAGGCCGCCAACGCCGCGACAATCGCCGCTGCGGATAGTAATTTCGCTGCCATATGTCGCCCCTCCCCATGGGCCGCGCTGAGTATAGATACCCCGCGACGCTTGAACAAGGCCAGCGAAAGCACTAATATGGGGGATATGAACTCCGGCTCTTTCAGCATAGGTTCCGATATCGACGCTGGCGGCGCCCTCTTGTGTCTAGTCCTGGCCTTTTTTGTTGGCCGCTATTATCACAACCGTTNCTACCCGCNCACCAANCGCTACCGCACCACCGTGCCGCGCTTCTGGGCCGGCGTCGTCGATCAAGCCGTACTCTTCCCCAGCAAATACCTGCTGGACCTCACCGCAGCCTGGCTATCGCCCTACCTCCTCGCCCTGCTGCACATNGTCGTCAATACGGCCTACAGTATCCTGATGCACGCCCGCTATGGCCAGACCATCGGCAAGTGCGTGTGCAAAATAAAGATCATCGATCACCTCACCGACACGCCGATCAACCTCAACCAGGCCGTACTCCGCGATTCGGGCTTGTTGATCGGCTTGCTCTACGCCGTCGCGGCGCTCAAGGGCGAAGATATCCGCCCCGACGAACTGACCCTGACCGGCACGGCAGCAATGGTGGCCGGCATCTGGTTCGTTCTAGAGATTATCACCATGCTCCTCAACAAAAAGCGCCGCGCCCTGCACGACCTGATCGCCGGAACCGTCGTCGTCCGCACCTCGATCGCCGAAGACCATCCGGCGGCACCNGCGCCCACCCCACCGGAGGAAAGCCCATGAACGCCCTGCTCCCCTGCGCCCTCCTGATCCTCAGCGCTTGCAGCGACCCCTGCGCCGAATCGGTCGATCAGGCCTTTCTCGACCGCGAAGCCGCCCAGGACGGCGCAATCCGCACCGAATCCGGTCTGATCTATCGGGAACTCAAAGAGGGCTGGGGCCCACAGCCCGGACCTAAATCCCGCGTCACCGTCCACTACAAGGGGATGTTTCCCGATGGCACGGTATTCGACAGCTCGTACGAGCGGGGCCACCCCAGCACTCTGTCGCTGAAGATGGTCATCCCCGGTTGGACCGAAGGACTGCAGATGATGAAAGGCGGTGCTAAGGCACGGCTGGTAATCCCGCCCGATTTGGCTTATGGCAAAAAGGGCAGCAAGGACAAAATACCCCCCTGCTCGACCCTGGTATTCGAAATCGAACTCTACGAAATAAAAGGGAGTTGACTGGATGAGNCTTTTACCGCGGCGGCAATTGGGCCGCACCGGCATGCAACCCCGCGTCCTCGGCATGGGCGCGGCCTTTATCGGCGGCGGCGCACGCGACGAGGCCGAGACCATCGCCACCATCGAGCACGCGCTCGACCTGGGCATCGATTATTTCGACAGCTACGCCGGGCAGGGCGAGGAACGCTGGGGCAAGGCGCTCTCGGGCGTCGAGCGCACGAGCTTTTACATGCAGGCCAAGGTCGGCCCCCACCCCGAACGCCACAAAGATTTCTCGGCCGAGGCCACGCGCTGGAGCGTCGAGCAGAGCCTTTCGTCCCTGCGCATGGACTATCTCGACGCGGTGCTGGTCCACGACCCCATCGAGATCGAAGACCCCCTGGGACCCGGCCGTGCCTTTGACGAGTTGCAGAAGATGAAGCAAGAGGGCCTGGTCCGCCATATCGGCCTCGGCGTTCGCCAACACGAGTTCCACCAAGCCGCCATCGAAGCCGGCCACGCCGAAATCGTCCTCACCTTCCTCGACTATACCNTGCTCGACCAGTCGGTCACCCGCACCACCATGCGCNGGGCCAGAACCCACGGCACCGGCCTGATCCTCGCCAGCGTCTTTGGCATGGGTCGGCTCACCGGCATCGAACCCGATCGCGCCAACGAGCCTCAGGCCCACGCGATGTGGCAGTGGTGCCAGGAACAAGACGTCGATATCAAACATCTGGCCATGCAGTTCTGCCTCGACGCCCCGATCGACGGCATCGTCATGAGCGGCCCCGCCGACCGCCACCAGTTGCAGGACGCCTACGACGCGGCGACGCAGGAGGTGCCGGCGGAGATTTGGGCGGAGTTCGAGGCGGAGTTCGGGGTAGGCATATAATAGTGTAGCGTTCGCGTCAGAACGATCCCCCNNCCAGAGCGAAGACTCGNGGGTTGGGCNCCGGCTCTGTTTGNCCNGGCGCCCAACCCNCGAGCCGCAGCGCGAGCCCCCTCCCTACCCAATCCCCAAAGCCCGATCAATCTCCCCCTGATACACCTCCACCTCCCCCCGCTCAATCTCCCCCATCCCCACCGCCCGCCCCAAACGCGAAGCCTCAAAAATCGCCATGCAAATCGCCTGCGACCGATATCCGTCCNNCCCATCCACCTCCACCGACCGCCCCCCCCGTACCGCAGCAGCAAAATCCTGCAACTCCACCGCGATCGAATCCTCCACNCCGCCTGGAAACAACCGCTCGCGCTCATCCTCCGGCAACTTGCGCNTATACTCCTTGACCAGCGTCTCGGTNCTGGTCTGCTTNCCAGCCCGCGACCACAAACCCGTATCCCAGTCGATNCAGCCCTCGCTGCCGTAGAGCACCCGCTTGTTGAAGCCCTGGCCCGGCGCCGAGCCCTGCCAGGTCCACTGCACCAGCGCGTCGCCGGCAAAATCGATCAGCGCCATCGCGCAATCCTCAACATCCACCGGCCATCCGCCCGAGCGCGCCGCCGGGTCNTCNTAGCGATAGGGCTCGTAGCCGTGGAAGCGCGCNGTGACCCGCTGCNCCTCCACGCCCAAGTGATAGCGGAACAGATCGGCGAAATGCACGCCGCCGTCGAGGATCCAGCCAGCGCCGGCGTCGCGCTTAAAATTGCGCCAGCCCCATTTACCCAGGCCCTCGCCGACATCCTGCCAGTAGAAAGTCCGCGGCTTGCCGATCCGCCCACTGGCAATGGCCCATTGCCGGGCGCGCTCGGCCGGCGAGCGACGGTAATTCTCAGCCACGGCCAAAATCCGCCGGTTGTCGAGGGCCGCGTCGAGAATCTGGCGTCCAGCGCGCAGGGTAATAGCCAGCGGCTTTTCGATGATCACGTGTTTGCCCGCCGCCAGACAGGCCACGGCNAGCAGGTGGTGCTGCGAGTGCAGCGCGCAGATATCCACCGCCTCAATACCCCGCGACCGCTTGAGCATTTGTTCGACATCGGTATAGACTGCCGGCTTGCGCCGCTGAAAGCGGGCAATCTCCTGCGCGCGCTGCCGCGCGCTCTCCTCCACCACATCGCAACAAGCCACGACCTGAATATCCCGTATCCCGGCCTGCCACAAGGCCTCCAGGCCACGCACGTGCGCCNCGGACATCCCCCCGCAGCCGACGAGGGCCAATTGCAACCGCTCCATACTCTTCTCCCGTAGTTTAAATCGTGCGTCTGTATTCGCGCAGCGCCAGNCCGGCACCCGCGCACAACACCAACCCGTTTAGCCACAGCAAAGCGCGGCGCAGCGGGGATAACCTCGGCGCCAATTCGATCCGCTGCGGCCCCTGCCCCAATTCGAGNGCGATAAAGCCGCCGACCGTCTGCAAGGGCCGCACCGCGNNGCCGTTGACCAGCACGTCCATATAGGGATAGTAGGCATAGGCCAGGCGGGCGAAACAGGGCGCCGATGTCTCCAGTGCGATCGTCACGTGCTGGTTTTCCACCCTGTGCTCGCGCATCAGCACATCTGGCCGCCCGCCCAGATCNCGGGCGTCACCNCCCTTCAGTAAAATCCGCGCCGCCCGCCCCGNGGCGGCGTCGGCGCCCGTCTTCTCGACCGTCCACNGCATCCGCAGTACCGCCTTTTCGTTGGGGTCGTCCGCCGACAGCGGCGTGCGGCCGGCCATCTCGGCATAGGGCACCCGAGCCAACTCGCCCTCGGTATAACCCTCAATCCTGGGCGCGACGAGCACCGGGGTGTCCTCGGCCAGCTCGATCGGGCGGATGCCACCGTCGCGCCAGGTCAGCAGCAGGTGCCGCACGTTGAGCATGGCGAAGCCAGCCTTGGCCAGGGCGAAAGGACGGCTGTGATCCAGGCTCTCGAAGCGCGTGGCCGAGCCGATGACATGTCCGGCGAAATCGGCCAGCGGCTGGCTGAACTGGCGCCCAGGCGCCAGATCGGCGCTGAGCAGGACATCGGGGGTGGGTGTCCGGGCGGCGAAAGCGACGAAGCCCACCGCTGTAAAGTGCGACACCGCCCCGCGCAACCAACTGACGCGATAGGGGGGCAGCGCACCGCCGACCCGGTGGGGGGCGGCTTCGGTCCGNTAGGCGTACCAGGGCGCCTGCGGGTCGTCGAGCGCGTCGGTACCGGCCGCGACATAGGGCTGCTGCAGGGTCGTCGGCCCCAGGTCCAGGCACAGCGCCAGCAAGAGCGGCGCAACGGCGTTTTTGAAGCGCAACTGCAGCGCGCGCACTCCGAAACCCCCGGCCAGCGCCAGAAAAAAGACCGCAAAGAGCAGGAAGCGCGCCGAATTCATCGCCTGTACGACTTCGATATAATACAGCGGCGGCCAATCGCGCANAAACACCAGCGCCAGCGCCACCACTAGCCCGATCCCGACCGGCGCCCAGACCCGCCGCCGCAAAACCGCGACCACCCCCAGCGCGCCCACCCCCACCACGCTGAGCCCCAAATAGCCCCCGTACCAATGATCGGGCGCACCGAACAGCCAGAAGCGGTAGTTTGACCAGATCAGCAAATGCCGCCAGGTCGGATCGGGCACTTGCGCGCCGACGCCCTGGCCGCCCAGCGCCAAACCCAAACCCAGCCCGCCCAGTCCCGAATACCCCCGCTCGACCCACATCCCCAGCAGCAAGTAGGCGCTGAGCACCAGACCGCAGCCCAACAATAGCGCNCTATAACCGCAGCGCCGCCCGCGCGCGGGCAAAACCCATAAGCGCCCCACGGCATAGAGCCCGAACAACCCTACCGCGAAAAAGCCGTAGCCCGGATGCGCGTAGACCAGCGCCGCCAGCGCCGCGCCTCCCGCCAACGCACAGCAAANCGGTCNCCGGCTCGCCNGCAGCCGCTCGAAAAAGTAAAATGGCCAGGGCAGGAGCGCATAAAAAAGCCCCAGCGCCAGGCGCCCCATCACCAGCACCTGTTGCACGTGCCAGAAACAGAGCACATAAGACAGCCCGGCGAATAATCCAGCGCCCCGGCGGCAACCCAGCCGCCGCGCCAAAAGATACAGGCCCAATCCAGAGGCAATATGCGCCGCGCCAAGCAACCATTTGATCGATTGGTAAATGTCCCCCAATACCAGATCGACCAGGCCNGCCGCGTAGAAGAACAACGGCCCGTAGAATTGCAGATAGGGGGAGCCGGTGCCGAAGTAGTAGGTCCAGAAAGGCACTGCGCCGCCGGCCATGGCCTCAGCCGTCACCCAGGCCAGCGCGATGTGGTGCGGCGCGTCGCCGGCCCAGCTGAGTTCGCCGGGAGCGAAGTAGTAGCGCGCGGCGACCGCGCTGGCGACCAGCAACAATAATCGCGTCTTCTTTTCGCTTTGAAAAACGTCGCGCAGGTAAAGCGTAAACCGCCGCCCGGACACCTCCAGCCCCACCAGCGCCAGGACCGCCGCCACCGCGCCCCCGAACAACAGGCCGTCGACGAATGTAAATTCCACCGCCTCGGCCACCGCCTGGTAAAAGCGCAGCGGCCCGCCGTAGCTGCGCCCCGGCGACAGCACGTCGAACCTGGCCAGCGTCGCGTATTGCAACGCCCACAGCAAGATCGCCAGCGCCCACAGCAGGATCGCTACGGCGTCGGGGCGTTTGAATACTGTATGGCGCGTCTGCTCCGTCATCGCCGACAAACTAACGATTGGCCGCCCTGGCGCTCCAGCCCGCTCCTTTTACAGCGCATCCCCGTCCTTATTGACAGCTGGCCCCCAATACTTCCAGAGATTGCGCGGTACGTCGTAGCGCGACAGCCCGCGCCCGGGGTGATCCACCGGCAAAAAACCCGTCGCCGCCGGGTCGTCGCCCTCGCGCGGAGTCCACGGCGTGCCGTCTTTAGCGGGAAACATGACCATCGGCGCCTGTTCGCGCATTTCCCGGTGGGAATACCGCGCGAATTGCGTTACTCGCGGTTGCCGCGACCCGGCCGCATTCATCGAACCAATATGCGTTGTCAGCCCGTGGAATAGCATCGCATCGCCCGCCCGGCCCGTCATGCATACGACCTCGCCCACGCTGGGATCCTCTGCCAGCAGCGCCCGGTGCCCGCCGCTTTTGACCGGCTCCGCAAAGAGATACGAGCCATCGAATAGCTCGGGATGGGCGAGGAAATAGCGGTGGTTGGCCAGATGCGATCGCGGCCAGAAAGCCGTGCCGCCACCCATGGGACTGTCAACGTCCCATAACAACACCGCGAAAAAGGCCATAAAACCGCCGCCCCACCCCGTGGCATAGCCATCCAAATGGCCATCGGTCGGCGCGCGCCACTCCGTGCCCGGGGCACTCGGCAGGATCACCCGCGTCATCGGCACTTGCGGCGACCACGGCTGTCCGGCCGGGTGCGACGGAGCGAAGGCCCCAGCTCCGAGTTGCGCGACAATCGACTGCAGATTGGGCACGTCGTAGAGGTTGGGGTCGAGCTGGGGCCAGCCGCCTGGCGGCGCGTAACGCCCGCTGGACCAGGTATCGGGATCGTCTAGATCGACGCCGTCGGTGCAGACGGCCCGCAGTTGGTCCTGCCACCGGGCAATCACATCTGGAGGCACCAAACCCCGAATGGGTAGCGCCCCCTCCGCCTTAAACTCCGCGAGCTGTGCCTGAGAGAGCTGCATGCTCAAGAGACCCACACCGTTTTGTATTCGAAAAAGGGCTCCAGCCCCAGCGCGCCGTAGCGCCGACCGATACCGCTCTGTTTAAAACCGCCCCACGGCGTGCGATGGCTCAGCGCGCTACCGCTATTGATGGTCACCACCCCCACCTCCAGTCGCCGCGCAAAATAGCGCTGGCGCACCGGCTCCCGGGTCCAGAGCGAAACGAGTAGCCCGTAGTCCGTATCGTTAGCCAGCGCTAGCGCCTCGTCTTCGGCGACGAAACTCAGTACCGATACCACCGGTCCGAAAATTTCGTCGCGGCAAACCGGCGACGACTGGTCAGCAAAGGCAAAGGCGGTAGGCTCAAAATAGCAGCCTTTCGCGTATTCCTTATCGCCAGGACGGGCGCCGCCGAATAGCAGTTCGCCGTGCGTTCTACCCATTGCGACATAGCGCTCCACCCGCTCGACCGCCGCTGCGTCGATCAACATGCTCGGCCCTGCAGACTGCGCCTTTTCTTGCAACAGGGCGATAAATTCATCGCGCACCGACTCGTGCAGCAAGACCCGGCTTATCGCCGAACACGCCTGACCGGGAAAGGCCGAGCCCACAGTTGCATCCGCCGCGGCCTGTAAATCGGCATCGGGAAACACGATCTGCGCCGTCTTGTTGCCCAGATTCAACTGCACCCGCTTGAGATCTGTAGCCGCGGCGGCCATGATCTTCTTGCCCGTAGCGGTGCTGCCGGTAAAACTGATTAGCCGCGTCGCCTGCTGCGCCACGAGTGCCTCTCCGGCTTCCGGCCCCTTGCCGCTAAGCGCGTTGACCACCCCGGCGGGGAAACCGGCCTCGTGAAAGGCCTGCATCGTCTTGAGCGCCTGCGGCGCTTCCTGATCGGGCGCCTTGAGGACGACCGTATTGCCGGCGACCAGCGCCGGCACCGCGGCCAATAGCGCACCGAGCATCGGCCCGTTGAAGGGGGCGAAGATGGCGACCACGCCCAGCGGTTCGCGGTAAACGTAATTGGTCTGTTCGTCGCCGTGCTCGATAAGCTCGCCTGCTCCATCGTCGAGCGTGGCCGTGTAGAAGTCGATGACGCGATCGATCAACGGCGGAATGCCCGGCCCGCCCAGGGGCTGTACTTTGGCTGCGGCCAGGTCGTCGGCCATTGCGTGAAGCACCTCTTTTAGTTTGACGAACAAGGATCGCTTGTGCTCAACGCCGCAAAACTTCCACTCCGCGTAAAACGCCGCACGCGCGGCAACCACAGCCCGCTCGACATCGGCCCGACCAGCATCGGCTACTTCGGCGACCAGGGTGCCATCGGCGGGACTGAACAGAGGATAGTACTGTCCAGATGCGGGAGGGCACAGTTGGCCTGCGATCAATAAATCGAATTTTTCGACACTCACTCCATCATCCTCCTAATGGATGTTCTACTTCCCGTACGACTAGATTGCTGTATTCGGCGATGAGCGGCGTCATCTGCCGGAAGCCTATCTTGCCCTCACCCAAAATGGGCCCGTAGGACATGCCGTCGTCTTCCCATGCGAAAATGGCGAGATCCTCCTCTTTGTAACCCATGTAAAACGAAACACGAGCGCCGCACTTAACCACCTTGATGCGATAGGGGTTCGCAGCGAAACTCGCGGTCGGGAGGGGGTCCGCTCCCTGAGCGACGAGGTGAAAGCCGAAACTCTTGCGCAAATTGCAGGTCTGGAATTCGTTTTCGCCGGAATTGCGCCGGAAATACGATACGTGCAGCGCGTTGAAATCGCCGTGGTGGTATTGCTCGTACGGTCCGTTTCGTTCGGCCAGGCCAGCGCTCAGAATGTCCTCGCCATTCATGCCGAGTGCCGAGAAAAACAGGATCGCCAACCCGGGCTCAGTCAGCGGTTGGAACTCCCAGCTAATCGAAATATTGTCCGGGAACGTCAGCGGGCACCAGTGGACAATGTTTCCCGCCTGACCCGCTTCGCGCGGACGCAGGCTTTCCTGGCGCATTTTTCCTCTGGGGAAAGACGCTATGCCATCCCCCTCCATAACCCAATCCGCTACATCCGCAGGTCGCGCCAGGGCGTTCTCATAGAGTATGTCTGTCTCGATACAATCGCTCATCTATTCAATCCGCCAACCGCTCTGCGAGACCGCAGACGAGCGGGCCTACCGCGTATCCGCTGCATCCATCGTCTGGAAATGAAATCTGTATGCGTCACCTCGGCCCCATCGCCTTTACGACAAAAACAGCCGCAGCGGATTCTCTGCGAAATCGTGGCGGCTCCTGGCGTGGTCCGCCGCCAGCGCCTGACGCAACTGCGTCGTCCACTGTGGCTCCTCGCGCTCCGGCCCATCACCCAGGGCCCAGATCTGTCGCGCAAATACCATCAGGTTGCCCAGACGCGCGAAGAGCGGCAACTGCCGCAGCGCTTCGTCGCTCAGCGACTTGGCCTGGCGGTATCCAGCGACGAAGGTCTGCAGGCGCTCGTCGGCCAAATCGATATGCGCTATGGCGTCGTCGTAGAGATCGCGTAGCGCCAGGGCGATGTCGGCGACGAAGGGATAGTAGGCGCTATCATCGAAGTCGATGATGCCGAGGCGCCCATCGTCAGCCCACAGTACATTGTCCATTTCGAAGTCGAAGTGGACCAAACCGAACTCATCCGGCCCGCCGCCGAAGTCCTCGAGCTCGCGCGCGATGTAGTCCAATTCGCCGTGCGCGCCGCTCTCGTCCAGAGGAATGAGACCGCGCATATCCGCCAGGTGCTCAGCCCAGCTCGGCCGCTCGACGTCGAGATCCAAACTCGCCGCGTGCAACTCGCCCAGCGCCTGTCCCCAGCGCGCGAAATCGGTCTCGTCCAGATCGTCGATTGACCGCTGGCGCCCGGGCAGTGCTGGAAAAAGCACCGCGTGGAAGACACCCAGCGCATTTTCGACCCGTTCGATGCGATTCCCCGTCCGCGATCGCACCGACGGCGCGACCGATTGCCCCTGTGCGGCGAGGTACTCGATACAATCGAGCTCGGCCTCTATGTATTCCGGATCCCGCTCGCTCTCGTGGTTGAAGCGCAAAATGTATTCGTCGGCGACGGCGAAGACGAAGTTCGCGCTCGAGCGGCGGTGTTCGACGCTGGCTTCCCCGTCGGTCCAGCGTGCAGCGATCGCGTCGGCCAGCGGCGTATGGCGGTCCGCATCGTCGGCCGTATCGAAAAAGGCCGCCATCAAGCTCAACTTCATCATGCCGGCACGATCGGCAATACGATATGCGAAGGCCGCGCCGCGTCGTGGCACACCCTGTTGTCGGCCCCCGCCCGCCGCCTCTCGCGACCGATCGGGTCGCCGGTATTGGGATTGACGTCGAAGCGCGGAAAATTGGAGCTGGAGATATCGAGGCGAATCCGGTGGCCGGCGACAAATAGATTGCTCGTCGGATAGAGCGTAATGACCAGCTTTGCCACCTCGCCCGGCGACAGCATCTCGCCGCGCTCGCGCCCGTTGCGGTAGCGCAGCCGCGCGATGCTATCGCTCAGATTGAGCGCATAGCCCTCGGGATACCACTCGCTCGGCGGGTAGACATCGATCAGCTTGGCGGTGAAGTCGGTGTCTGGCGCCGTCGAAGACACCCACAATTCGACTTCGATCGGCCCGGTGACTTCCACGTCCTCCGCCAGCGGCGCGGTCTCGAAGACCAGCACGTCAGGCCGCGAGCCCAGCGGCAAATAGGGCGGTTTGCAACCGTAGAACTGCGGCCCCTCGGTCTGGTCGAACCCGCCCGGTTCCATAATCTGCTGCACCCGCGCCCGCCACGGCGCGTGCATCGAATCGGGCACCCCGCGCGGCAGCGGGCCGATGGCCGATAGCGACGAGACATTGCCGCCTATCGAGGGCACGGGATTGGCCGGATCGAAGCGATAGACCGTGTCGCCGCCGTCGGCGGCTGGCCCCTGCAGCGCCAGCATGCCATCTCCGTGCAGGTAGTATTTAGTATACTGCGTCCGCGCCAGCGGCCAGGTCTCCTCGTCGCGCCAGCGGCCACCGTGGAACAGCCGCCCGCCGCTGGTGCGGTAGCCGCCACCGCCACCCATGATGAAGATCCGCACCGGCGGCGCGTCTGCCTCGCCCGTATCGCGCCCTTTGAGCGCCGAGTCAAAATAACGCAGATGCAAATCGCGGAAACTGTCCAGTGCCGCATCTGCCCCGAATTCCACATCGCCCGCATAGCTGAGTTCCAGCGTATTCGAACCATGCGTCCACGGCCCCATCAACATCCGCACCGGCCCCTTTTGGCGCGCGGACAGGCCGATGTAGTTGTTGCAGGTCGAGCGCGTGTACGAATCGTACCAGCCGCCGATAATCAGCGTCGGCACATTGGGAAAGTCGTCCCAGAACAGCGCCGGCGCGTAGCTGGGGTGTTGCCAGTAGTCGTCGTAATCGGCCCGGGTCAGCAGATCGAACGCCCACTTTTCGTAGGGCGGCACCACCTTGAGCTGGGTCTGCCCCTTGCGCAGCGGCATCCGCGTCAGCCAATCGGCAAAACTCGCCGCCCCCAAATTCAGCGCCCCATCGACCGCCGGATCAGCCTTGAGTTTCTCTTGCGTATTGGCCGCCGAGTGCCAGAACGCCCACGCCAGAAAGCGCAGCTCCAGCGCGCCCCCCTGCCGGACCGACGATTCGTGGGCGTCCGACCCGCTCATATTGGGCACCATCGCCTTGAGATTCGGCGGCCCCAGCGCTGCCATGGCCGTCTGCGTCCACCCCGACCACGACGTCCCCCACGACCCCACCTGCCCGTCGCTCCACGCCTGCTGATCGATCCACATCAGCGCGTCGTAGCCGTCCTCCGCCTCTGGAATCAGAAAATTAACATCCCCCCCAGAGCGAAATGTTCCCCGGCAGTCCTGATAGACCGCCACGTAGCCGCGCTGCGCAAAGAAACGCCCGTAGCCCCCGTTGCGCTCGACATCACTTTTGTCGTAGGGCGTGCGATGAAAGACCGCTGGAAACTTTCCTTCCGCCTTCTTGCCATCTTGCGCCGGAAAGTACAGATCCGTCGCCAACTCGACCCCGTCCCGCATCGGCACCATCACATCCTTTGCCACAATCACATCGTAGAGTACCTCAGTCATATCTATAATCCCATCGACTACAAATGCAAGATCGCTTTTATCAAGTACTACTATCGCAGCCTAATATACCACTCTCGGAAGAGGTATATTAAGCCTCCAGCCGTCCCGACTCAACTTCTAGGTCAGATACGCCCCGATCCTCGCGGAGCCAACGGCAGCACCCGGCGCAAGATGGGCGGCGCGCGGCCCCGACAATGGTGTCATTATCCGATGCCTGCAGCAGCCCGCCGCGCAACTCCAGTGCCAGCGGTCCACTTGGCATGGCACACGAAATTCTGGATATTGACCACACCCATTATCCACTGCGCTACCCGATAGAGGATCGCAGCGGCCATTGACCCCGTCCGCCAGTAGAAGATATCCGATGCCCAACCGCAAAAAAATCGTCCTCACCGGTGCCTCCGGCACCATCGCCGGGCTCGTCCTCCCCGCTCTGCGCGAGCGCTACGACCTAGTGCCGCTCGATATCCGCGGCGAAAACCGCCACGGCGAGAAAATTCCCGATATCCAGATCGCCGACCTCAGCGCCGACGACCGCGATGCCTACCGCACCCACTTCGCCGGCGCCGACGCCATCGTCCACATGGCCTTCGTCGGCAGCCCCAATCCGCAACAGGGCTTCAAACCCGAATTGGCCAATGTCGCAATGGCGTACAATGTCTACCAGACGGCGTTGGAGGAAGATATCGGTCGGGTGGTCGTCGCCAGTTCCAACCACGCCGCCGACTACTACGAGCCGCTCATCCTCGACGGCGCCTACGACACCGTCGATCCAGACGGACGCGCCCTCTCCGACAACTACTACGGCTGGGCCAAGGAAGCCTACGAGCACCTCGGATTCGTCTTCGCCGTCGGCAAAGTACAGGGCCGCCCGCTGCCCAACGTGCAGATCCGCATCGGCGGTCCCCGCGAAACCGACGTCGAGCGCTGTGCCCCCGGCGACCTGACCTGCGTGCGACGCGCCCTCGGCGCCTATATCAGCCAGCGCGATTTGAGCCAACTCGTGATCAAGAGTATCGAAGCCGAGGATATCCGCGACGAACGCGGCGTCCCCTTCCAGATTTTCTACGGGATATCGGGCAACGACCATGCCTTCTGGAGCATCGTCAACGCCCGCAAGGTCATCGGCTACACGCCGGAGGACAATAGCGCCATCCGCTTCGCTGACCAGATCGCTGCGCATATGCGGGCAAGCCAAGGAGACGCGTCGTGAAAGAAATCGTCATCGTCGGCCCCGGTGGTCTCGGCGGCACCTTCGCCGCCCTGTTGGGGCTAACGGGTCAATGCGCGGTCACTGTCGTCGGCCGCCCCGGGGCGCACATCGACGCCATCCGCGCTTCCGGCCTCACAATCACCGGGCAAAAGGAGGGCGTCGCCCACATCGCCGCTGTCGACGACCCCACCGCAGTCACAGCCTGTGATGCGCTGATATACGTCGTCAAAGCCCAAGACACCGCCGCAGTCCTCGCGGCCACCGCCCATATCGAGGTCCGCGACTTCGCCGTCTCGCTGCAGAATGGCACGGTCAAGGACGAGTCGCTGGTCGAGGCCTTCGGCCGCGACAGGGTCATCGGCGGCGTGGCCGTCGTCGCCGGTGAGCGGCCCGAACCGGGGCGGATCACCTGGACCTACGATGGCGTCACCCAGTTCGGCGAGCTCGACGGCTCGCCGTCGGCACGGGTTGACTATCTCGTCGATCTGTGCAATGCCGCCGGACTCAACACCCAAGCCAGCGCCGCCATCCTCGCCGCGACCTGGACCAAGATGGTCGGCTGGATCCCCATCGGTCTCTACGCGACTTTGGCGCGCCAGAACAACGCCGCCATCCTCTCCGACCCGCAAATGGCCACCGGCTATGTCGGCATGGTCCGCGAGCTCAGCGCCCTGGCCCGGGCGCGCGACATCCCGCTCACCAACCTGGGGCCTTACCACATCGCCGCGTGGAATGAGGGCTCCGAGGCCGAGGCCATCGACAAGGTGATGCACTCGCCGCTGGCCGGTAGCCAGTCCACCCACTCGGCCTGCCAGGACATCCTCCGCGGCCAGCCCACCGAATTCAGCGCCTGCATCGGCCCGATGCTCGAAGACGCCACAGCGCGCGGGGTGGCCCTGCCCACCGTCCAGGCCCTGTACGCAGCGCTGATGGGCCTAGAGCGCACGCTGTGAGCGGCCGCGTAGAAGACAAGATCGCACTGGTCACCGGCGGCGGCTCGGGGCTCGGCCGCGCCGCGGTGCAGGCGCTGGTCCGCGAGGGGGCGCAAGTATTGGTCGCCGATATCCGCGCAGACGCCGCGCAAGAAACCGTCGGGCTGGTCGCCGCCGATCGCGCCAGCGCCTTCCAGATGGATGTTACCGCCGCCGCCACCGTCGAGGCCATGGTCGCCGCGGCGGTCGCGCGCTACGGTCGCCTCGACTGCGCCTTCAACAACGCCGGCATCCCGGGCCGGGTCGGCACCGCGACAATCGACTACGAAGAAGAGGATTGGGACCGGGTGATCGCCGTCGATCTCAAGGGCGTCTGGCTGTGCATGAAATACGAAATCAAGCAGATGCTCAAGCAGGGCGGCGGCGCCGTCGTCAACACCGCCTCCATAGCCGGGTTGGTCGGGCTGGTCGGCTCGTCGCCCTATGTCGCCGGCAAGCACGGGGTGGTCGGCCTGACCAGGACCGCCGCGCTCGAGTACGCACAGCAAAACATCCGCGTCAACGCCGTCTGTCCGGGGGTTTTCGAAACGCCTTTAGTCGAAAAGGTGATCGCCGAGCGGCCCGAGCGCGAGAAGCTCTACCTCGACGCCCAGCCCATCGGCCGCCTGGGGCGCCCCGAAGAATTGGCCGAAGCGGTGGTCTGGCTCTGCTCCGACGCCGCGTCGTTCGTCACCGGCCACGCCTTCCCCGTGGACGGGGGCTATACAGCGGCCTAAAAGACCGTCGACCAGCGCACCCTGCCCAACTCGCGCTCGCGCTCTGTAGCATATCTCGCATCCAGCGCGAAATCCCGNTCCAACCACAATACCCGCCGCTGCTCGTCGCTCAGTTCNGCCACCAATTCAGCGCTTAGATANTCCTCNAAGCGGAAGCGGTGNTTGTCGGCCTCCGGCTCGCGGAAGAGCCAGTGGTGCATCANCCGGCCCGTCTCCGACTCGTTTTTCCACGTGGCGTGGAATAGCCGCGAACTGCGCACCAGCAGGTCATTCGGGCCCAATGCCAGCGACACCTCACCCTCGAGCGCCACATCCGGCGGCCCTTCCATCTGGGCCGGCTCGGAGTCGCCACGCAACCGGCGTCGCTTTTGCACCTCGGCGTTCAAGGCTTCGACGTCGCCCTTGTGGCTGCCCGGCACCACTCGCAGGCAACCGCTGCCCTCATCGGCACCGGAAAAGTAGTGCATAAACTCGGTGTAGACACCGCCCGAGTCGCGGTGCCATAAAAAGCCGCGCCCCGGCGCCAGTTCATTGATCCCGCCGTTGCGGAAGTAGATATCCTCCGCGCCGATTAATTGCCGCGCGATTTCTATGATCTCGGGGTGCAATTCGATCTTTAAGAAAGGCAGCGAGTGGTCGAGCGCGCTCCAGTAAGAGCCCTCGATCTGCGGTTCGAGCCGGAAGTGGTTCTTCCTCGTGTCACCGCTATTGGCATCCGCATCCACCGCCACCTTTTCCACCGCGCGCAGGCAATCCTCGGTCAACTGCGCCGGAAAGGGACAGGGCACCACCACATAGCCCAGGCGATTGTATTGATCGAGCTGCTCGACAGACAGTTGCATGGCTACTGCGCCGGCACCAGCCGCACGATCCGCCCCGGCTCTTCCAGGGCCACGTAAACCGCGCCGTCGGGTCCCGTCTGCACGTCGCGCACCCGCGACTCGGCCTGGTAGACCATCTCGTCGTGCACCACCGCCATGCCATCCAGCCGCACCCGGTGCAAGCGGTTGAAACTCAGCGAAGTCACGAAGAGGTCGTTTTGCCAGTTGGGAAAGGCGTCGCCGCTGTAGAAATCGATCCCGCACACCCCCAGCGAGGGCACCCAGTAAGTCTGCGGCTGCTCCATGCCCTCGGCGTGGGTCTTATCGGTAATGGGGGTGCCATTGTAGTTGGTGCCATAAGTGATCGCCGGCCAGCCGTAGTTGCGGCCCTTGCGGATGTGATTGAGCTCGTCGCCGCCCTTGGGGCCGTGCTCGGCCGCCCACAACTGGCCCGTCTCCGGGTGCCGCGCCAGCCCCTGCTGATTGCGGTGGCCGTAGGACCAGATCGACTCGATCGCGTCCTGCTGGCCGACGAAGGGATTGTCCTCGGGCACCCGGCCGTCGTCGTGCAGGCGGTGGACTTTGCCATTGGGCAATTCGACGCTCTGCGCCAGCGCCCGCTGGCCGCGGTCGCCGATAGTGAAGTACAGATAGCCCTCGCGGTCAAAGGCAAAGCGCGAGCCGTAGTGGTGTGCGTGCGGGGTGTAAAAGCGCTCCGGCACCCGGTAGATCACCTCGACATTGACCAGGCCGCGCCCCTGCAATTTGCCGCGCGCGATCGCCGTATAGCCCAGCACCCCACCCACCGGCCCCCTCAGTGGGTCGGAATACGACAGATAGACCAGGCGGTTCTGCGCGTAGTCGGGATGCAGCGCCACATCCATCAATCCGCCCTGGCCGCGCGCGTGGACCTCGGGCACCCCCGACACCGGTGCCGAGACCGAGCCATCCTTGCCGACGATGCGCAAGCTGCCCTCGCGCTCGGTTACCAGCAACCTCCCATCGGGTAGGAAAGCCATGCCCCACGGCACGCCGAAACCCTCGGCGAAGAGCTCGACGCGGAAGGCGTGCTCCGCGGATTCGACGGCTTCTTGCGCGCCAGTCGAACCAGCAAAGAACAGTACTGCCAATAAAGTGTAGAGCATATTCTTCCTTCTATGAGTAGTTCACAAAGTCTGCAAACAAGCGCCCACCGTCGCCACCAGTTCGTCCACGTGTTGCTCCTGGGTAACCAGCGAGGCATTGCCGCCGACCCGGGTATAAATCCCCCGGTTGAGCAGCGCGAAGAACAACCAGCGCTGCAGCTGCGCGTCGTCGCGCGATGCCTGGCGAAAATTGCGCGGCAACTCCTCGAGGAAGTAGATTCGAAACATCGACCCGGCCACCAAAACCCTGGCCGCGATCCCCGCTGTAGCAAAGGCCGCCTCCAGCCCGGTCGCCGCTCTTTGCGCCATGCCCCGCATCTGCTCGTAGGCCGGGCCGGTCAGCAACTGCAGCGTCTTCAGCCCCGCGACCATCGCGATCGGATTGGCATTGAAGGTCCCCGACTGCTGTATCTGCGGCCCACCCGCCGGGTCGTAGAGGTCCATCGCATCGGCGCGCCCGCCGAACACCGCACCCGGCGTGCCCCCGGAGATCACCTTGCCGAAACAGACCAGATCGGGGCACACCCCGTACTCGCCGTGCGTCCCAGCCGGCCCGAGGCGAAAGCTGACGATCTCGTCGAAGATCAAAAGCGCCCCGACGCGATCGGTCAATTCGCGTAGTCTGGCCAAAAAACCATCCTCGGGCAGCGCCAACCCGGCCGCCGTCGATAGCGGATCGACGATCACCGCTGCCAGTTCCGCACCGTGTGCCGCGATAATTTCGCCGCAGGCCTCGGCATCGTTGAAGGGCAATACGACCGTCTCCGCCAGCGTATGCGCCATCAGCCCTGCCGACGACGCCACGCCCTGCGGTGTGCGCTCCGGCCCCAACTCCGGCCCCACGGGCGGCAGATAACTCACCAGCGCGCTGTCGTCGATGCCGTGGTAGGCGCCCTCGAACTTGGCGATCTTGCTGCGACCGGTAAATGCGCGGGCCACCCGCAGGGCGTTGAGCACCGCCTCGGTCCCCGACGAACAGAAGCGCACCTTCTCCAGCGTCGGCATCCGCGCTCGCAACAGCTCCGCCATCTCCACCTCCAGCGCCAGTGGCCGGGAAAAACCCGTGCCCCGCGCCACCGCCTCCTGCAGTGCCGCAACAATCTCTGGATGCGCGTGTCCCAGTGGCAGCGCCGTGTTGTTGTTGACGAAATCGAGCAACTGGTGCCCGTCTATATCATATAGGTACGTCCCCGCACCGTAATCGGCATAAATGGGGAAGGGGTCGATATGCACGCCCGTGCGCGTATTGCCTCCCGGCAGCGACTGTTTGGCCCGCTCAAACATCGCGCGCGACTCGGGGTTTCGCGCCGCGTATTGGGCAATCTCTTCGTCGAGCAGGGCTTTAATTTCCCGTGCCATAATTTTCCTCGCAGTAAAGTTGCCCCTAGTCTAGCCCGGGTGCCCCGCCCTGTCAACGGCGCCCCTTGACACACTGCCCGCTACGTCCTAGTAAATAGCCATGCCCATCCTCTCCGACCTGTCCCCATGCCAACCCGCCACCGCCCTAGCCCGTGCCAGCCGCCTACAATACCAACACCACCCACGAGAGCAATCTGCGCTGGGGCATCGATGTGGAAACACTGGTCGCCGAAGGCCTGATCGACTATCTGATGCCGCATCCCACCTTTGCCAAGAGCGCCGCTGACTGGCTACCCCCGCTCGCCGCTCTGGTTAAAGATACCCCCGTCAAGCTCTATCCCGACCTCTATCCACGCCGCCAACCGCCCGCCGCCGCGCTCTACTCGGCGCAGACCCTCTACGACCTCGGCGCCGACGGCTTGACCTTCTGGGATACCTACTCGCGCGTCTACCGCATCAGCGAGTGGGCGATGATGAAACGGCTGGGACACCGCGAGGAGATCGCGCTGTGGCGAGAACAGGGGCGCGGCGACGACTACTTCCGGGTACTGGATTTCAAGTGGCTGGGCGACCGCTCGGGCGATCCGCGCTTTTTCCAGACCAATGGCTGAGTCTGCCGCACATCGCCTTTTGCCGCCAGCCCGAGCAATATCGCGGCCTTTCGCGGCAGATGCTACCGCGTAGGAATAGAATACAAGTTAAAAACGCTGCTGTACGATCGCTTCTTCGGCGACTATTTGCGCAATTACCGCGCCGGGCTCAGCATCCCGTGCCGGGTCAAGTATGTCTCACTCTGCAGCCTGTGGTGCACTCTGGCGCTGTCGGCCTTCTTCGTCGCCGGCATGCCGTGGCTATGGGTCCTGCTGGCGGCCATCGGCACTGGCGTCACCCTCCACCTGCGCGCCATTCCCACCAGCTAACCACCTAGCCATCCGCCGCTTTACTCTCGCCCAACATCGCGCTGATAAAGAGGAACTTCAGCGGTTTGTCGCCGATATTGCGGTGCTTGTGGAATATATTGCGCGGCAAGAGTACGCAGTCGCCCGGACCCAGGCGATAGGTCTCATCACCGACTTCCACTTCGATATCGCCCTCTAAGATGTAAAAGGCCTGCTCCTGGTCGGGATGGGCGTGGCCATCGCCGGACAGCCCGCCGGGCTCGTACTCATTGGTGTGGATGACCAGCCGCTCGGTATCGAGCGCGGCGGGCCGGTCGTCGCGGCGGGCGCCAGGTCCCATAATCACTCGCGAAATACTGCCCGGATGACCGTGGTTTTCGGGCGGCTGGCCAAAACAATCCGAAACTCTATGCGTATCGCTCATACATCCCCCTGTTAGGAAAGCCCCGCCGGCAACAACACCAGTTCGGGTACGTAGGCCCGGTCGGGCAGCGCCGCCACGAACAGACACGCGTCGGCCACATCCTGCGGCTGCAAGGCCTGCGCCACCACCTCGGGCGGCGTCGGCACCGGCCGCTTGAGTACCAGCGGCGTATCGGTCAGGCCCGGAAAGATCACGCAGGTGCGCACGCCATTTTCCTTTTCCTCCTGGAAGGTGCCATGCGCCAGACCCACCATGCCGTGTTTGGTCGCCTGGTATGACACCCCCGAGACATCTGGCTTCTGCACGCAGCCGCTCGACACGTAGATAATCAGCCCC